>JAUJNC010000029.1 GCA_030446525.1 Armatimonadaceae bacterium
TCGACTGCTCCGTTTGCACGTTAATTTACGCGGGAAAAACCGAGTTGGGCGCCCCCCGTAAACATCGCGCCGATAGAACAGATAGGAGAGGTTGTCGTGAAACTTGATTCGATGCAAGACCTGGCGCTCGACGGGCTGCAGGACCTGTACAGCGCCGAAACGCAGGCGGTCCAGGCGTACCCGCAGCTGATGGAAGCCGCCTCGTCGCCCGAGTTGAAGGCCGCGTTCCAGGAGCACCTGGAGCAGACCCAAAACCAGGTGAGCCGGCTGGAGCAGATCTTCCAGCAGATGGGCCAGAGCCCCGGCGGCAAGCAGTCCCAGGGGTTCCAGGGGATCGTCGCCGAGGCCCAGGAGCTGATCCAGCAGGGCCAGCCCGGTCCGGTTCTGGATGCCGCGCTGATCGCCGCCGCGCAGAAGGGTGAGCACTTCGAGATCGCCTGCTATGGCACCGCCAGGACCCTGGCCCAGCAGATGGGCCAGCAGCAGGCGGTTCAGCTGCTCGAAGAAACGCTGCAGGAGGAGAAGCAGACCGACCAGAAGCTGACCCAGCTGGCGGAAAACCTCATTAACCAGCAAGCTGCCCAGACCAGCGCGTAGTTGAAACCACGGGAAAGGGGCGATAAACAAGGTCGCCCCTTTCCCGTGTCTGTTTACGCTTCAACGCAGAGGAGAATCATGAGCACAGATCGCGAAGGGGAGGGGAGCGCGCCGCCCGTGGCGCCGGTGGTGATGGAGGACGCCATGGACACCGGCCAGGGCGCCGACGATGAACCGGAGATGACCATCGGCGACAAGTACGGGGACGGGCCGGACGGTTCGGAAACCGGCGAGCAGGGTAACCTTAGGGTCGAGGAAGCCGCGGCGTTGCTCGGCGCGCCCTCGGACGACCCGGGGCGCGCCGAACCGTAGAAGGCCCGCGATGCGGCCTACCACGGTCGAGACGGCCGGGGCAGGAGAGAATAAAGAAGAGATGGCATCAGCACATGACGGGAGCGGCACGCTGGGCGCGCCGCCGGATGACGGTCACCGCGATACAGGCAACATCAATGTCGCGCCTGCGGAGCGCGTACTTTCCGTCCTGGGTGGCGGGGCGCTCGCCACGTACGGGGCGACCCGCCGCGCGCCAAGCGGCGCCACACTCGCCAGCGCCGCCATCGTCCTCACGGGCGGCTACCTGCTGTACCGCGGCCTGACCGGGCGCTGCGCCTTGTACTCGACCCTGCGCACCGGCACCGCCCACCACACCGACAGCCGCAACGCCGCCATACCCCATAAGCAGGGCATCAAGGTGGTGAAGAGCGTGTCCATAAACCGGCCGGCCGACGAGCTATACCGTTTCTGGCGCAACTTCGAGAACCTGCCGCGCTTCATGAACCACCTGGATTCGGTGACCGTGCAGGGCGATCAGCGCTCGCACTGGGTGGCCAAAGGCCCGCTGGGCAAGGCGATCGAGTGGGATGCCGAAGTGATCGGCGAGCAGGAAAACGAGATGATCGCCTGGCGCTCGCTCGAAGGTGCGGACGTCCCCAACGCCGGCTCCGTCTGGTTCAAGGCGCTGCCGGAGGGCCGGGGCACGGAGATCAAGGTGACACTGGAGTACAATCCGCCGGCCGGCGTGCTGGGCGCCGCGGTCGCCAGGCTGTGGGGCGAGGAGCCCAACCAGCAGGTCGCCGACGATCTGCGCCGCTTGAAGCAGGTGATGGAGGCGGGCGAGATCGCCACGACGGAAGGCCAGCCGTCGGGCCGGGCGTAGGGGCGACGCCTGCGCCCGACGTTTGGGGCGCCTGCGGGCAGGCACGCGGAATCGGCATACGAGACAAACGGGGGAGGGCGCCGGTCTATTGTGAGCGGCCAGGTGCCCTCCCTTTCACTCTCTTTAGTCCTCCGGCCAGCTACCGTATCCCGCGATGACGGCCTCCGCTTCGATCTCCACCAGCATTTCCGGCGCGATCAGCCGGCGGACTTCTACCATGCTGGTGGCCGGGCGGATAGCACGGAAAAACTCGCCGTGCGCCTTGCCGACCTGCTCCCAATCCTCGATATTGGTGACATAAATGCGCGTGCGAACGACATCCGCGAGGCTCGCGCCCGCCGCGCGCAGCGCCGCCTCGATGTTCCGCAGCGTTTGTACCGCCTGCGCATAGGCGTCCCCCGGCCCCACGATCTTGCCCGCCTGGTCGGTGGCCGTCGTTCCGGAAACGTGGATGAAGGGGCCGACACGGACGGCGCGGGAGTAACCTACGACCGGCTCCCACGGCGTGTCGGTGCTGATGTTCGTTCGCTGCCTGCCTTGTGGATGCGTGTCTCGCACGTTAGCCCTCTTTGGCGCCAGATAAAAGCTGCACGTCAACGTAATCCACGCCCACGGGCTTCCCGCCCACGGTCACCCAGGCTTCGAGTCGCGCCCTTCCCGCTTCCAGACGAACGGGGTCGAAGCGGCAGGAGGCCGCGCCTTTTTCCAGCTGCCGGCGCAAAGCCACCCGGCCGAGCTTCAAGTGCGCCTCGCCCGCCGCCCTGTCGGGCTGCAGCGGAAGGGTGACGGCGTAGGCGCCGGGCCGGGCGACCTCCACTTCCCAATATCCCAAGGAGTCCTCGTCCCAGCCGGCGCGGGGGCCGCGCCAGTCCTGGCGGGTCAGGACGGTGGGATCCTCCTGCGGGGCGCCGAGGCGGATGCGGGGCGGGTCATAGCCGCGCGTCGCCGAGACATCACGAAACCATTCCTCATAGCCTTTACGCATCCGCTCGACAACGTCGGGATGATCGGCGGCGACGTCGTTCTTCTCGCCCCCATCGGCGGCCATGTCGTAGAGCTCCCGGCCGCCCACCAGCTTCCACCGCTCTGACCGCGCGGCGCAGCTGCGATACAGCTCCGGCCTGTCGCCGCGGTGCCACTGGAAGTACAGCGTGCGGTCGGGCCAGTCGTGTTGCGTGCCGCGCAGCAACGGCATCAGGCTCTTGCCGTCCAGGGAGACGCCGGCAGGCGGTTTGACACCGCACGCCTCGAGCAGGGTCGGCACGACGTCGATGTGGGCGGCGATCCGGTCGACGCGCGTGCCCGCCTTCAGCGTGCCGGGCCAGCGCACGAAGCAGGGGACGCGGATGCCGCCGTCATACACGCTGCCCTTCCGGCCGCGCAGCCCCGCCGTGTAGCGCGGCTGCTGCGGGCCGTTGTCGGTCAGGAAGAGGACGATCGTGCTCTCCTCCAGATTCCGCGCCTTCAGTGCGGCGAGCAGCCGGCCGACGTTCTCGTCGGCGTTGGTTATCATGCCGTAAACCCGGGCGGTCGTATCGTCCAGGCCCGCGGCCTTGTAGGGCGCCACGTAGGCGTCGCCGATCTCCAGCGGCGCATGCGGGGCGTTGGTCGCCAGGTACGCGAAGAAGGGCCGGTCACCGCTTCCCTCGAGGAAACGTATCGCGGCATCGGTGAAGATGTCGGTGCAGTAGCCTTTATAGCGCTCCGCTTTGCCGTTGTGCTGGAGGACGGGGTCGAAGTACCGGTTGCCCGGCGGGTCGGCGGGCTGACCGATCCCGCCGCCCTTGTGGACCAGGGACTCCCCGAACCCCTGATCCACGGGGCGCAGCGGGTAGTTGTCCCCGAGATGCCATTTGCCGAAGATGCCCGTGCGGTACCCCGCCGCCCCGAGCCTCTCGGCCAGCGTGACCTCGTCGGTGTGCATCATCGAGCGGCCGAGGTAGGTGTCCACCACGCCGGTGCGGTAATTGTAACGCCCCGTCAGCAGGCTCGCCCGCGTCGGCGAACAGACCGGGCTGACGTAGAACTGGGTAAGCTGCGCGCTTTCCCGGCCCAGACGATCCAGGTGCGGGGTTTTGATCTTGTCGTTGCCGTGCAGCCCCAGGTCGCCGTAGCCCTGGTCGTCGGTGACGATCAGCACCACGTTGGGCCGCCGGCGCGCGTCTGCGCGGCGCCGGCGAAGGCCGCCGCGCCGCCGAGCACCGCCGCCCCAAAACTCCCTGCGATTCATCACGCTTTGCCTGAACATGGTCACCCTCGGTGGGCATATTTTGGGCGCGCGATGACCGCTTTCCTTCTCGACCCGCGGGTGGGCAGGCGACTGCCTTGGTTTACGGAGGTTCGTCGTTCCCCGTCATGCGCGGGGGGAAACGCCCGGCGCAAAGGGCGGCAGGACCGAAGGGCTAAGGCCGCCGCGCCTCCGCCGGCGACGCCACGTCCGCGCACAGATGCTTCAGAATCAGCGGGCACACCTCGGTGGCATCAAGACTGCTCTTTTCCAGCAGGTGGGTCTGCCCAGTCGCGAACAGGGGACCGAAAATCGGCGGCGAGGCCGGTGACGCGGCCGTGGACCCCTCGACCAGGGCGGCGGCGTCCAGGGGGATGACGTCCAGGAGGTAGCGGAAGCCGAGCTGCTTTTTCAGCAGGCCAGACCGATCTTCGCTCGCCGGAACTTCAGCGCCGGGTCGAGGAACAGGCTCGGCCGGGTCGTACGGCTTGCGGTGGATATCGACGGTGCGGGCGAAGTCCGGCGCCCGCCGTCGTCCTGCCAGTAGTAGTAGGTGAACCAGGCATCCGGTTTTGCGATCGCGACCAGGTCCCGGAGCGCGGGTGGTTCAGGTGGTACTCGTCTTTCCCCTTGCGTCCAGCACGCGCTCCACGCCCGGCGTCTGTTCCGTGTCTCGCGCGCGCTCGGTCTCGCCCGCGTCGTTGACGTAGACGTGCGCCACCCGATGATCCCGCCACGGTAAACGCCCGGCTCGTCCCGGCGTCCACAGCAGCCTCCCCGCCCCAGTTCCTCGCGCACCGCGATCAGGAAATGCTCGCGCAGAACCCGGTTGGGGTGGACCGGCGTCGAAACGTCCGTGATGCCGTACTCGGAGAGCACAACCACCTGCGCCCGCGTGCCTCGTAAAAGGCGATCAGGTCCCCGCACGGCGTCGATCTCCCCCGAGGTCTTTGGTGATCGCCGGGTCGCCCGGCCGAGCCGCTGCAGGTTGTAGTCGAGGTGCGGCAGGCAGACGAGAGTCAGCGTGGGGTTGTGCTTCTCTTCGACGTGCTTGGCCGCGTCCGCGATCCACCGGCTGGAGCGGATCGAGGTGCGCGGCCCCAGAACTCGAACAGGGGAAGGTCCCCAGGCCCGCGCCTGCAGGCTCGGCCTCGGGCCGGCGGGCTGCGTGTAGATGTCGGGGATCTTTCGCCCGTCCGCCGGGTACGTCGGGCGGGTGCGTGACGTAGTCCACCGACGAGTACATGTTGTACCACCAGAAGAGGTTGGCGCAGGTGAACGTCGGGTCGAAGGCCTGCGCGCCATCTCCCAGATCTTCGGCGCCTGGATCAGCCGGTTCGTGCCGCCAGAACTTGACCTCCGCCTTCCTCGCGGAAGTACCAGCCGTTCGCCACGATGCCGTGCCGGTCCGGGCACACGCCGGTCAGGTACGTCGCCTGCGCGCTGCACGTCACGGCCGGCGTCACCGCCCGCCACCGCCGCCATCTTCCCGCGCGCGGCCCAGGCCGCGACCTGTGGCAGGGCCGGACCGAGCAGGCCCGGGGTCAAGCCGACCACGTTGATCACAACCGTCTTGCGCATGATCGGTTCAGGCGGGAGATGCTCCCCGATCACGCTCCCTATCTGCAGGAGCCGCCGGATCGACTCGGCTAAGCTCCAGACGGCGGGCTTCGCGACGCACCAGCACGCCGCGCAGCGTGCCGCCGACCAGCAGGGGAACGGCGACGGACCCCTCCATCCGCGTTTCTTTCGCCCCCGGCCTGGCCGCGCCCGACGTGTCGCTTTGCAGGTTGCAGACCTGGACGGGCTCGCGCCGCTGGGCGGCGAGCCCTGCCATTCCTTTGCCTATCGGGACCGTCTGCACCTGCCTCAATACGGCGTCAGGGATCCCCCGCTGCGCCGCCAATTGGAGCATCCCCGACGCCTGGTCCAGGCGGTGGAGGGTGCCGACCGCGCAATCGAAGTGGCCGAGGATCTTGTCGAGCGCCAGGGTCAGATCGGGCCCGGATGCCCCATCGCCTGCGAGGGTGCGTTCGATCTCCTCGGCAAACGCGCCGTGAAAGGCATCGAGCACCCAGCGGTATTCGCGGTGTATGGATTCGAGGAGATCCTGCTTCAGGGACGGCGGGAGCACGTCCCAGGTGTACGTCTCGATCTCCAGATGCCGGGTGAAGGGGCGGTGCGGCAGCAGCCGGAACAGGGGCAGGATCTCCGCCTGGGTCGAGCCGAACCTGCCGTACTCGCCGACGAAGAGGGGCACATGGAAGTGGATGCGCCACTCGCTCGCCTCGGTTTCGGAAAGGGCGGGAAGGGCCTGCGCGAGGTCCGGGTAGCGGCGCAGGGCGCCGTCGTTTCCTTGTTCGATGACCTGATGCAGATACGTCGACTCGGCGAACGGCTCGAGCTGCCGGGCGAGCTGCGCGCGGCCCGGCTCGTCCGGGGGAAGCGGGACCTTGAGCGCCGAGCTGATTTGCACCCTGCCGATCTGGATCCCGGCCCGGGCGAAGCGGTCCAGCGCGGTCTCGATGCCTTCGTACTCGACCGCGAAGTGGCAGGTGTCGAAACAGACCTGGACGTGGTCGAGGAGGTGACCGCGCGCTTCCTCGGCCGAAACACCCAAGGCGTCCGCCAGGAGGGGCGCGCCGGCGGGGAGGAGCCAGTCCTGGAAGAACGCGATCGTTTCCGCGCTGTTCTCGATCAGGCCGTCCGGTTCCGGCTCGATGTCCAGGTGGATCCGCTTACCCGTTTCCTGCCGGGTCCGGACCAGGGCCTCGGCCACGCGCACGATGTTCCGGGTCAGGCGCTCCGACGCGGCCGGGTCGCCCGCGCCGGCCCACCGCTTGTACGACAGGGGCGACGTCGAGATCCCGCCGTCCAGGCCTTCGGGCAGGAGACGCTTCAGGATCTCGACCAGCCGCAGCGTATAACGGACCCGCTCCTCGTCGCGCCAATCCGGCGCGAACACGTCGTCTTTGATCACCCGTTTGTGGAACGAGCCGAACGGGAAGCCGTTGATCAGGGCGACGTACAGGCCGTGTTCCTGGAGGAACGCGCGGAACCGGTGGAGGCGGTCGCCCTCCAGCAGCTCCTCGCTCTCCCTGGCGGAGAGCCGGAGCCCGATGCCGAACGGCGCATCGGGCGAGAGCCGCTCTTTCAGCGCCGGCGCGTACTGTCGGAGGTTGGCAAACACCTCCTCCCAGCCGTTGCCCGGGTGGATGTTGGTGCAGTAGGTGAGGTGAAAAGAGCCGTCGATTTCCATGAACCTTTTCAGACTTTCGCGGCCGCGGGCAGGGCAGCCCCGCCCCGTTCCTGTCGCTCCGGGAGTTGAAACTTGGGCGATTGGCCCAGGAACCGGGCCGGGTTTTCGTAGACGATCGTGCGGATCAGGTCGTCCGGGTGGCGGCGGCGCCGCATCTCCAGCTGGAACTCCGGGACCGCGAGGGGGACGCTGGGACCCCAGTCGCAGGCCGAAGCCACGCAGATCCGCTCGGGGCCGTAGATCTCGATCATGTCCGCGGCGCGCTGCGGGGAAACCTTGGTCTGCGGGTACAGCGTGATGCCGGTCCAGAAGCCGTTCTCCAGGATCATGCGCATCGTGTGCTCCTCGGCGTGGTCGATCAGCACGCGCGCCGGATCGATCTCCGGGTAGCCGAGCAGCGTGTCGACGATCACCCGGGTCCCCTTGTGCTTGTCCTCGAGGTGCGGCGTGTGGATGTGGATGAGCTGGTCGTGCTCCAGCGCGAGGGCAACATGGTCCTTGAACGTTTCCAGCTCGTTCACCGTCACCCGGTTCAGGCCGATCTCACCGATGCCCAGCACGTTGGGGCGGTCCAGGTACTTCGGGATGCGCGCCAGGACCTCGCGCGCCAGCTCGCGGTTATCCCCCTCCTTGGGGTTCAGGCACAGCCAGGTATAGTGCCGGATGCCGTGCTGGGCGGCCCGCCGGGGCTCGAACTCGGTCAGCTGGCGGAAATAGTCCTCGAAGCCGTCCGCCGACGACCGGTCCCACCCCGCCCAGAAGGCCGGCTCGGTCACGGCGACGCAGCCGGTGAGCGCCATCTGGTGGTAGTCGTCCGTGGTCCGGGAGACCATGTGGGCATGCATGTCAATGTATTCCATCACGTACCTCCTGCCTGCTTCCCTCGTAGGCGCCGCGGGCGCTCTTCTGGTCCAGTTGCGCCAGGGGTTCCGTGGTCGGGTCGCTGAAGATCTTCTGGATCTGCTCGACGCGCGAGGAGGTGGCGCCGCTGAGCACCTCAAGCGCCTGCCCGAACGCCTCCATCCGGAAATCGCGCTCGTTGTTCCCGTCGCGCGCCCGGTCGAGGCGGTCCAAAAAGGCGGCCAGATCCAGAAGCTTCGTGCGGTTCTCGATGAAGTACTCGTCGACCAACTGCTGAAGCGTCATGGGGCAGGTGCCGGATCGGGACGGCATGTTCGTTCTCCTATCAATCTGTCGACCACCATCCTGAACCAGGGGGTGTATTTTTCGGGATTGGCCCGTAAATCACTCTCCAGGTCGCGAAGATCGACCCACATCCAGTCGTCTATCTCGTCCGGGTTTGCTTCGGGCTCGCCGTCGAACTCGCCGACGAATACGTGATCGAGCTCGTGCTCGGTCAGGCCGCTCCTGGCGTCCGTGGCGCGGTACAGGAAGCGGAACCGCTCCCGCAGCTCGGTGTCGAAGCCGAACTCCTCCCGAAGCCTGCGGTGAACACCGTCCGTCAGCCCCTCGCCCTTTACGGGGTGGCTGCAGCAGGCGTTGGTCCAGAATCCGCCGAAGTGGTATTTTTTCAGGGACCTTCGCTGCAGCAGCATCTTCCCTTCGGAGTTGAAGATGAAGATCGAGAACGCACGGTGCAGCTTCCCCCCGTTCCGGTGCGCTTCGAGCTTGCCCGCGAACCCGACAGGGTTATCCTCTTCATCCACCAGGATGAGCTGCTCCTGCGTGTCGCTCCGATCCGCTGCCCGGTCCGCCATGTCACTTGTGCTCCCTGGTGCGGCTGAGGAGTGTGATGCTCTTTTTCACAAGCGCCTCATCGATCTCGTGCACCTCGAAGCCCTGGCCGATGCGCCCCAGCAGCATGACGGTGAGCTGCCCGCCTAAATGTTCCCGGAACTCGTTCAGCCCGTGCAGCAGGCAGCGCCGGTCGCCCGGTTGATCGAGGTGCCGGCTGAGCTCCGGCGCGTACAGGGCGAAGCCGAGTGCGCCCAGCGTGTTCAGGACGCGCCGCCAGGCGACTTCGGGCAGGAACCCCGCCAGGTACGAGTAGGTGGTGTCGAGGGCGACCCCGATCGCCACCGCCTCGCCGTGGCGCAGCTCGTAGTTTGTGAGCTGCTCCAGCTTGTGGGCGGCCCAGTGGCCGAAGTCGAGCGGCCGCGAGGAGCCGGACTCGAAGGGGTCGCCGCTCGTGGCGATGTGCTGCAGGTGCAGCTCGGCGCAGCGGCGGATCAGCTGTTGCATGGCCGCCATGTCCCGGCCGACGAGGGCCCCGCCGCGCGCTTCGAGAAAATCAAAGAACGCGGCGTCTTTGATCAGCGCCACCTTGACGGCCTCGGAGATGCCGGCGCGCCAGTCGCGCATCTCGAGCGTGCGAAGAAAGTCGAAATCGTTGAGGACCGCGTGGGGCGGTGCGAACGTCCCGAGGAAGTTCTTCTTGCCGAAGGCGTTGACGCTGTTCTTTACCCCGACCGCCGAGTCGTTCTGCCCGAGAACGGTGGTGGGGACCCGGATCAGCCGCACGCCGCGGTGTGCGGTCGCGGCGGCGTATCCCGCCATGTCGATGACCGCGCCGCCGCCGACGGCCACCACGAACGAATGCCGGCATATGCCGGCCCGGTCGATGGCCTCGTGCACCGCCGCGACGTGCCCGGGGTCGTTCTTCACGCCTTCGCCGCCGGGCACCCGCAGGGGCGGGGCGGCCAGGGCCAGCGCCGCCGGGCGCTGCCGGCAATAGGCTTCGATATCGTGGAGCAGGTCGGGGTGATGCCGGTGCACGCCCTCGTCCACGACGAAGAGAAGTTTCCGAGGAAGAGGGCCGCCTCCCCCACCCGCGACATCGCGCAGCAGCGGGTTTTCCGGCGCGAACACGCCGGTCGTGAAGTGTACCTGGTAGCGGAACCTGACCTGGATGTCCTGCTCTATCGCTTGCATTTCAGGTGACGGCGAACAGCCGCGCGATCCCGCCCGCCACGAACAGCAGCGCGAGAACGGCGGCGCCATACAACAGACCGGCGTACCCTGCGGCGATGGCCGCGTCAAGGACGATCAGCGAAAGCACCCCCGCCTTGACGGCGTGCCGGATGGGGCCGGGCTGCGGCTCTCGGTACGCGCGCCAGAAGGGAGGGAGCACCTTCCATGCCAGCAGCGCGAGGAACGGCAGCAGCGCCAGGAACTCGAAGCCGGGCGTCCACGTCAGCGCCGGCAGCCCGAGCAGTACGGCGCCGAGCAGGACCAGGGCGAGCAGCCCGGGGCCGCGGCTCCCCCCGTGCACCTCGCCCCGGCTGACCGCCGTGATCGCCGCGATGTAGGCCAGGGGGAGGAGCGCGAGGTACCACCGATCGCCGACCGCGGCGGGAAGGGCGCTCACACCCAGCAGCAGGTTCAGACCGCGGCACAGGCCCATATTCACCGGCCCGAAAACAGGCCGGTGCTTGCCCCAGGCGTCATAAAGCACCGCGCCCGCGGCGATCCCGAGCGCGAGCAGACCACTGACCGCGGACGCCCCGAACGCCGCCACTACCCCGACGCCCAGCAGTCCGACCCCCAGCAGGACGGCGCTCCGCAATGGGACGCGCCCGCTCGGGATCGGGCGCTCGGGCCGCTCGCATGCGTCCAGCCGGGCGTCGAAGACGTCGTTAAGCACGACGCCCCCGCCGTACAGACCGGTCGTCGCGACGAGCAGCCAGCCGAGCGACTGCGCATCTGGCAGGCCCGCCGCGGCGTACCCCGCGAGCACGTCCGCGGCGGCCGTCACCAGGTTCGGCGGGCGCATCAGCTGCAGATACGGCCAGATGGCGCCGGGTCGCCGGCTCATAAATCGCGTACCCTCTTGGGTGCTCGGATCTCGCCTGCCGCGGCGGGAAGGTGCCGGGGCCGGCCCGCCCGGCATACGACCGGGTGCGAGTCACGTCCATTATACCCTTATCCCGGATCGGTCACGAAAAGAGTTCGGTAAAAGGCCGTGAAGGGCGGCGGCTGTGGGCCGCCGCCCTTCGTTTCGACGCGCCGCCGGACCGGTCAAGGCACGCGATACGGGCCGACACGCCGCGCCGGGCCGGAGACGCTGCCGGCCCGGCCCCGGAAGGTTTTGGGGCCGGGGAGGGTGTCCCCTTCTTTCTGGTAACCGTGGGTGGCGGACTGGCCCGCCGACGCCTCCTCGATATCCAGGACGAACAGCTCGCGCCCGGTCTGCGGAAGCGCGGCGGTGAAGAACAGCAGCCCCCCCACCGGTGTCAGACTCGCGGGCTCCGAGCTCGCGGCGCCCGGGTTAACGTCGGCGATCAGCACGGTCCCCTGGGCGGTCCCGTCGCTGCGCCACAGCTCGCGCCCCGCCGCGGGCGTCGTGGCCGTGAAGAACAGCAGCCCGCTCACGTTCGTCAGGTTCGCCGGCGACGAGCTGCCGGTGCCGGGGACGATGTCCCGGACCGGCACGGTGTCTTCGGCCGTCCCATCGCTGCGCCACAGCTCCGTCCCGATCGCCGGGGCGTCCGCGACGAAGAACAGCGTCCCGCCAAGGACGAGCAGGCTCCTGGGGTTCGAACTGCCGGCGCCGGGGGAGATGTCCCGGACCAGCGCGGTGCCGGCCGTGGTCCCGTCGCTGCGCCACAGCTCCGCTCCCACCGCCGGGTTGGACGCTGTAAAGAACAGCGTGCCGCCCGCGGCAGTCAGGTTCACGGGGTTCGAGCCCATGTTGCCCGGAGCTATGTCGGCGACGATGTCGGTCCCTTCAGTGGTCCCGTCACTCTTCCACAGCTCCGCCCCCGTCGTCGACTCCATAGCGACGAAGAACAGCGTCCCGCCGACGTCTACCAGATTCCTGGGGCTGGAACCTGAGGCGCCGGGGAAGATGTCGGCGACCAGGACGGTCCCCTCGGCGGTCCCGTCGCTCGTCCACAGCTCCGCCCCCTGTTGCGGGGTGGTGGCGACGAAGAACACGGTCCCGCCCACGGCAGTTAAGTTCGTCGGCGACGAGCTGCCGGCGCCCGGGACGATGTCCCGGACCAGCACCGTCCCTTCTTCCGTTCCGTCGCTCTTCCACAGCTCCGCTCCGACCCCCGGGGCGTCCGCGACGAAGAACAGCGTCCCGCCGACGTCTACCAGATTCCTGGGGTTGGAGCTTGTGGCGCCGGGGGCGATGTCCCGGACCAACACGGTTCCTTCGGGCGTGCCGTCGCTCGTCCACAGCTCGCGGCCGGCCGCCGGCGTCGTCGCGGTGAAGAAGACCGTCTCGCCGATGGTGATAAAGCTTTCCGGGTTGGAACTGCCGGTGCCGGGGAACAGGTCGCGTACCAGGACGGTCCCCTCAGGGGTCCCGTCGCTGCGGTACAGCTCGGTTCCGGTGGTCACCTCGGTAGCCCGGAAGAGCAGCGTGCCGCCGACGCCGGTCAGGAGCGCGGGGTTCGAGCTTTCGCCGGTGGGGTTGATGTCCCGCACCGGCACCGTCCCCTCGGCGGTCCCGTCGCTGCGGAACAGCTCGCGCCCCTCCACCGGATCAACGGCGGTGAAGAACAGCGTGCTGTCCACCACGATCAGGCGCATCGGAGACGAGCTTAAAACCTCGGGCAGAATGTCCCGCACCAGGACGGTTCCCTCAGGCGAGCCGTCGCTGGTCCACAGCTCGCGCCCGGCCGCCGGCGTGGTGGCGGAGAAGAACACCGTCTCGCCGATGTCGTTGATGTCCGAGGGCGACGAGCTGCCGGTGCCCGGGACGATGTCTCGCACGAGCACGGTGCCGTCGGTGGTGCCGTCGCTCTTGTAAAGCTCGGTGCCGGTGGCCGGGGCGGTGGCGGCGAAGAACAGCGTGCCCGCCTTGTCGGTCAGGCTCGTGGGGTTCGAGCCTGTGGCGCCCGGGAAGAGGTCCCGGAGCAGGAAGGTGCCTTCGGCGGTCCCGTCGCTGCGCCACAGCTCCGTCCCCTGTTGCGGGGTGGCGGCGACGAAGAACAGCAGGCCGCCGGACACGGTGAGGCTTGTCGGGTTCGGGCTTGCGGCGCCCGGCAGGATGTCGCGTACCAGGCCGGTTCCTTCTTGCGTCCCGTCGCTGCGGAACAGTTCGCGGCCGGTGGCCGGGGTCGTGGCGGTGAAGAACAGCGTCCCGCCCGCGTTGGTCAGACTGGCGGGGGTGGAGCTGAAGACGCCGGGGTTGATGTCGGCGACCAGGACGGTCCCTTCGGCGGTCCCGTCGCTCTTCCACAGCTCGAAACCGTTCTCCGGGCTGAAAGCGGAAAAGAACAGCGTCCCGTCGACGTTGGCCAGGCTCGTGGGGATGGAGCTGAAGACGCCGGGGTTGATGTCGGCGACCAGGACGGTCCCTTCGGCGGTCCCGTCGCTCTTCCACAGCTCCGTCCCCGTCGCGGGCGTCGTGGCGACAAAGAACACGATCTCCCCGATGGCAACCAGGACCGTGGGCACAGGTCCTCCGGGGAACGGGCTGCCGCTGCCGGGGACTAGGTCGCGCACCAGGACGGTCCCTTCGGCGGTCCCGTCACTTCTCCACAGCTCGCGGCCGGTGGCCGGCGTGGTGGCGGTGAAGAACAGCGTCCCGCCCGCGTTGGTCAGGTTCATCGGCGTGGAGGCGCCGGTGCCGGGGACGATGTCCCGGACCAGGGCGGTGCCCTCGAGGGTCCCGTCGCTCTTGTACAGCTCGACGCCGGTCTGCGGGTTGAGGGCCGTGAAGAACAGCGTCCCGTTCACGTTGGTCAGGTTTGCCGGGTCGGAACCGGCGGTTGCGGTGTTGATGTCCCGGACCAGCCTCTGGGCCGGCGCCGGACCCACCGCGACCAGGCTTGCCAGCGCGGCGAGCCAGGCGGCGAAGATCCTACTTCTTGTCTTGCACATCGTCGTCTCCTCCTCGTTGAGCGAGGCGCCGTCGGTCGAACCGCGGCGCCGGTGGGAACGATCCTGCCGCCGGGCGGCGCGCGGGCCGGCCGCGGCGGCGTGCTGTCCTGGCGCTTTCCTCCTTCCACGGGGTGTCTTTTTTCTGCTGGTTCTACGTCCCTCTTGCTGTTAGACTGGAAGGGGACCGCCCAATGTTCCGCCCGATTTCGGGCTCAGCCGGTGCGCAAGGGGGTGGGGTGATCCAACTGGCCGACGTCGGCCAGATAGCGCGGCGGCAGGAGCAGTCGCCGGAGGAGCGGCCGCAGTCCCGCCCGGACCAGAGTGCGATAAACGGGGAAGGCGTGGCGCAGCCAGGGGTGGGGCCTCAGGCGCAGCAGATGGCGCACGCGCGGGGGCGCCAGCAGGGCCTGTACCTGCAGCAGCAGTGCGTACCGCCAGGGACCCAGGTGACGCCGGTACTCCCGGTAAAGCGCGGCGGTGTGGTCACTGTAGGCGAGATCCTGTTCCATGTGGCGCTCCCGGTCCGTTCGCCAGTCGGCATAGCTCGCCGGCAGGTCCGGTATCCGCAGCCCCGTGCCCACGCGCCGGAACACGTGGTAGAGTTCGCGCTGCTCCGCGGCGGTCAGCGGGCGGTGGGCCAGCTGGAAGGCGCGCTCCGAGTAGTCGATCAGCAGGTACAAAACGTCCCGGTGCGCCCAGTCCGGGATCTGCTGCGCGCGCCGCCGCTCGACCGACCCGTGGATGGCGCGGATGTGCTCGAGCGTGCGCCGGGCCGTCGGCTCGTCGACGAAGACGATCTCTTTGACATAGCGCGCCGTGGAAAACAGGCGGGTCATCGGGTCGCGCGGCAGCTTGCCGGTGAAGAACAGCCAGTCCACCGCGCGGTTGAGCGCGAACTCGGCCGCCGCCCCGGCGAAGACGAACAGCATCGTGTCCCCGTCGCCCCATATCCGGCGCACGACGGAACCCGGATCAACAAAATCATCCATGGTATCTCGGGATGATTATAGCCCGATCCGTGGTGGTCCGCAAAGGCGCCGGAAGGCGTCACGCCGGCGCCAGGAAAAGCGACGCCGCGCGGCGAAGATACCCCCATGGAAGAGAATGGGGGGAGGGCGGGCGGCCCGGCGCGCGGCAGGCGGGTGGCGTCACGGCTCCTGATGAGCGCGCTGGTTACTTTCCTGCTTACGGGCGGGCGCCCGTTCATGGGTGTGGCGCGCGCGCAGGGTGCGCTGGCGCAGGTCCGCGAACGCGGCGCCCTCGTCATCGGCTCGGACATGACCTACCCGCCGTTTGAGCTGAAGATCGGCGACCGGTTCGAGGGGTTCGACATCGACCTGGGCAACGAGATCGGCCGGGAGCTGGGCGTCACGGTCCGGTGGGAGAACGCCGCCTGGGACGGCATCTTCCCCGCCCTGCAGACCGGCAAGTTCGACCTGGTGATGTCGGGCGTCACCATCACCGACGAGCGCAAAAAGAATCTGGCGTTCTCGCGGCCCTATTTCCTTTCGGGGCAGACGATCGTGCGGCGCCGGGGCGACGCGCGCATTCGGGGTCCCGAGGACCTGCGCGGCAAGCGCGTGGCCGTGCAGCTGGAAACGACCGGCCAGTACGCGGCGGAAAGGCTCGGCCTGCCGCCCGAACGCATCGGCAAGTTCGAGACCCTGCAGGACGCCCTGCTGGAGGTGCGCAACCGGCGCGCGCACGCCGCCATCGGCGACCTGCCCGCCCTGCGGGACATCATCCGCAAGGGCTACCCCGAGCTGGAGATCGTGGGCGGCGTGTTCGTGCGGGAGAACGTCGGCATCGTCCTGCGGCCCGGCGAGGGCGAGCTGGCTCTAGCCGTCAACCAGGCCCTGGACCGCATCGTGGCCGACGGCCGCTACGCGCGCCTGTACGAGGAGTGGATGCGCGAGCCGCTGCCGGCGGGCTACGCCGCCGACCTGGAGCGCGTCCGCGGCCAGGGCACGCCGGTCACCGAGCGCGCTTCCGGCTCGGCCTTCACCGTCCGCCGGGAACTGCTCGTGCGCGCCCTGCCGCTCCTCGCGCGCGGCGCACTCCTGACGCTATACGTCACCTTGCTCGCCCTGCTGCTGGGGATCCCCGCCGGGCTGCTCGTGGCGCTGGCGCGGCTTTCGTCTTTGCGCCCGCTCGCGCTCCTCGCGACGGCGTACGTGGAGGTGATCCGGGGCACGCCGCTTTTGGTACAGATCTACGTGATCTACTTCGTGCTGCCCGCCGCGGGGCTATCCGCGCCACCGATCGTGGCGGCGGTGACGGCCCTCGCCCTCAACGCCGCCGCCTACATCGGGGAGATCTTTCGGGCGGGCATCGAGAGCATCGACGCGGGCCAGATGGAGGCGGCGCGCTCGCTCGGGATGGATTATCGCGGCGCGATGCGCTGGGTGATCCTGCCGCAAACGCTGCGCCGCGTGCTGCCGCCGCTCACCAACGAGTCCGTGGCGTTGCTGAAGGATTCGTCCCTGATCTCCATCATCGCCCTGGAGGAGCTGACGCGTGTCGGGCGCGCGCTGGCCAGCGACTCCGGCTCGCCGGTCCCCATGATGCTCGCCGTCGCACTCTTCTACCTGGCGCTGACCCTCCCGCTGACCTACCTGGTACGCCGGCTGGAGGCCAAATGGCAGCCGATCAGCCGCCCGCGCGCCCGCGAAGTCAGGGCGCGAAAAGAGCCGCAACGGCAGACGGTTTGACAACGTGTGCCCCGCAGGGTAAACGATCGTGAGGTCAGGGCTTGCCCTGCCCCTACAAGTAGATGAGGACAAAATGATAGCCATCCATGGTTTTGAGCTGCTGCGGGAGCAGGAGATTCCCGAGCTGAAGACGAGGGCGCGGCTGTTCCGGCATGTCAAGACCGGCGCCGAGCTGCTGTCGCTCGAAAACGACGACGAGAACAAGGTCTTCGGCATCACGTTCCGTACGCCCCCGGCGGATTCGACCGGGGTGGCGCATATCCTGGGCACGCAGGTGCGCAGTGCGGCTCGCGCAAGTACCCGCTGAAGGACCCCTTCATCGAGTTTCTCGAAGGGCTCGCTGCGCACGTTCCTGAACGCCTTCACCTATCCCGACAAGACCTGCTACCCGGTGGCCAGCCAGAACGTGCAGGACTTCTACAACCTGGTCGAGGTACCTGGATACGGTGTTTTATCCCCTGCTCACGGCGCACACGTTCAGGAGCAGGGCTGGCATAAGGAGTTGGAAAACCCGGAAGACCCGCTGATCTACAAGGGGGTCGTGTTCAACGAGATGAAAGGATCCTACGCCTCGCCCGACCGGCGGCTTTACGATTGGGCGCAGCGTCTCTGTTCCTGGACACGCCGTACGGCGTTTCGTCGGGGGGAGACCTGCGCACATCCCCGACCTGACCTATGAACAGCCTCCGGGGGTTCCATCAGAGTTACTATCACCCTTCCAACGTGCCCGCATCTATTTCTACGGCGACGACGATCCTGCCTGCGGCGCGTGGACGACTACCTCAAGGAAGTGGAGCCGCTCGCCGTACGCCTGGAGATCCCTTGCAAGCGCGCTGGGGCGAGCCGCGGCGGTCGTGCATCCCTACCTGGCCGCACCGACGGCGACGGCGCCCCCGCCAAGAAAGCGATGCTCGCCGTCAACTGGCTGCTGCCTGCCGAGCCGATGGACGCCGAGACGATCCTGGCGCTGAACATCCTGGAGCACCGGTCGGGACCCTGGCCGCGCCGCTGCTGCTGATCGACTCCGGCCTGGGCGAGGACCTGACCGGCGCGGGCCTGATGGACCACCTGCGCCAGGTGGCCTTCTCCACCGGCCTCAAGGGATCGCCCGGGAAGACGACAAGGTCAAGGAGGGCCTCCTCCGAAACCCTGCGCGGCCTCGCCGACGGCGGCTTCGACCCGACGCGCGGTCGAGGCGGCCCTCAACACGGTGGAGTTCAGCCTGCGCGAACAACACCGGCTCGTCTCCGCGGGCTGTCGCTCATGCTCCGCGCCCCGGCCCCTGGCTGCACAATGGGGCGACCCGCTCGCCCCGCTCGCGGTTCTTCGAAGCGCCGCTCGCGGCGGTCAGCCCGCGCCGGCGCCGGGCGGTACTCGAAGACCTGATCCGCCGCCAGCTCGTCGAAAACCCGCACCGCACCACCCTGGTGGAGCCCGACCCCGACCTGGACCGGCGCGAAGCGGACGAGGAGCGCGCCCGGCTCGAGCAGGTGCGCCCACAGGAGCCCGGCCGAACTCGAAGCGATCGTGGAGAACACCCGCCGGCTCAAGGAGCCTGCAGGAGACGCCCGAACCCCCTGAGGCGCTCCTCACCCTTCCCGCGCTGCGGCTCTCCGATCTGGAGAAACAAAACAAGACCATCCCGCGGAAGCCTCCTCGAAAAGGACGGCACGTGGATCCTGTACCACGACCTGTTCACGGCGGGCGTGCTGTACCTGATGTCGGGTTGGACCTGCACTTCTTGCCGCAGGAACTGCTGCCGTACGTGCCCCTGCTCGGCAAGGCGCCGCTGCAGATCGGTACCGAGCGGGAAGACTTCGTGCAGCCTCACGCAGCGCATCGGCCGCAAGACCGGCGGCATCCGGCGCCGCCTGTTCGGCCTGTCGGTCCGGGACACGCCCACGGCCGCGTCCTGGCTGTTCCTGCGCGCCAAGGCCATGCCCGACCAGGGCGGGGACCTGCTCGCGATCCTGCGCGACGTGCTCCTCACGGTCCGCCGGGACAACCGGAAGGCCTGGCAGATGGCGCCGGAGGAGAAGGCGCGCCTGGAGGCGGGTTCGTCGCCCGGCGGTTCCGGGCTACGCCGACACCCGCCTGCGCGCCGGCTTCACCGAGGCCGACTGGGCCGACGAGCAGATGGGCGGCGTCAGCTACCTCTTCTTCCTGCGCGAGCCTGGCCCAGGCGGTCGATTCCGACTGGCCCCGCGTGCTGGCGGCGCTCGATCGATGGCAGATCCTGGTCCGCCGCGGCGTGCTGTGCAACGTGACGCTGGACGCGGCGAACTGGTCCGGCTTCGCGCCCCGGCTGACGAGTTCCTCGCGGCGCTGCCCGCCGGGCCCTCCGCGCCGGTGGTGTGGTCCCCCGCGCCCGGCGCCGACGCCGAGGGCATGATCCTTCCCGGCCACGTGAACTACGTCGGCAAGGCGGCCGACCTGTACGCGCTGGGCTACGCGCCGGACGGCTCGTCGGCACCCGTCCTCAATTACCTGCGCACCAGCTGGCTGTGGGAGCGGGTGCGCAAGGAGGGCGGCGCCTACGGCGTTTCCTGCTCGCTCGACCGCCTGTCCGGCGTGTTCGGCTACACGTCCTACCGGGACCCGAACCTGCTCGACACGCTCGCGGTCTACGACCAGTCCGGCCGGTTCCTGCGCGAGCTGTCGCTCGGCGAGCGGGAGCTGACCCGCAGCATCATCGGCGCCATCGGCGACATGGACCGTTACCAGCTGCCGGACGCCAAGGGCTTCACGTCTCTGGCCCACTACCTGACCGGACAGACCGACGCGTACCGCCAGCGGCTGCGCGACGAGATCCTATCGACCACCCAGGCCGACTTCCATGCCTTCGGCGAGGTGCTGGAGCGGATGAGGGACCACGCCCGGGTCGCCGTGCTCGGCTCCCAGGCGGCCATCGAGGCGGCGAACACGGTGCGGGGGAACTGGCTCCAGGTTACCAAGGTGCTGTAGATTGCGGGTGATGACCTACAACATCCGGGGCGGCTGGGGGATGGACGGGCGGCGTTCGACGGCGCGGATCGCCGAAACGGTCGCCGCCCACGCGCCGGACATCGTTTGTTTCCAGGAAGTCCACGAGCGGCTGCCCTGGAGCCGCATGGTGGACCAGCCGCGCCGTCTCCAGCGCCTCCTGCAGATGCCGTTCGTGTTCCAGCGCAACCTGAGCATCGGGGTGGGCGGGTACGGCGTGGGCATAGTGACCCGCTTCCCCGTCGTCGGGGCGCAGCGGTGGTTTTTGCCGAGCGTCAAGGAACAGCGCGGCGCTCTGGAGGTCCGCCTCCGCGCCCCGGAGGGGGATGTGAGCGTGTTCTGCACGCACTGGGGGCTGAACGGCGAGGAGCGCCGGCAGCAGGCGGTGCAGATGGCGGAGCGGGTCAACGCCGCGCCGCGCCCGGTGATCGTGTGCGGCGACCTGAACGAGCAGCCCGGCGCGGCGGGCGTACAGGAGCTGCTGGCGCGCGCGGGGCTGCGGGATGCCGACGCGGCGCTGGATCGGCCCACTTTCCCGGCAGGGGAGCCTCGGGTGCGGATCGACTACCTCTTCTACGGGGGCGAACTGCGCCTCGAAGGAGCCAAGGTTGTCGAGACGCCGGCATCGGATCACTACCCTGTCTTTGCCGACTTCACCTTCAGGGGAGAACATGACAGAACCGATCCTGGCCATCCGTGACCTGCACAAGAGCTTCGGGCGCTTGGAGGTGCTCCGGGGCATCAGCCTCCAGATGCGCGAGGGCGAGGTGGTGGCCCTGATCGGGGCGTCCGGGAGCGGCAAATCGACCCTGCTGCGCTGCGTGAACCGGCTGGAGACGCCCACGGCGGGGACGGTTCGCTTCCGCGGCGCGGAGGTGGGGCCGGGCAACCTGAACCGCGTGCGCCGCGAGGTCGGGATGGTGTTCCAGCGCTTCCACCTGTTCCCGCACCTGACGGCTTTGGACAACGTGACGCTGGCCCCGTGCAAGGTGCTGGGCATGGCGGCATCCCAAGCGCAGCGGGAAGGGCGGGAGCTGTTGGAGCGGGTGCATCTGGGCGCCAAGGCCGACAACTATCCCGGCGAGCTTTCCGGCGGGCAGCAGCAGCGCGTCGCCATCGCGCGGGCGCTCGCCCTGCGCCCGGCCCTGCTGCTGTTCGACGAGCCGACGTCGTCGCTCGACCCCGAGCTGGTCGGCGAGGTGCTGGAGGTGATGCGGGACCTGGCGCGCGAGGGGCGCACGATGCTGGTCGCCACGCACGAGATGGGCTTCGCGCGCGAGGTGGCCAGCCGCGTGCTGTTCCTGGACGGCGGGCGGATCGTGGAGGAGGGGCCGCCCGAGCAGGTCCTGGGCGCGCCCGAACAGGCGCGGACCCGGGAGTTCCTGGCGCGCGTGCTCGGCCGGTGAAGTCCCGGGCCGGTAAAGCCGCCCGGCGGTCAGCCGTCCCGGTGGCGCCGGGCCGGTGACGATCCGCGGCGCAGCACCGCGCCCGGCCGCGCGCCCGTGATCTTGCCGCCGTCGAGCACGAGATCTCCGTTCACCAGGACGTGGGAGATGCCGACCGGCGCGGCGGTCGGGTTCGCCGTGGTCGCCGTGTCGGCGACGGTGTCAGAATCGAACAGGACGACGTCCGCCTTCATCCCCGCCCTGATCGTGCCCCGGTCCGCGAAACCCATGCGCCGGGCGGGCAGTGACGTCATCTTGCGGACGGCTTCCTCCAGGGGCAGGACGTGCTGCTCGCGCACGTAGCGGCCCAGGATGCGCGGGTACGTCCCCGCCCCGCGCGGGTGCGAGCCGCGCAGGTAGCCGTCGGTGCAGAACATGACGCGCGGCGCGGCCAGGAAGCGTTTGAGGTCGTCCTCGCGCATCGCCGTCACGACGACGCTTTCGCGCCCTTTCGCTCGCTCGCCTTGCGTGTTCTTGACGACCTCCTGGATCACGGTCACCGGATCCTTTTTTGTCGTTTGGGCGATCTGGGCCAGGGTCTTGCCGGCCCACGCGGGGTCGGGGGTGTAGGTCGAGAGCAGGACGTTCCCGGGCCCGCCGATCTCGGCGAGCCCCTTCTGCCAGGCGGCGCGGTCGTCCCAGTTGCGGGTGGGGATGAGGACCGTGATCGTGGACTGCCAGTAGGTGTAGGGGTACACGTCGGCCGTGATGTCCAGCCCGCGCTTGTTCGCGTCCTCCATCAGGCGCAGGACCTCGTCCGCCTTGCCCCACACCGGCGACGAGCCGAGCTTGATGTGCGAGATCTGGCCCGGCAGGCCCGCCTCCTGGGCGATGCGGACCACCTCGCGGAAGGAGTCCAGCGCCTCATTCTCCTCGTCGCGCACGTGGCTGATGTAGATGCCGCCGTGTGCCGCCGCCACCTTCGCGCACGCGATCACCTCCTCGGTCTTGGCGTAAAGGCCGGGATCATATTCGAGGCCCGACGACAGGCCGAGCGCGCCCGCCTTCATTTCCTGCTCGACGATCGCGCGCATCCTGGTGATCTCTTGGGCCGTCGCGGGGCGCTTGTAGTCCTTCCCCAGGACCTGTTTCCGGACGGCGCCGTGCCCGACGAAGCTGGCGAGGTTGAGCGCGACGCGCTTCGCCTGCACCTCGTCAAGAAACTTCGAAAGCGGCAGGCGCGAGCCGCCGTCCTGCCCGACGACGGCCGTGGTGATCCCCTGCCGGATCTGGGTCTCGGCGTCCGGTGTTTCCAGCAGGCCGTCGTCGGCGTGGCTGTGGGTGTCGATGAAGCCGGGCGCGACGACCAGCCCCCGCGCCTCGATCACGCGCTCCCCGGCCCGGGGCGTGAGCTGCCCGACCTCCTGGATCTGATCCCCCGCGACCCGCACGTCCGCCCGCCGCCCCGGTCCGCCGGTTCCGTCCACCAGGGTTCCCCCCGCGATGAGGACCGGAGTCGGTTTCTGGGGTTTGCCCGGCGCCGCCGCCTGAGCCAGCACCGAGCTGACGGCTAACACGAGAATCGCCAGGGGGTATAGAGTTCGCATCGGATATCCTTTGTGCGCGGAAGGAGCTAATGCAGGTAGTTCGGCGGGCGGCTTTGCGTTTCCTGCATCGCGGCTGCCGTCGGGTCCAGCAGGAAATAACGCCCCCGCGGAAGAACCAAAAGGCGGAAGAGCCGAAGCCCGGCCAATAGGCCGCCTGCGCGCAATATTTCTGAAAGCGATCGTTATCGCCGATGACCTCACCGGGGCCGGGGACACGGGGGCTTTCCTTCCGTAGGGAGGGGCTTTCGGTACGCGTGTCGTTTGCGGCCAGGGTCGGACTAAACCGCGCCGAGTCCGACGTCCTGGTTCTTTCCACGGAAACACGGAACCGATCGGAAAGCGAAGCGGGGGATCTCTTCGCCGTTTGGCGAAAAAGCGTCTCAGGGCTTTGAGCGCCACGCCCAGGGAAACGCGCCCCCGCTACCTACAAAGATCGATTCCACCTTTGCGGGGATGGGTTATCGGTACGGAGATCAAGGCCTTGCTGGATCACGTGCCGCTTCCTGCCGCCTGCGGGTCCCGGCGTATCCGAAGCAGGGCAGGCGTCTGGAAGGGGCGTCTACACGGTCCACGGCGCGCCGCTCCACGAAACCGAGCTCGCGAAAGAGATCTGCCCCGTTCCCGCCGATTCCCAGATCCAGCCGCTGCCGGAGAAGCAGATGGGAGCCCGTCGGGTTTGTCGGGTGCGACACGCTGGCGGAGGGGCCGAGGCGATCCTCGAGTGGGTGCGGCACGCGCCTCAAGGAGCGAGTCGCGTGTTCCTTCGACGCGGCCACCGACGATCATCTCCGCCAGATCGTCGAGGCGGGCGACTTCTCTCGCCCCTCCTCTGGGTCGGGTCGGCGGGGATTGGCGCACCTGCCGCGGCGGCTCAAACAGCGCGAGCGGGGCGGCGGGGGGGTGGTCGCCGGTCGTGGTTGTCGCGGGGAGCCGGAACCCTGTCTCGCTTGGCCAGGTCGCGTTCCTCAAGGAGCGTGTGCACTTGCGCCATCTGACGCTGCGGCTGGGCGACCCGGCGCCGCCCGACCTGGAGGGGGTACCGGGCACGCCGCCGCAGCCCGGCTACCTTGTCACCTTCCTCTGGCCCCCGCCGTATCGGCGGCGGGCGGGGCCTCTTTCGTTTGTCGCTGGCCGGGCGCTTGGGGGAGCTTGCCGCCCACGTTATCGCCCGGAGCGGAAGCGCGCGCCTGGTCTTGACGGGCGGCGACATCGCGGCGGCGACCTGCGGCCACCTGGGCGTGGAGGCGCTGCAGATCGTGGGCCAGGTGGAGGAGGGGATGCCCCTCCTGCGCGCGTGCGGGGGCGTGCCGACGGCGCCCTGGTGGTGACCAAGGCCGGCGGGTTCGGGTCGGAGGGGTCGTAATGCGCGTACGGGGCGTTGGCCGAAGGGGAAGGTGCGGCATGAGGAAGCCGGTCGTCGCCATCACCATGGGCGACCCCTCGGGTATCGGCCCGGAGATCATCTTGAAAGCCCTGGCGGACCCGGAGGTGTACCAGGAATGTACGCCGGTCGTCGGCAGCGCGGCATCTTTGCGGGCCGCCGGTTCTTGGGGCTGGCGGCGTCGCTGCAGACCGTGAAGAGCCTTGCCGAGGTGCGGGGCGCGCCGGGCACCCTCGACATCTGGGACATACCGATGGACCGGGGGCAGGTGCAGGTCGGCGTGGAGGGCGCCGAAGGGGGCGGGTGGCGGTCGAGGCGGTGCGCGCGGCGTCGCGTTCTTGCCGGGCAGGTCGATGCCATCGCGACCGCGCCGCTGAACAAGGCGGCGATGGTCCGGGGCCGGCTTCCGCTACGCGGGCCACACGGAGATCCTGGCGGACCTGACCGGCACCAAAGACTATTCCATGATGCTGGTCACCCCGGCGCTGCGGGTCGTGCACGTCTCCACCCACGTCAGCTCCGGCAGGCCATCGAGCGGGTGCGGGCGGAGCGTATCGTTAAAGTGATACAGATCGCCGACGGGACGCTGCGGCGCATGGGCATAGAAAACCCGCGCATCGCCGTCGCCGGCCTGAACCCGCATCGCGCGGGCGAGGGGGGGCTGTTCGGGCAGGAGGGAGCGCGAGCAGATAGCGCCGGCCATCGAACGGGCGCGGCAGGACGGCTACGCGGCGAGCGGGCCCTACCCCCTGGACACGATCTTTTACCGCGCCAGCAAGGGGAGTTCGACATCGTGGTCGTGCGTACCACGACCAGGGGCACATCCCCGTGAAGCTGTCCGGATTCGATACCGGCGTCAACGTATCGGTCGGGATGCCCTTCGTCCGCACGTCGGTGGACCACGGGACCGCGTTCGACATCGCCTACCAGGGCGTCGCCTCGCCAAAAGCATGATCGAGGCGATCCTGCTCGCCGCCCGGAATGACAAGGAGTTAAACAGTGAGTACGGATTTCCCGCACATACCTGATCCGGCAGCGGTTCCCGCGCCAGCGCGTCGAGGATATCCCGGGCGTGGTCCGCCGCGCTGGAGCGGATCCTGCCGCCCGACATAGCCGGCAAGCGCATCGCCGTGGCCGCCGGGAGCCGCGGCATCCGCAACATCGCCCTGGTGATCCAGACGGTCGTCTGCCACCTGCAGGCCCGGGGGCCGCGCCGTTCTCATCCCCGCCATGGGCAGCCACGGGGGCGCCACGGCGGAGGGCCAGGTGGAGGTGCTCCGGAGCCTGGGCGTCACCGAGGAGTACTGCGGCGCGCCGGTGCGCTCGTCCATGGATAGTCGTGCCGATCGGCGCGCGACGGATCGGGGCGTCCCCGCGTACCTGGACCGCCATGCCGCCGACGCCGACGGCGTCCTCCTGGTCAACCGGATCAAGACCCACACCGATTTCCTCAAGGGCGAGATCGAGAGCGGCCTGATGAAGATGTCGGCGATCGGTCTGGGCAAGCAGACGCAGGCGCTCGTGCTGCACCGGGACGGCGTGCGGGGACGAAGGCGACGTGATGAAGGAGGTCGCCGGGGTGACGCTGGCGAGCGGCAGGATCCTGGGCGGCGTAAATGTCGAGAACGCCTACGACGAGATCACCGCGCACATCGAGGCGATAGCGCCCGCCGACATCCCCGCGCGGAGGCGGAACTGCTCCGCTGGTCCAAGACGATGATGCCCAACTGCCGGTCGAGGACATCGACCTGCTCGTCATCGACGAGATGGGCAAAAACTTCAGCGGTACGGGGATCGACACCAACATCATCGGGCGCATGCGGATACCGGGCGAGCTGATCCTCCTCGCCGCGCGTCAAGTACCTTTTCGTGCGCGCGCTCAGCGAGGCCTGCACGGCAACGCCGCGGGCATCGGGCTGGTGGATCTGATCACGCGCCGTTTGTTCGACCAGATCGACCTCGAAGACCAAGCAAAACGTCGCCACCAGCACGTTCCTGGCCCGGGCCGCCATCCCCATCGTTCTGGACAACGACCGAAGCCATCCGGGAGGCCCTGCGGGCCTGCTGGGGCGTGCGGCCCGAGGACGCGCGCATCGTCCACATCCCCAACACCCTCGATCTGGAGAACGTCCGCGTTTCACAGCCGCTCCTCGGCGAGGTCGAGGGTCGGGAGGGCATCGAGGATACTGGGACCCGCCGAACCCATGACCTTCGACCGCCGGGGGAAACCTGAGGCAAAAGGGATGATCAGGGCAGCCGTAGGGGCGGGGCGCGGTTTACTCCAGCGCTTCGATGGTAAACGCGGCGCCGTCCACGACATCCATGTTCAGGTTGTTGCCGTACAGCAGGCTCCATGCCGGCGAGCGCATCGCCCTCGCCGGCATGAATGCGGATGGCACGTCGCTCGCCGTGCCAAAGCACAGTACCTTCGTATACGTCGAAATGCACAACGGCCCCGCCGGCGACGACCATAGGCTCGACGGTGAGAAAGGGCAGCGCGAGCCCGACAATCAGCGCGGAGGATAGCATGAGCGCATGGGTGAAGCCGGTGGCAGCATCCACCTCCGCCTCACGCCCATCCGGCCCGCGCAACATGAGGCGAAGACGCGCCTCACGCTCCGCCGTGATAACTCCGTCATCATAGCGGGCCATCGCATCGGTTGCACCGATACCTGACGCCTTGTAACCGACGCGCATCATATTAGCGCCGCGTCCGCGCTTAGCAAGCATCCGGTGCGCGAGTTCCAAGACGCTGTCGTCCTTGGTATTGTCGCCGATCTCGTACTCACCTGTCTCATCAATGACGACGATCTTGCCGAGTTGCCCTCTTCGACCTCGGCGCGTATCTTCTCGTCATACAGTGCCCGGCCGCGTCGTGCGATCTCATCGGAAGGAAAGCGAGGGTGTGGCATTGTGGACCTCCAGAATGTGTTCCGAGTCTGTGTGCCAGGCACATTATACCTTATCGCCCCTCTACCTCATGCCGCCTGCCATGCCTCCCGTCATCCCGCCGCCCATGGCTCCCATTGCCTGTCCCGTCCGCCCGCCGCGTCGGCGATCGCCTTGGTGGTGGCGCAGGAGGGATCAATGCCGCAGCATCATGCCCTGCCCGCGCGACTGGTGCACGGCCAGCGTGGGCGGGTCGGTCGGGTCGCGCATCTGCACCAGGAGGGTCGTGCGCGCCTCCTGGCTGGTGTTGATGCCCGACCCGTGGATGGTCAGGTACGAGAAAACAGCACGTCGCCGGCCTTCGCCGGGACCGGCGTCGCCCGCTCGACCGGGTACTCGTCCGGGGACAGGTGCCAGCCGCCCTCTTTGATGTGCGGGAGCGGGCCGAGCTTGTGCGAGCCGGGCACCACGCGCACGCAGCCCTTCTCGACGGGCGCGTCGTCGAAGTGGAGGATGGCGGCGATCATCGAGTGCCGCTCGTGCGGGAAGTAAGGCACGTCCTGGTGCATCGGGAACGCGAGCCCTTCTCCGGCGGCTTGATGAACATCTTGGTGTGGTGCACGGTATCAGCTCCAGGATCGCGGCCGCCGCCCCGGTCAGGTGCTCGTCCATGAGGAGGCGGGCGAAGGCCGCGCTCTGGAACTGGACGTCGTGGCAGTGCTGCAGCGCCGTCACGCCGCGCCCGCCGCCCGCGTCCCCGGCGCTGCCCCAGGTGGCGTCGATGTCGCGGATGCGCGACAGGCGCTCGGCCAGGGCGTGGGCACCGGGAGCGCCGCCGCCTCCTCCGGCGAAAACATCTGCGGCGCCAGCACGTAAATCGCCTCCTGGTAGAAAGCAAGCTGCTCGTCGGTCAGCATCGTTGAAACTCCTGGGATCTGCTCTGCCGTGGATATACCACCAACCGCGCCCGTTTTCCCTGGTCACGGCTTACTTGACGGCGGCGAGGTAGATGCCCACGTAGGCGGCGAGGGTGGCGCGCAGGAGCCAGATGGTGAAGCGGGGGTGACGCCGGGCCAGCAGCGGGGCGAGGACGAGCGCGGGCAGGCACGACAGCGATTTCACCAGCACGAAGGCCAGCGGGTGCGCCTGGAAGGTGGGGGCGAGAAGCGGTTCGCCTCCACGGCGTGGTCGATGACCCACCAGAGCGTGGTGTACATGTCCAGCGAGCAGACCAACACCAGGAACAGCGCCTCCCGCTCGCCGGCGCGGCGCGCCAGGAGCGGCCCGCCGAACCGGAACCCCCGCCCTTGACGTCGTTCGGACGCCGATTTCGCGTCGCTATGTTCTCCACCCTGTGTTTCCTCGCTGCGTCCAGATGTTGTCGCGCCATGGTTCGGGGCGCCCGCTCGCGCATCAGCGTGAAAGCGCGGAAGCCGGTCTGGTCTACCGGCACCCGCGCCCAGTGCGTCTGTACGGCCACCCACACGTGGCGCGGCGGCGCGGACGCCAGACCCAGAGCCGCCAGCGGCATGATCGCCTCGATCGTGTCCCCCTGCGCCCTTACCGTTTCGCCCGCGCCGGGCGCGCCGCCCGACCGCACCTTTCCTGCCGGCAAGTTTAGTGCCAAAAAACGGGTCGCGCCGCTCGCCGCGTCGCCCAGGGCACCGTCCCCGGTGACGCGCAGCAGCAGCGTGTAGCGCACGCGGGGCGAGACCGGGCCGCGCGTGGTCACGCGCACGCGCAGCGTCTGACCGCTCTGGCAGATCGACAGGCCGCGCAGGTCGGCCGACGGGCCGGCGTAGCGCACCACGTCGTCGCGCGTGGCGTCCGGCGCGGTCGGCGCCGCCTGCCAGACCCTGCCCTCTCGTGCGCCGCCGGCGCACAGGTCTGGCATCCTGCCGTACAGCTCATTGGGCCGCACGAACGAGGAAAGGAAGCGGCGCATCACCGCCATCTGCGACCCGTACCGCGCGAGCGCCCGCGCCTTGGCGGCTTGCGCTGCGGGGGAAAGGGGGTAAACCTGCCAGTCGGTATCGAGCGCGAGGAGGCCGGCGGGCGGCAGGAGCGGCTTGTCCGGGCGCAGCCCCTGCGGCAGCGGCCAGTTACCCCGGTGGATGAGGTAATAATGCAGGCGGGCCGCGCGCGCCCAGGTCTCGCCACGGTCCCGCGCCGAAAGCAGCGCGGCCTGGGTGAACGCGGCGGCGGCGGCGTGGTCCGGGTGATCGTCGGCCGGGTGCGTCACGTAGATGTCGGTGGGCCGGGTCGCCTGGAGCAGGCGCGAAAGGTCGCCGAAGAGCGAGGCGCCGCAGTGGACCGCGCCGGGCGTGTAGGCGCGGGCGTAGGGGGAGCGGGCGCGCTCCGTGTAGCGGGAGCGGAAGGGCTGGTCCCAGGCCCAGTGCTCCTGCCAGAGCCGGTCGAGGCCGCGGTCGGGGTAGCCGAGGAAGAGCACGTGATCGGCCCCGACGCCCAGCTCGCCCAGGGCGGCGACGGACTCCGTCTGGCGGCGCTCGGCGAAGCGGATGTAGTCGGCCGGGGACAGGCGCACATCGCGCAGCGCCCGGCCCGTGGCCAGCGGGAACCCGTCGCCGTTGGTCAGGAACGCCACCGTCACGGCCGCGCCGGCGCGGCGGGCGTCAGCGATCAGGCCGCCCACGCCCAGGGTCTCGTCGTCGCAGTGGGGCGACAGGACCAGAATGCGGCGGGCAGCGGCCGGCGCGGGTGCGATAGGCAAGCCCGCCAGTGACAGCGCCCCCGTGATGCGGTGCAGGCGCAGGTAGTACGCGCCGGACGCCCCCCCGGCCAGCACAAAGGGGAGGAGCACGGCGGCGACGAGGAGGCGCTGCCAGACCGGCAGCCTGCGGAACCCTACGCGCCGTGGAACCCCACGTAAGAACAGAGGTTTCCCGCAACCCGGCGCGGGCGGCAGCGCGGGGAAGCGGCAACAGGCGAACCATGGCACGGGAAAAGCGTCTCCTTATTCGCCTCCCATTATAACATGCGTTCGCGCACGCGATGCAAGCCCAACCGCATTAGGGAAGGGACATACACCGCAGCGTTGCCTTGGTTCTACCTGTGTGTTATAATGGGGGCGGCGTCGTCCCCGCGCCCGGACGCGGTCGCGGGACGCACGCGAAATGCGTTATCGGAGCACCTAACAGCGTATGCGATTCCCCGGCAAAATGTTCCGGCGTTTCTCCCGTAACATGGGGATCGACCTGGGCACCGCTAACACCCTGATCCACGTCCGCGGCAAAGGCATCCTGATCCGCGAACCCTCGGTGGTCGCCCTCGACATCAACTCGCGCACCGTTCTGGAGGTGGGCGAGGAGGCCAAGCGGATGCTGGGGCGCACCCCGGGCCACATCGTCGCCATCCGGCCCCTCAAGGACGGCGTCATCGCCGACTTCGACCAGACCGAGAAGATGCTCCGCTACTTCATCGAGAAGGTGAACCGGCGGCGCCCCTGGGTGCACCCCCAGGTCGTCGTCGGCATCCCCTCGGGCGTCACCGAGGTCGAGCGGCGCGCCGTGCTGGACGCCACCAAGAAGGCAGGCGCGCGGGACGCCTTCCTGATCGAAGAGCCCATGGCCGCTGCCATCGGCGCCGGGCTGCCCGTGTCCGAGCCCAACGGCTCGATGATCGTGGACATCGGCGGGGGCACGACCGAGGTGGCGGTCATCTCGCTGTCGGGGATCGTCACGTCCCGCTCGATACGCATCGCCGGCGACGAGATCGACGAGGCGATCACGGCCTACATCCGCCGCACGTACAGCCTTTTCGTCGGCGACCGGACCGCCGAGGAGGCCAAGCTGGAGATCGGGTCCGCCTACCCGCTGGCCGAGGAGCGCGCCATGACCGTGCGCGGCCGCGACCTCATCTCCGGGCTGCCCCGCTCCGCCAGCATCACGTCGGAGGAGATCCGCGAAGCCATCGCCGAGCCGGTGGGGCAGATCGTCGAGGCGGTCAAGGTGGCCCTGGAAGGGACGCCCCCCGAGCTGGCCGCCGACATCATGGATCAGGGGATCGTGCTGGCGGGCGGCGGCGCCCTCCTCCGGGGCCTGGACCAGCTGATCGCGGCCGAGACCTCGATGCCGGTGCACATCGCCCCCGACCCGCTTTCCTGTGTCGCCCTCGGCGCGGGCGCGGTTCTGGAAGAGACCGAGCGCCACCCGGGGCTGCGCAGCGCCCTGCTGACGGCCAGCCAGCTCAACAACTAGGAAGGGGTGGGGGCCTCCCTCGATGCCGACGCGCTCTCGAGACCGACTGCAAGCGCTGGGGCGCAGCCCCCGGAGCCGGAGGGCCCTCGAGGCGCCCGACTACGGGCGCCGCACCTCGCCGTACCTGATCCTCGCTCTCACCCTCCTCCTGGGCGCCGGTCTGGGCGCCGCGCATAATCGCTGGCGCGCCGGGGGCCGTCCGGACCCCCTCCTGGCCGGCATCCGGGCCGCCCTGTTCCCGTTCCAGTTCGCCCTGGCGCGCACGGGATCGTCCCTATCCACCGCCCGGTCGTGGTTTCTGGCGGGCAAACGCCTGGAAACCGAGAACGCGCGGCTGCGGTCCGAGGTGGCGCGCCTCCGGATGGAGAACCAGGACCTGCAGGCCGCCGCGGGCGAGGCCGCCCGCCTGCGCGCGGGCCTGGGCTTCGCCGAAAAAAAGCGCCACCGGCTGCTGCCCGCCGAGGTCATCGGGCGGGATCCTTCCGCCCTGTTCGACACTCTCATCCTCGCGCGCGGCGCCCGCGACGGGGTCGACGGGGGCACCGTCGGCCGCACGCCCGACGGCCTGGTGGGGGCAGGTCTCCGACGTCTCGGCGCTGTCGTCCCAGGTGATGCTGCTGACCGACGCCAGGCTCCGGCGTCGGGGCGAGGGTGGTGCGCAAAAACAAGGAGCAGGGGGTCGGCATCGTGCAGGGCGGCGGGCGCGGCCGGCCGCTGGAGTTGATGTACCTGAAGCGCGAGGCCGACGTGCGGCCCGGCGATCTCGTGGTGTCGTCCGGGTCGGGCGGCGTGGTGCCCGCCGACATCCCCATCGGCAAGGTCGTCTCGGTGACGCAGGACAAGGCGCGCTTCCTCCAGTCGGCGCGGGTCGCGCCGCCGCGCGGGCGCACCAGGCGCGTGAGGTGTTCCTTCTGCCGTGAAGCGACCAGGCCTCCGACCCGTTTTTTGCTGCTGTGCCTGGTCCTGCTCGTGGCCGCCGCGGCGCAGGGGCTGCTGGCGGCCCGGGCCTACGGGTTCGGCGGGCAGCCGGACTTCGTGTTCACCATCGCGATGACCGCCGCGCTGCTTTCCGACGCGGGGGCGGGCAGCCTGATAGGCCTGTGCGGCGGGCTGCTCACGGCGGCTCTGGTCGGCGAAACGGTCGGCACGTTTCTGGTATACGGACCCTGGCAGGTTTCGTCGCCGGCTGGTTCTCCTCGCGCCTGTTCCGGGCGGACACCGGCGTCGTGCTCAGCATGTTGGCCGCCTCCGCCGTCGCCGAAGCGCTGTACCTCCTGGCCGCCCCGCGCGTGGGGCTGCACGTCTGGCTGCCCGCGGCCCTCGTCGGCGCCGCCTGGAACGCCGCGCTGGCCGTCCCGGCCGCGCTCTTGCTGCGCCGTCTGGGCTGGGGGCAGGAGCGCATCTGAAAAGTGCGTCCCGCTTTTGGCGCCGGTTTGTCTTCTCACCAGCGTATCGGCAACGTGGCGCTCCCTCAACCCCTTTGTGTCGAAACGAAAAGAAAGTGGTATAAAGTCATGTCAAGTATGGTAAGTGATCGACTAAACTCGGCTATGCTGGGGACGGAGGTTGCTTGTGCCTGACCAGCCGCCGATGACCATCCTCCCTGTGGACGACGATGAAGCGAAACGCTACATTCTCACCCGCGTCCTCCGGCGGGCAGGGTTCGGGGTCGTGGAGGCCGCTACCGGGCAAGACGCCCTCCGCGCCTCGCTCAGGCGAAGCCGGACCTGATCATCCTCGACGTGAAACTCCCCGACAGAAACGGGATCGGGCTCTGCCGGAAGATCAAGGCGGATCCGGTCACGGCGGGGATTGCCGTGCTGCATCTGTCCGCCCACTTCGCCAGCAGTCAGGACAAAGCGGAAGCGCTGGAGAGCGGCGCCGACGGCTACCTGTCGTCCCGCCCGTGGAGCCGGAGGAGTGGATCGCCACCGGAAGGTCCCTGCTCCGCCTCCGGCAAGGGGCTGGCGGCGGCCGAGCGCACCGCCGAGGTCAAGTACGCCCTGCGCGCCTTTCTGCGCGAGTACCCTGACCCGACGCGCGCTGGAAAGGCCGAACCGCTCGTGACCGACGATGCCTGCCCCTGCCGGCGCGGCAGCGATAGACGACCACCAACAAAGCGAGGAAAGAGACAGCGCCATGCAACGAAACGGCACGAGCCGGATCACGAGATCCTGGAAAAGTACGAACGGCAGCTTCTGGCGGACTGGATCAAAGAGCAAACGGCTTCCGCGGCGCGGCGGCCCGACCTGATGCAGGAGTCGGAGCCTGCGGGAGCAGTCGGCGGAGTTTTTGCGCCTGCTGCGCCAGGCGGCGCAGAAGCGCAACCTGGCCGACATCGGGGCGCGAGTGGGGCGACGTCCGGGGATGCTCGCCGGCATTTCGCGCTCGCGGCCCGGCAGGGCTTCACGCCGTCGGAAACCGCGACCTTCGTTTTCTCCTTCAAAGAGCCGCTGTTCGCCTGCCTGCGGCAGGAGGTGGGGCAGGACGGCGGGGCCCTGTTCGACGAGGTGTGGACCGCCACGGAGCCTGCCGGACAAGCTGGGGCTCTGGACGACCGGAGGCCTTCCTCCGGAGCCGCGAGGAGGTGATCGCCCGCCAGCAGGAGGAGATGCTGGAGCTTTCGACGCCGGTCGTGAAGCTCTGGGAGGGCATCCTGGCCCTGCCGCTGATCGGCACGCTCGACAGCGCCCGCACCGAGGTCGTGATGGAGTCTCTGCTGCAGGCGATCGTGGACACCGGGTCGTCGGTCGCCATCATCGACATCACCGGCGTGCCGACCGTGGACACCCTGGTGTCGCAGCACCTCCCGAAGCCCGTGGCCGCCGCCCGCCTGATGGGGGCGGACTGCATCATCAGCGGGGTCCGGCCGCAGATCGCGCAGACCATCGTCCACCTGGGCGTGGATCTGCGCGATGTCACCACCAAGGTGAGCCTGGCGGACGCCTTCATCCTGGCGCTGCAGCGGACGGGGCGCACGATCCACCGGGGGCAGGGCGGGGATGTGACCGGGAGGTTTTGTGGAGCGCATACCGATACTTAAAATGGGGGAGTTCCTCCTGGTGACGATCCAGGTGGACATGCACGACCGCCTGGCCATGACGCTCCAGGACGACCTGACGGGCCGGATCGCGCAGACCGGCGCCCGCGGCGTGCTGATCGACATCTCGTCGCTCGACGTGGTGGACTCCTTCATCGGGCGGATGCTTACCAACATCTCCGCCATGTCGCGCGTGCTCGACGCCCAGACCGTGGTCGTCGGGATGCAGCCCGCGGTGGCAATCACGCTCGTGGAGCCGGGCTTTCGCTGCCCGGCGTGCGCACCGCCTTGAACATCGAAAAGGGATGGACCTTCTCCAGGGACTCTCTGGGGGCGCAGGCACGGGGGAGCGCGCGATGGCCGCACAGGCGAGTGAGACCCTGGCCATCCGCTCCCCCGCGGACGTCGTTTCGGTGCGGCAGGCGGTGCGCGATCGGGCGGGGGAGCCTGGGTTTCAGCCTGGTGGATCAGACCAAGATGGTGACAGCGGCCAGCGAGCCTGGCGCGGAACACGCTGGACTACGGCGGCGGCGGGACGGTGCGCCTGGAAGCGCTGAGCCAGGGGGCCGCCGCGGGCTGCGCCTGACGTTCGAGGACCACGGGCCCGGCATCCCCGACATCGAGCCTGGCGCTGCGGGACGGCTACACCACGGGCGGCGGGCTGGGCATGGGCCTGAGCGGCCCCGGCGGCTCGTCAACGAGTTCGAGATCGCCTCCCGGGTCGGGGAGGGAACGCGTGTCGTCATCACGCGCTGGAAGTGACATCATGGAATGCCTCGTTCTCCGTCACCGAATCCAGTCAAGTCGGCGAGGCGCGGCGGATCGCCGCGGCGCTGGCCGGCACGGCCGGGTTCGACGAGACGGAGCGCGGCAAGGGTGGCCCTGATCGCCACCGAGGCCGCAAACAATCTGGTCCAGCACGCCGCCGGGGGCGAGCTTGTTCTGCGGGTGCTGGGGCGGGACCAGGCGGACGGCCTCGAGATCCTGTCCCTGGATAAAGGGCCGGGGATGAGGAACGTCGCCGAGTGCCTGCGCGACGGCTTTTCCACGGCGGGCACCCCGGGCACCGGCCTGGGCGCCATCCTGCGCCTTTCCGACCTGTTCGACATCTATTCCTTGCCGGGGATGGGCATCGGCCTTGCTTTCCGGCTCCGGGCCAAGGCCCCGGCCCGGCCCCAGACCGGGACCGGCCTGGAGATCGGCGCGGTGTGTCTGCCCAAGCCGGGCGAGACCGTGCGGCGACGCCTGGGATGCGGACGATCGCGGGGGCGCAGCCGGATCCTGGTGGCCGACGGCCTGGGACACGGCCCGGCGGCGGCCGAGGCGTCCGGGAGGCCGTGCGCGTTTTCCGGCAGAACCCGGCGCCCGGCCCGGCGGAGATCTTGGAGGCGATCCACGCCGCCCTGCGGGGCACACGGGGCGCCGCCGCCGCCGCCGAGGTGGACCTTACGGAACGGACGATCCGCTTCGCCGGCATAGGCAACATCGCGGCGGCCGTGGTCTCCCTGGGGAAACACGCAGCATGGTGTCCCACAACGGCATCGTGGGCCACCAGATGCGCAAGGTCCAGGAGTTTGTTTCCCTCGCCGGAAGGGGGATGCTGGTCATGGCTTCCGACGGACTCACCACACAGTGGCGTCTGGACCGGTACCTCGGCCTTCTGGGGCCAAACACCCGGGCCTGGCCGCCGGGGTACTTTACCGGGATTTCAGCCGGGGCCGTGATGACGTGACCGTGCTGGCCGCCCGGCCAAAACGAGAAACAACGTAAGGAAGACACTGCGCCATGAGTACCACCATCCTCACGATGGAGGTCCGCCGCGAGCACGACGTCGTGTTTACACGCCAGCGGGCGCGCCAGATCGCCGATCTTTTGGGCTTCGATCCCCAGAACCAACGCGCGTCGCCACCGCCGTATCCGAGATCGCCCGCAACGCATTCCAGTATGCGGGCGGGGAAGGGTCGAATTCTTGCGGAAGGGGCCCCCGCCGCAAATCCTGCGCGTCCGTATCCGTGATCAGGGGCCCGGGATCGCCGACATCCAGGCCATCCTGGACGGGCGGTACACGTCGCAAACCGGCATGGGGCTGGGGCTCGTCGGCGCGAGGCGGCTCATGGATGAGTTCCACGTCGAGTCCCCGCCCGGGCACGGGGCCGTGGTTTCGCTCGGGAAAAACCTTCCGAAGCGGGGGGCCGCCGAGCCCGCGCCGGACCTGGCGCGCGTCGCCCAGGAGCTGGCGCGCAGCGCCCCCCAGAACCCCTTCGAGGAGATGCAGCGGCAGAACCAGGAGCTTCTGCGCGCCCTGGAAGAGCTGCAAACGCGCCAGGCCCAGCTGGCGCGGCTGAACCGCGAACTCGACGACACCAACCGGGGTGTGGTGGCGCTTTACGCCGAGCTGGACGAGAAGGCGCAGTACTTGCAGCGGGCTTCCGAGCTGAAATCCCGCTTCCTTTCGGATATGAGCCACGAGTTCCGCACTCCGCTCGGCTCCATTCTTGGACTCACCCGGCTCCTCCTGGATCGCGCGGACGGCCCGCTGGCGCCGGAGCAGGAAAAACAGGTGACGTTTATCCGCACGTCCGCCGAGAGCCTTTCGGATCTGGTCAACGACTTGTTGGATCTGGCGAAGATAGAGGCCGGGAAGACCGTCGTCCGCCCCGGCGCCTTCGAAGTGGCCGACCTTTTCGGCGCCTTGCGCGGGATGTTCCGGCCGCTCTTCTCCCAAGACCGGGTCGCCCTCGTCTTCGAACCGGTCGGTGAGATCCCGGCGCTCTACACCGACGAGGGCAAGGTCTCGCAGATCCTCCGGAACTTCATTTCCAACGCCTTGAAATTCACGCGGCGCGGCGAGGTGCGCGTGTCCGCGGCGCTGGCCGCCGGCGACCAGGTCGCCTTTTCCGTCGCCGACACCGGGGTCGGGATCGCGCCCGAGGATCAGGAGCGCATCTTCGAGGAGTTCGGCCAGATAGAGGGCGCGATTCAGAAGCAGGTCACAGGCACCGGGCTCGGTCTCCCACTCTCCCGGAAGCTGGCCGAGCTGCTCGGGGGGGGCGTCTCTGTCACGAGCGCGCCGGGCGCCGGCTCGACGTTCTCCGCCATCATCCCGCTCGTCTACGCCGGACCCGCCGGGGCGGCCGTGGGGGGGGGCGGCGCGGGCCGGGCGCAGAAGGATGGGGCCGGCGCCCCGGGGGAGAAGGAGCCGCAGCATGTCTGAGCAGCCGGTCCCGATCTCGAACGTGCCCGACGACGACGCGGCCCGGTACGTCGTCACGCGCAGCCTCAGGATGGCGGGCTTCGGCGTCGTGGCAGCCGCCACGGGGGCGGACGCCCTGCGCCTCGCCCGGGCCAGACCCGACCTCGTCGTCCTGGACGTGAACCTGCCGGACATCGGCGGGTTTGAGGTGTGCCGGATGCTGAAAGCGGACCCGGCCACCGCCTCGATCCCCGTGCTGCACCTGTCCGCCAGTTTCGTCCGCAGCGACGATAAAGCGCAGGGGTTGGAGGGCGGCGCGGACGGCTACCTGACGCAGCCCGTGGAGTCGCCCGAGTTGACCGCTACGGTGAAGGCGCTGCTCCGGATGCGCAAGGCCGAGGAGGCGGCGCAGGCTTCCGTGCGGGAATGGCAGGCAACGTTCGATGCCATCCGTGACGGCGTTTGTCTGCTTGATCTGGAAGGGAGGATCAGGCGATGTAACGCCGCCATGGCGGATCTCCTTCAAAGACCGGCTCGCGAGATCAACCACCGCCTTTACAGCGAGGTCATGGCAGAGGCGTTCCGGAACAGGGATGTTTCGTGGTACGTGCGCGTGGAGGAGACCGGGCGGCGGGAAATAAAGGAGATCCACTCCGGTGACCGCTGGCTTCGTGTGACGACGGACCCGGTCCGGGATGAGCGCGGAGCCGTCACGGGCGCGGTTCATATTGTGACGGACATTACCCAGAGCAAGGAGACGGCGATCCGTCAACGCACCTTCCTGCGCGAGGTCCTGCGCAGCGTCACCGAGGGCCGCCTGCGCCTTTCCGACAGCCGCGAGGAGCTTCCCGCGCCGTTCGCCCCGGTCGGCGAGTCGGTCCCGCTTTTGCCCCAAACCCTGCGTGCGCTGCGCCACCAGGCCCAGGAAGCCGCCGTCCGCCGGAACTTCCCGACGAGCGCTGGCAAGATCTGGTGACCGCGGTGGGCGAGGCGGCGATGAACGCGGTGATGCACGCCGGGGGCGGCGAGGCGCATGTCCGCGCCGACACGGGGGGAACGGTGTGCAGGTGTGGATCGAGGATCGGGGCAAGGGCATCGACATGGAGCGCCTGCACCGGGCGACGCTGGAGCGGGGCTACACTACGGCGGGCAGCCTGGGCCACGGCTTCTGGATGATGCTCCGGACCGCCGACCGCCCTGGCTGTTGACGAGCCCGTCGGGCACCACCATCGTTGTGGAGCAGGACCGCGAGGCGCCGGAGCCGTCCTGGCTGCTCGAGGCCGCATAGCGTGCCGACTCGCCGTACGCCAAAGCCTTGCGGGAAGTTCCCGCCGCGGAAACGGCGGCCGGAAAAGCAACGTATCTAAAGCGGCGCAGGCAGGTTGCTGCCGCGCACTGCACGATGAGGTGTAAGGATAAAATGGCGGAGAACACCAACCCCTTCGAGATCGCGCGGCGGCGCCTGGCGACCGTCGCCGAGAAGCCCTCTGGACCCCGACGTCCACGAGGTCCTCAAGTACCCCAAGCGCGAAACGACGGTCCACTTCCTGGTCTCCATGGACGACGGCTCGGTGCGGATGTTCACCGGCTACCGCGTCCACCACAACCCGACGCGCGGCCCGGCCAAGGGCGGCATCCGCTACCACCCCCGAAACCGACCTGGACGAGGTCCGGGCCCTCGCGTTCTGGATGACGGTCAAGTGCGCCGTCGTCAACATCCCCTTCGGCGGGGCCAAGGGCGGCGTGGTCTGCGACCCGGCGGCGCTGTCGCCGGCGGAGCGGGAAGACCTGACGCGGCGCTACACGACCGAGATCGCGGTCCTGCTCGGCCCCGACCGCGACATCCCCGCCCCCGACGTGGGCACGGACGCCCAGACCATGGCCTGGGTCATGGACACCTACTCCATGCACGCCGGGCACACCGTCCCGGCCGTGGTCACGGGCAAGCCGCTCGCCATCGGCGGATCGGAGGGGCGCCTGGACGCGACCGGGCGCGGCGTCGTGACCGTGGCGCGCGAGGCGCTCCGGGCCGCGGGCAAGCAGCTCGCCGGGCACGACGGTGGCGGTGCAGGGCTTCGGGAACGTCGGAGGGGCGGCGGCGGCGCTGTTCCACCGCTCGGGCGCCCGGGTGCTGGCGGTCTCCCGACCTGCGCGGCGCCATCCACAACGCCCAGGGCCTGGACATCCGGAGGCTTTTCGCTTACAATAAAGAGCACGGGACCGTCGCCGGCTTCCCGACGCCGAGCCGCTGCCGCCCGACGACCTGCTGACGCTGCGCTGCGACGTGCTCGTGCCGGCCGCGCCGCAGAACCAGATCACCACCAGGAACGCCGCGCATCCGCGCGCGCTTCGTCATCGAGGGGCGAACGGGCCGACGACGCCGCAGGCGGACGCGATCCTGCGTGACAACGGCGTGCTGGTGGTGCCGGACGTGCTGGCGAACGCGGGGCGGCGTTACCGTGTCCTACTTCGAGTGGGTGCAGGATCTGCAGGCCTTCTTCTGGAGCGAGGACGAGGTGAACACGAAGCTCGAGCAGATCATGACGCGCCTTCCACCAGGTGGGACGCGGCGCGGCGCCACGACTGCGACCTGCGCACCGGCGCCTACATCGTCGGCATCCGCCGCATCGCCGAGGCGATCTCGGCGCGGGGATCTATCTGCGCGCCCTCCCGCGGGAGGGCGCGGCGGTGAAAGGTCAAATCGCTTTGCAGGGACAGGTGGCGATCATCACCGGCGGGGCGGACGGGCTCGGCTTCGCGCTGGCCTGCCGCTTAGCCGCCGGGGGCGTCTGCGTGGCCGTCTTCGACAAGAGCCACGACGAGCCTGGCTCGGGCGCAGGAGGGGCTGGGCCCCGTGCCTCGCGTTCGGCGTGGACGTGACCGACGGGGGCGGCCTGGGGGCAGGCGGTCTCCGATCTCGTCGAGCGCAAAGGGCGCATCGACATCCTGGTCAACAGCGCGGGCGCATCACCGGCAGGACCAGCCTGAAAAGCCACGAGGTGGATCTGCCGACTTGGGACCGCGTGACGGACGTCAACGCGGGGCTCGCTCATCACCTCGCAGGCCGTGCTGCCGCACATGCTCGCGCGGGGGTACGGCCGGGTCTCTGCACGTGGCCCGATCGCGGGCAAGGAGGGCAACGCGGGGATGCTGGCCTACTCGATGTCCAAGGCGGCCGTGATCGCCAGGCCAAGGTGCAGGGCAAAGATTACGCCGAGACCGGCGTCACGGTCAACGCCATCGCCCGGCCGTGATCCGCACCGAGATGGTGGCCGCCATGCCCCCGAGCAGGTGGCGTACATGACCGACAAGATCCCGATGAAGCGCTGCGGCACGCCCGAAGAGTTCGCGGCCCCGGCCGCCTTTATCGTTCGCCCGAAGCCAGTTTCACCACCGGCTTCACCTTCGACCTTTCCGGCGGCCGCGCCACCTATTGAGCGGCTCGCCGCGGCGCCCCGCGCCTTTGCAACGCGCGCGCACCGGAACGCCGTATTTTAGGGTAGAACAAGGGCGCGGCGGTTTCGCTCGTGTCCGCCGCCGCCGCCCATACACCCTTCGCGAGTGTCCTTCGTTGCTGAAACTCGTCCGCGGCTACCCGGTGCAGGCCGCTCTGTGTTGCTCCTGCTGTTGTTCTTCGGCGTCAACATCGCCGCGCTGTACACCGACTGGCTCTGGTTCGGCGAGGTGAACTATCGGGGCGTCTTCGGGCGCATCGTCGGGACCCGTCTGCTGCTGTTCCTGGTCTTCGGCGCGGCCTCGTTCGCGCTGGCGTACGGGAACCTGCGCCTCGCCGAGCGGTTCAGCCCGCCCGTCGGCATCCGCGTCCCCGGCGAGGGGCCGGAGGGCGGCGACGTGTTCATCTTCGACTGGAAGGCGCTGCGCCGCGCGACGGTGGACGGCCGCGTGGTCACCACATCGCCGAGCTGCGCCGCGTCCTGGCCGTCGCGCTCGGGCTGGGGGCGCTGGCGTTCGCCGTGTTCGCGGGCCTTCGGCGGCGGGGCAGTGGGACAGCTTCCTGCGCTTCGGCAGCCCGACGGCCTTCGGCGTGCGGGACCCGCCGTTCGGCAGGGACATCGGCTTCTACGTGTTGGCTGCTGCCGTTCCTGCACTTCCTGCAGGGGTGGCTGCTGGTCGTGCTGCTCCTCGTCGGGGCGGCGGTCGCGCTCCTGTACTTCTTCCAGCGGGGCATCGATACGGCGGCCGGGCGCACCTATGTCGCGCCGCACGTGCGGGCCCACCTGTCGGCGCTCGATCGCCTGGGTCTTCTGTTCACGGTCGCGTTCGGCTACTGGCTCGACCGCTTCGACCTCGGCTGTATGCCGGCGGCGATCTTTCCGGCGGCTACACCGACGCACGCCCGCCGCCTGGCCTCAACCTGCTGGTCGGCGTCGCCGTCCTGGCCGGGATCGTGCTGGTCAACATCTGGCAGCGCTCCCTGCTCCTGCCCGCCGGGGCGCTCGGCCTGTGGCTGGTCGCTTCCTGCTCGGCGCCCTGGTGCCCGGCGGCATCCAGGCCACCGTGGTCCGGCCTCATCGAGGCCACGCGGCGAGCGCCGGCGATAGAGCGTGCGATCGCGCCACGGCGCGCCGCGCACGATCTGGAGAAGGTGGACCAGCGCGACTTCCTGGTTCGGCAGGAGTCGACGGCGGCTGATCTCGCGGCGGAACCAGGCGACGATCAACAACATCCGGCTCTGGGACCTCGAGCCGCCTCCTGGAAACGTACCCGCAGCAGCAGGGGCTGCGGCCTATCGTGCTGCAGTTCCCGGACGTGGATGTGGACCGCTACCGCCTCGGGGGTCGGGCGGGTTACCGGCAGGTGTGGCTGGCGGCGCGCGAGATAAACGCGCAGGGCCGATCCGCGCGCCCAGACCTGGCCGAACCTGCACCTGCGCTACACCCACGGTTCTGGGGTGGTCATGAGCCCGGTCAACGAGTTCACGGCCGAGGGGCTGCCGACGTACTTCCTCAAGAACATCCCCACCGAGTCCGCCGTGCCCGGCCTGACGCTGGGCGCAGCCGCGCATCTACTACGGCCAGGAAGCCGCAGCGCGCGGCCTGCATGTCGTGGTGCGCACGCGCCAGCGAAAGCTCCGACTAGTCCCAGCGGCCAGGAGGCGGCAACGCGGACCAGGAAAACACGTACGACGGCGAAGGCGGCGTGCCCCTACCGCTGGCGAAGTTCGCCTTCTCCGGCGGTTCCGCGACCGACGCTGCTCCAGCCGTGCATGTCACCTGATCTGTTCCTGCTGTTCGGCGCGACGGGTGCTGACCGCGTGGCCCGCGGTGCACCGTCTGCGCCTGGACGGCGACCTGCTGTACCTGGCCGTCGTCGGTGGCCGCGTCGGCCTGGCTGCAAGGATTGCCGACGCCTACGAGCGCCTACCTGCATGCTGCCGTCACCGACGTGCGCGACGCCAACGGGCGCGCCCCTGCGCTTCAACTACATCCGGAACGCGGTCAAGGCCACGGTGGACGCCTACGACGGCACGGTCACGCTCTACGCCGCCGACGAGCGCGACTCGATCCTGCGGACGTACCGCCGCATCTTCCCCGGCCTGGTCAAGCCGCTGGACCAGATGCCGGCGGAGCCCTCCGCACGCACGTGCGTTACCCTGAAGACCTTTCGCCGTCCAGCGCCGCATCTACGCGGATTATCACGTCACGGACCCGGGCGTCTTTACCCCGCGCCGACTCGTGGCAGATCGCGCGCGAGCGCCGCGACGTGGAGGGGGGCGGCCCCACCTTCCTGCAGGGCCAGGAAGGGGAGGCCATGCCCCCGTATTACGTGATCATGCGGTTCCTCGGCGAAACCGAGGACGAGTTCCTGCTCCTGTCCCCGTTCACGCCCTCGGGTAACAAGAAGAACATGGTCGCGCTGCTCGCGGCCCGCTGCGACGGTGCGGGTTACGGCAAGCTGGTACTGTACCGCTTCCCGTCCAGCCGCATCGTGTACGGCCCGAGCAGATCGGCTCGCGCATCCAGCAGGACAGCCGGATCAGCCCCTGCCTGTCGCTCTGGAACCAGCAGGGCAGCAGCGTTCTGATGGGCAACATGCTGATCGTGCCCATCGAGGAGAGCCTGCTGTACCGTGCAGCTGCTGTACCTGGAAAGCGCGGTCCCAGGAGGCCGGCGGAACCGGAGCCGGGCAGGGGAGCGCCATACCGAGCCGAAACGGGTGATCGTGGCGTTCGAAAACCGCATCGCGATGGAGGGTATGTTGGAAGAGGCGCTGGGCGGCCTCTTCGGGGAAGGGGGCGCCGCCGGCGGGGGCTCCACGAGCCGGCGCGGAGACGCCGCCGCGTTCGGGTGCCCAGGGCGCCGACGGCCGCCGTATTAGCCGCAGCAAGCGAGCGCGCATTACGAGCGGGCGGCGGCCGCGCTGCGGGCGGGGACTTCGCCGCCTACGGGCGCGAGATCAAGGCGCTGGGCGAAACGCTGCGACGCCCGCAGGCGCAGACCCGGGGGCCGCCCGGCCGGGCCGCGACGGCGGGAGCCTGGAAGGAGGGGGGCGTTGAAACGTTCCTCCGGGCCGCGCTGGCGCTCGCGGCGCTCTTGCTCGCCGTGGGCGGCTTCTTGCTGCTGCGGGGGCGGGGGAGCCGCCGCGGCCGGAGAACCTGATCCGCGGGGCGCTGCGCGACGCGGAGGCGGCGGGCGGGCGCGCAACGTCGGCGGCAATGGAGATCGTCTCGATCACTACAAAGACCCGACGTTCAACAAAGACCGCCTGCGCTTGACCCTGGCCCGCGCAAGTGGTGCAGCAGGCGCGGGACATGAAGTACGACGCGCGGTGAGCGCGCCGCAGATCACGTTCCCGCAGCGCGACCGGGCGCTGGGTGATGACCACGATCTCCGTCTTCGACACCGCCGGCGGCGAAAACCTTTGGGGGCGGGGCAGCCGGTGACGCTGGTCATGGAGCGGGAAGAGAAACGGCGGTGGCTCCTTTCACGGAGGACCGCTGGCGGGTCACCTCGGTGGTCAACCGCCGCCGCTGCCGGGCTTCGGCGGCGAAGGGGGCGGCATTCTCGGGTTATAAAAAGACCCGGCGTCCTCAGGACGCCGGGTCTTTTTTATTCCTCGTCGGCTTCCGCGATATCGGGTTCGTCCAGATCGACGTCCAGGTCTTGCGCCGCCTCCGCTTCCAGATCCACGTTCTCCAGGAACGGGAAACCGCGTCCAGTTCGGACAACCGCGGCAGGCGCACGGCGCTGCTCGGCCGAGGCGGTGCGGTCAGGCGCGGCGATTTCTGCGGTGCGTCGCGGTGAGGAATTTCTACCTTTGCCCGCATACCAGCTCGGGGATCGAGGTGGTCAGCGCCGCAGGTCGACGCGCGGTGCTCCTCGATGCTGCGCTCCATCGGTTCCATACAGCCGCTGGTTTCTTTCAGGCCTCGCCGTCGCGCCCTTGCCTCCTTCCAGCGGGGCTGGCGGCAGCAGGCCGTTGATGAGCATCAGGATGCCGGCTACCAGTGAGCCATATTCTTTGCTTCCTGACGCTCGCCGGTTGGGCCGAAGACCAGCGGCAATGCCCGCGATCAGCATCCGATAAACATCGGATGGCGATACATGACGGAGAAACGGTGAAAGAGTTCACCAGCGAAAGTGCATCGTGGCCCGGGTGCGGTCAGGCTGATTACGCCGCCTTCGCCGAACGCCAAACATTGTATTCACACGCGCCGGATGCTCGCAACGTGCCGGGCGGCGTACAGCACCTGCCCCTGTAGTTGCCCTGCTTCGTCAACGGCTGAACGAAGCCCACACCGCGGTCCGGGCGTGGTGTCTGTTCGCCTTCGGTCGGTAATTTCTGTACAGCCCCAGAACTGGCGTCGTGGTAGGCGGGCGGCGGCACCGGGCGTGACGGGTTCCTGCCGCCGCGCTCCATAGCCTTTATGGTCGGCGGCGACTGACGGGCAGGCGTCGCCGCCGCCGCGCCGAGATGGCCGCGCCCAGCAGGACGGACTCGTGGCCTGCCCAGCACCAGCGGCAGCGCCCGCCTGCACGGCAGGTTGCCGCAGCCAGTGAGCGGCTTGTCCCGCCGCCTGCATCAGGATCTGCTGATCGCGAAGCCGGGCGTTCGTCTTCACGGAAGGCCGTAGCGGCATGCCGGCCAGGCCAGGCCGGTGCGCCGCGTCCGGGTCGCCTCCAGGCCTTGTTCACGTTTTCGCGCAGGTCAAGCCTGCGGCGAACAAGGCTTGTGCGGTGGTCGGCATGCGCAGGTCGCGCGTAGAGCAGGCCGGGTCGGCGACATCGCCGGCGGCCAGCGCATCCAGCCGAGTCGTTCAGCAGGGCGCGGGATACGCACCTTCGCTCAGCTCGGCAAGCGAGCCTTCCGCATACGCTGTTGTCGGGACACGGCGAGGTAGTCGATCAGCGACCTCGCCGCCATCGGCCGCCTTGCTCGCCATGCCCGGCAACGCATCGCCTCGAAGTAGGCCTCGATGCCCGGCACGAATGCGGCTCGGTACAGCCGCCATGGTGCGGTGTTGGACGTGCCGATCAGGGCGACGTTGCTTCCAGGGCGGCCGGGTCATGCCGTTCCACCTTCCAGGCCGTTGCGACGAGTTCGTCGGCGTGGCGCCGATGATCACGCCCACGCCGGCATGCCCTGCTCAGCCCTTGCGTGCTCCGCCGCCTCCGCCGTGAGCGTCGATGCGCCGCCTACTTCAAGGTACTCGTGTCGGTGACGCGCCGGCCGCCGGGGATTTCGTCCAGCCGATGGCCTGCAGCTCTCGTCCAGCGGGTTCTCGTGCTCAGGTACGCCCACTTGCACACGTTCGCAGAGCGAGCGCACGTCGTGTCGCGGCCTGGTACGGAGGAAGTCGGCCAGGTCGAGGTTTCGCCGCCCGCCGCCAGGTCGGTGCAGGTGCCAAGTCAGCCAGAGGACTTTGGGCGGCTCCACCTCAGACCTTCTGCTGGACATAGCGCGTTACCCGTAGCCGCCGCCTGCGTTGATCTCGTCGGCCTGGGCGTGGCGCGGCGGTCCAATCCAGACGATCACGTTCTGCTTCGTCCTTCGCCCCTTCCTGCAGAGCTGCACGGGCGGTCATTCTCATCCAGCACGATTTGCAGCAGGTGGCGTCGAACGAGCGCTGGCGACCACCCAGCGGCACGTCGCCTGCACGCGGTGTCGCGCAACAGGTCTTGCCGACCGCCCGTTGTAGATGTCGGTTCTCTGCTCCAGTCCGGCCTGGAATACGCCGATCCGGATCGGCTGATGGCTATCCCGCGCCGCTCGCGCCGGTCAGGCGAACACCTCGCCCGCGCGCTGTCCGTCCCCTGCCATCCATGCCGACCATACCTCGCTCGGCCTGCCACAAAGCCGCTATCCTGCACCAGAAGCGGTAAATCCGCCATGGTGAGGAAAAGCCCGCCTTCGCAAGCTTCGGCGAACAGTACCCAGTTCAATACGACATAGCCAGCTGCTTTGCGATGCTTCGTCGTCACTACGGCAGGCGATCACATCTCTGGCTGGCAATGGCTGCGCAGTTCGTCCATTCCGCCGGCGGCGGTCCTTTACCGGAAAGAAAGCAGCGCACGTCCAGTTGGAATGGCGATTTCCGCATATGCGCTCACTTCCACCAGAGCCGTTGGTCCGACGCGCCTTACCGGCGAGGCGCAGCATTGGTTACGCCTGGCAAAGGGCAAACCGTCGAGGATCCCCTGTTGCGGAGCGCACAAGGCGTGGTGGCCTGAAGCAAAGAGTGACGCTGTCAGGACTGGCCAGCGCAGCGAGGTCGAGACGACTTTGGGTATCGATGAGCACAGCGTCTTTGTCATCGCATCGGCTGCCCGCCGCCCTGCCAGATCCTGCTAACGGCGTGCAGCGGCGGCCATGCCGCTTTGTGCCATTGTTCGTCCTGGACCGATCCGCTAATAGCGCGCCAGTTCGCTCCCCGGTACAGAAGATCAAAGGCTGACGATGGAAATATCGCAGGCTGGCTGTCCTCGAAGGCCTGCGGTTGAGGTAAGTCAACCAGATCCGCCCGCCCACCACGACGCTCGGGCGTCACGCCGGTGACGCGGATGCGTCATCACTATCGCGTTGCCCGCATGGACACCTCTTCGATATGCGCGAAGAGCAATACCGCCATTTTTCGCGCGCCACCACGCCGCCAGAGGGTGATCGCCGGAATCGCGTCGTGACCACTCATCCAGACCGACGTCGTCGGCACCGTCGACAGCCGTTGTTGGCCATCAAGGCGACGCGCTGCGCGCCAGATCCCCAGACCGCGCCGCCCCCGCCATCTTTGACGTAGCTGCCGATGAACGGCAGATCGGCTAATCTTCTTCGCCACTTCCAGTTGCCCCAGAATTGCAGGCTGTTAAAACAGTCTGAATTCCGCCGACGCAGACCTTGATAAAGTTTGAGAGAACTGCAGGTTAGTGGCCCGCCAGAATTTGCGGATAAGACAGCCTGATAATCGGCGTAAACGGGCGCGATCGGTCTGATCGCCATATGACGAAACTTCGATGACGACATCCTGTTCCTGACATCCCCTTGACGGCTCCGCTGCGCAGGCAGACGACCTTGGCCGCCCTGCCCGAAAACCACAAGTTGCTCACTGTGGTTGCTTTCCCCAGAGTTATTAGCGGGCTGGAGGCTTGGGCGGCGGGGACGAGAACGGAATCGGCTCCCGTTCCTTCGAGCGTCACCCCGTCCGGCACCACGATCCTGCGGACGGCCCAGGTACCGGCGGGAACGGTAACGACTCTGGCGCCGCTGGCAAACGCCTTGCGGAAGGCCTGCGCACAATCGGTTTTGCCATCGGCGATAAGCGGGCCAGGCCGGCCGAGAAAGAGTCCCAGAGATACCCGGCCCGAAGAATCGGCTTCCGTGCTCGCCGCGTTCCGGGCAGCATCGGCACGCACGCTAAAGCACATCGCCAGGACTCCGGCTGCTGTGAGGGGCGCTGTGAATAACCGCATCAACTTCATCCGTTCCACCTGACCGCAGGACATCAGGATTCATGGCCTGTATCGACTCTGCCCTGCTATATTTTCAACGTCGCAGCGGGAGCGGGATTGTAAGGGCGCGGCAACCGGGACGGAATGCCTGATCCCGTGGCAGACCTTGGTATCGATAGGGGCTGTCAGGACCTCTCCGGCCTCTTTGTCGTTGAAGAGTACGTCTACAAGATGGCCCCGATGCGGTGCGTTGCACCGGCTATGGATTTAACTGCGTTGCTGTGCCTGCCTGGCTTTGCTGTCGGCTCCATCGCCTGGCCGCCTGCTGATTGTGCTCCTCGACCAAGAGGTAGGAGCGCTCGATGAGGTCGTCCTCGCGTTCGCGATGCACACCACAGCAGCGGCCAACCAAGCCGGACTGCCTTTGCCGCCATCTGGTGTGGAGGCCCTCGACCCGACTCGTCAGGCCCGAACCTTTGTCGCAGGGATGGTGCTGCTTCCCCGAGAAGCAGCGGGCATACGCCCCCAAGTAGTCGGTGTGGACCGGCTTGTCCCGGTAGTCCAAGGGCACATCGGGCCAGACCAGCGTGAGCAGCGGATCGGTGCGATCACCGATCCCAAACCCGATGACCTGCCCGACCAAGCGGCAGACGCCAGTCCAGAGCCATAGGATGGCAGAGACCCGGAGGCACGACTCGTCCATCCTGATCGCGTCGCCTTGTGGATCGGGGACCCTGGCAACGCCCTGGCGCCCGAAGCGCGCTTCTACGGCTGCGGCCCTTCTTCGCGGATCGCGCGGATCGTGTGCCGGCCGACCCGGAGCGCGCGGGCGGTCCCTCGCTGCGAGATGCGCTCCGTCAGCGCGCGGCAGATGGCTCGCTCCTTCTGGGGCGTCATGGCCCGGCTCCTGGGGTTGCGGGTAAAGGTCCTGCCGCAGCCCCGGCAGCGGCAGCGTGCGGTGCCGGAGCCATTGGTGCCGAACCGGATGACGTCTTTCTCGTTGCCGCAGTGCGGGCAGCAGAAGGTGACCATACGGCTATCATCGGGACAACGCGCCTAAATCCATAGCCATCCAGTCCGCGTTCCTGCTATGGCGCAGGTACCGCCGATGCTTGCCTGCACAGCGCCATGCCTTCCTGGTCGCCCCCCATGTCATCAGAAGTCGACGAAGTAGGTAAAGTCTCGATTGTCGGCATCTTTGGCGGTGCGCAGCACCACCCACTCCTGCGATGCTTCCTCGATCGTCCAGTTGAGATTCGTCACGAAGAAGGCAACAGCCCGTTTGATCCCAGGCAGGTCGTAGTCGTCAAGGATGATAATGCCTCCTCGCTGCACCAGTAGCCCCAAATAGTATAAATCGAGAAAGACGCCGTCGAAGCGGTGGTTCCCATCCACGAACCCCAGGTCGAACCGCCGATCCTCGCTCAGGAACCGGGGAAGCACGATATGCGACTTCTCAACGTGGTGTTCTACGAGGCGCGTAAGTCCGGCCTCTTCGAGGGCTTGCAGCCCGCAATCGGCAAAGCGGCTGGTCTGGAACGGATCAATAACGACATGGCGCACATCTGCTCGGCCATTGGCAACCAATCCCTCGCAAATGTAGAGAGCCGAGATGCCATACCCCAGGCCGATCTCTATGGTCTGTGTTGCGTCCTCATGCGTAACCCACTTCCGCAGCACGTTGCCTTCTTCGGGACTCACGGCAACGGGGAAGATGGGATGTGTCGTGCCGTCAGAATCGGTGACCACTTTGCCATCGCGAACCAGTCGGTCGATGACACTGCGCACCTGTTGGACTCCCGGGTCTGGATTCAATGAGTTCTCCACTGGTAGCTATCAGGAGATTTTACCATGTCGCAGAGGAAATTACGACAGACTATCCGGTATGGGGAACTGCACGGATGACTGGGGGAGAGGGCGGCTGGTTTTCGAGCAGCACAACCGGCACTGCCGCCACCGGCTAGAAAAACTCGGATGGGCTTAGGGCATCAACTCGGAAAAGGCCAATACCGTTGCACCGATACCGTTTCCTCGTCCAGTCAGACCTTTCGTTGAGCTTATTTTCCGACCTTGTATTTGCTCGCAAAGGCCCGGAACCCGTGCCTGAGCCTCCGGGTCGCATCGGGAATGCCAGCGTGTAGTGGAGCTTGTCGGCCCCTTTGATCTGCACCTTCACCCGTCGGACGCCGGCCGTTCCGGCGGGCGGCGGAAGGAGATTCATCTGGCCGCCTACGACCGTGATCAACAGCGATTGCGAACCGCGTGTACGGATCAGCTGGCTGCCCTTCTGCTCTAACGTGTCGCCCTCGCGGAGCACGAGCGGAATCTGCTCGACGAAGCCGCCCTTCGCGCCGATCTCGACTCGCACCTGATCGCGCTCGAACGTGATTGTCTTCTTGCCGGCGTCACCGAGCGGCCAGGTCACGACGACCGGTTCGTCGGGAAGGTCGATAATGCCCGCCTGCGGTTCCGGGGACTTGCCGCCGACAGCGAAGGTCGGTCGCAACGTGCGGCTCTCGACATAGCGGTCCTGCCCGTCGAGCCGGACGCCCCAGACGGCGTCGTTGGGCGCCGGCAGCGCCTGCGCTGCCGTGCCGGCCGCCTCGTTCCACAGCAGTCCGAGACCCAGCACCGGCTTGTCGGCGCCTTCGGAACGGCCGAAGTTAAGCGTCGCGTAGTAGCTCGGTCGCCGGACGGACAGCACGCCAATCGAGCGCAGGGCCA
>JAUJNC010000410.1 GCA_030446525.1 Armatimonadaceae bacterium
CGGCAATCCTCCACACCCGCGGCAACCCCGATTGCCACGTGATCCTGCGCGGCGCAGATCAGCGTGGTCAGGGCGTCGTTGTTGATGGCTCCGCCGAGTTGCGCCTGAACCGGCAAAAACCCGACGAACGTGGCCATGCCCAGCGCGATCTCGGCCCGGTCCGGGAACAGGTCGCGCGCGGCCCGGAACGCGAGCCAGATGGTCAGCAGTTGCAGCGGAACGGCGACCAGGCGCAGGGCCAGCACGTTTCCCCCAAACAGCAGATAAACGGGCACGCACAGCAGGTAGTACAGCGGCGGCTGGTGCGTTTCGTGGCGGCTCGGGTCGCCCGGGAGGAAGCGCACCGGCCCGCGCTCCTGGATCAGGAGGCGGATGTAATCCCGGTGCGCTTTCTCGTCCGGGTTGGCGTCGAGCGGCAGGCGCGCGGCGAAGAGGACGGACAGGACGAGCGACGCGGCGAGCACGGCAAGGAGGAGGCGGCGCGCGGTTTGCCAGGGGAGGCCCCCCCCGCCCCCGGGTACCCGCCCGGAGGGGGGGCGGGGGGGGGCCGGGGGGGGCGGCTTTCGTCGCTTGCTCATGGGATGCGGTAGACCTCCACGCCGCGCTCCGCAAACGCCAGCGTCACCTTGCCCTGGGTGAAGGCGTCGCGGAGCAGACGACGCCACGCCTGTCCGTCGTCCTCCGCGGGCGAATTGGCCGTGTTCACGAGCAGGGTCGTGTACCCCCGGCGCTTGAAGTCGGCGAGCCAGGCATCGACGCCGTTTTCTTTGTAGCTTTCCCAGGGCAGCAGGGTCGAGTGGTTCGGCGTCGCCCACAGGTAGGGACGGTCAAGATAAAACCCCCACACCTCGTCGAACAGGGCGACCTTGGCGTCCCGCGGCGTTTCGCGGTTGATGTAGGCGACCGCCCCGGCGACACCGGGCATGCTGCGGGCGAGGTGCTCCCGGGTCGTGATTTGTCCGGTCACCACCGGCAAGGCCGGGGCCGCGATAAAGGCCGCCGACCGGTACAGCGCCCACGCCGCCGATGCGGCGACGAGCGCCGCGCCGAACCAGCGGGCGAGCGGCAGCTCCTGCCAGGCCGCCACCAGCACCTCGGCGCTGACCACGGCGAGGGCGGGCAGGGCGGGGAGGGAGTAGCGCGTCTGCTGCATCAGGAAGAACCAGAAGACGTAGACGCCCAGCCCGAAGAGCGACAGCAGGGCCGACGTGCGTGACAACCGCCGGATGAACAGCGGCGCGGCCAGGAGCAGGGCGAGGTAGACGGGTGACAGGCCGAAGGGGTACTCGGTGAAGCGGGACGCCGTCAGGGGCATCGTCATCTGCCAGGGCGCGAGCAGGAGATCCACCGCCCCCTTGCCGACGCCGAACCGGGCCTGGTCGGCGGCGTAGGCGGCCGCGTTCGCTTCGTTCCAATAGCGCCCGCCGAACAGGCTGAAATAGAACGGATAGACCGGGTTGCCGGTGTAGAGCCACGACTTGACGTACCACGGGGCGGCGACCAGGAGCGAGATGCCGCCCCACAGCGCCGCGTGCGGCAGCGTCTCCTTTGCCCACCGCCCCGTGGCGCCAAGGCGCCAGACGAGGATGCCGGAAAGGAGCATACCCCAGAAACCGAGCACCGTGTACTTGGTGCCGAGCGCGAGGCCCATCAGCGCGGCGGAGGTGACGAGCCAGGGGACGGAGCCGGGGAAGGCCCCCCCCGCCGCCGGGTACCCGCCCGAAGGGGGGGTGAATGGGGGGGGCGGAAGGGGGCTGGCCGAAGCTCCTCTGGCCCCCCCGGGTACCCGCCCGGAGGGGGGATGATCGGGGGCGGGGGGGGGCGACTTCCGCCTCCCCTTCTTCCGGCCCGCGGCCGCGATGGCCGCCGCGGGCGCGTCCGCCGGTTCCGGCGGGCGAACCGACTCACCCGGCGGCGCAGCCGCATTAGAATGCCGCTTCGCGGCCGGGTACCCGGCGTTGAACAGGGCGTACAGCGACAGCCAGGTGAACAGCGCGGTCGCCAGGTCCACGTAGGCGACGGACGCCTCCCATAATACGATGGGGGTGGTGGCGACGATCAGGGCGGCGACCAGTCCGACGGCGTTCCCGCGGGGGGCGATATGGCGCGCCGCGAAGGTGTAGACGGAAAGGACGAGCAGGGCGCCGCAAAGCCAGTGGCAGAGCTTAGCCGCCCCGATGCTGCCCAGGCCCAGCATCAGCGTGTACAGCATCTGGAGCGTGAAGGGGAAGTTGGAGTGCGACACCCACGGGACGTAAAAGATGCGTCCCTCGCGCAGGTAGATCTTGGGCACGGCGAGCTGGTACGCGAGCGCGTCCCACTCGTTGCCGCCCGGCGGCGCGAGCGCCCCTATGAGGGTGAACAGACCCAGACCCGCCAGAACGATCCCGCACGCCGCTTCCAAAGAAGTCCGTCGCCCGCGCCGGCGCTGCGGAACCTCGTGCGTTTCCTCCGCCGCCCGCCCTCGGGCGGTCCGCAGGCGGTACAGGACGCCGGACGCCGCTGCCCCTGCGAGCAGGAGGGCAAAGGCGGCGGCGTGGAACGAACGGAGCAGGCCGAGGAGGAACACCAGGTACGCGAGGA
>JAUJNC010000030.1 GCA_030446525.1 Armatimonadaceae bacterium
TTTAACGGAATGGAGCCGGGAAGGCCTGGTCCTCGTCGGACGTGGGCGGCTGACCGTTCTTGATGTGAACCGCTTCCAGTCGGTCATCGAGAGCACCACGGCATCTGGGAAGGCATGTGGTGAAGCGGGATCACAAGACGGGCGGGAACGACGTGGCGCGTCGCGAACGAAGGAGCGCGCGAACGGGGAGAAAAGGTGTCACTGCCCACCTCGATCAGGTGCCGCTTGATCAGCGCGCTCGCGTCGCAGAACAGCAGCGCCACCGGCTATTACTCCTCGTCCCGCGCCGCGATGATGCCGCACGAGCCGATGTTATCCTCGGGGCCGATGCCCAGGGCCAGGCTCATCGCCTGCGCCTTCTCGGCGGTCGCGCCCGGGTCGGGCACGAAGCCCATCTTCCGGTTCTGCTCGGCCACGACCCTGCGCAGCGGCTCCTTGTCCAGGAAGAACACCCTCGCTTCGGTTTGAAAGTCGTGAGAATCCGTCGCCACGTTTGGGCCTCCTGTGGCGGGTATGGGGGCGGTCCCGACCCCACATCTCATTGTACCCGCTAAGGACGGCGGCCTCCCCGTCCGGGTCTCCACCAGGGGATTATAGCGCCATGTGTCCGGGTTCCACCCTTCACCGGTTTTGCCCCCGGGAGGCAGGTGCGATACTTCGACGCGCCGCCCGGCGAAACCTGCGCCGGTATCCGGGCCCCGGCGGTTGTCAAATGAGACCCAGTTGCTGTATAAAGTAGCGGCATGAATGATTGCCTGATGTCGGTGGTTCTTCCGGTCTACAACCAGGCCGATCACCTCGGCCGCGTCGTGGACGGGTACGAGGCGGCGCTTTCCCGGATCCCGAACCCGCACGAGCTGATCCTGGTGCCCAACGCGTGCCGGGACGCCTCGCCCGAGGTCTGCCGCGCGCTGGCGGACCGCTACGAGGCGGTGCGCACGACGTACAGCGAGCGGGGGGGGTGGGGGCGGGCCGTCAAGGCCGGTCTGCGCGAGGCGCGCGGCGACCTGCTGTGCTACACCAACTCGGCCCGCACCGGCCCGCAGGACCTGGCGCTGCTGCTGCTGTATGCCCTCGTGTACCCCGATACGGTGGTCAAGGCGCGCCGCGCGATCCGCGACGACTGGAGGCGGTGGCTGGGCTCCTCGCTGTATAATCTGGAATGCCGCGCCCTGTTCCGATTCGACCAGCGCGACGTCAACGGCACGCCGAAGGTGTTCCCGCGCCGCTTCGACAAGCTGCTGCGGCTCAGCCGCGATGACGACCTGATCGACGCCGAGTTCAACGCCGTGTGCCGCCGGGAAAACTACCCTGTGCTGGAGGTCCCGATCCTGTCGCGGCGGCGGCACGGCGGCACGTCCACGACGCGCTGCCGCTCGGCCGTGAACATGTACTGGGGCGCTTACCAGCTGTGGCGGGCGCTGCGAAAGGCGGGCGGGTGAGCGCGGTCTCTGCGGCGGACCGGGAGGCGTTGTGGTCCGAGCACCACGCCCGGTGGCGCGACCCGGCGCAGGTCGCCAGCCACTGGGAAGACGCCGGCCGGACAGACCCCCGGCTGCTGCGGCACGTGGCGCGCGGCCCGTGGTGGGACACGCTCGCGGCAAGCCAGGTGACGCTCCTGGTGACGCGCGAGTACGAGCACCTGGTGCTGGCGCTGCGCGCCGACGACCGGGGGCCGGTCGTCTCGTACATGCCGCTGCCGCACCCGTCGGGCCTGGCGGTGGACCGGGCGCGGGGCGTGGTCCACGTCGCCAGCACGCGCAACCCCAACCAGGTGTACGATTTGATGCCCGTCACCGGCCAGACGCCCCGGCTCGACGTGGCGCCCGGCAGCCGGGGCGCCGGGCGCCAGGAACGCCCCCTGGCGCCGGTGCGGTCCCGTTTTTTGCCGGGCTGCCTGTACCTGCACGACCTGGCCCTGGTGGGCGGGGATCTGTACGCCAACGCGGTGGGTCAGAACGCCGTCGTGCGGCTGCGGGAGGACGGGCGCCACGAGCCGGTGTGGTGGCCCCGGTGCATCGAGACCAAGGAAGGGCCGATCTTCGGGCGCAACCACCTGCAGCTCAACTCCATCGCGGCGGGCGCGGACCTGCGGGGCTCCTTTTTCTCCGCCTCGACCGACACCCCCTCCGCCCGCCGCCCCGGCCACCGGAACTTCCCCGTGGACAAACGCGGCGTCGTCTTCTCCGGCGAAACGCGCGAGCCCGTGGCCCGCGGGCTGACGCGGCCGCACTCCGCGCGCCTGCACGGGGGGCGCGTCTGGGTGGACAACAGCGGCTACGGCGAGCTGGGGGTCGCCGAGGGGGGCGGCTTCTCGCCCGTCGCGCGGCTGCCGGGATGGACGCGGGGGCTGTGCTTCCACGGGGCCGTCGCGTTCGTGGGGACGTCGCGCGTGATCCCCCGCTTCCGCCGGTACGCGCCGGGCCTGGACGTGGACCGAAGCGTGTGCGGCGTGCACGCGGTCGACACCCGGACCGGCGAGACGTTGGGCAGCCTGGTCTGGCCCTGCGGCAACCAGATCTTCGCCATCGACTGGATGCCGAGCCGCGAGACGTCGGGCTTCCCCCGGGTGGCGGGGGCGGGCCGCGCCCGGGGGCGCGAAAGGGAACTTTTCTACACGTTTAGCTGCTTCGGAGGACCTAGTGCCTGAAGACTTCCGGTTTCTGATGCTCGGGGCCATGTACGAGAACGGCGGCAACACCACGCACCGGTTCCTGGACGGGCACCCCCAGATGTTCGTGTACCCGTTCGAGTCGCAGATCGGCACCCGGCTGGTCAACGACAACCTGACCTCGCTGTTCCCGGTCAAGTACCGGTGGCCCGCCTTCGACCTGGAAGCGACGCCCTACCAGGACTACAAGGCCATCATCGACGAGGAGGGCAAGGTGCGCGCGCGCACGCCCCACGTCAGCAAGTTCCGGCACATGCCCTTCGACTTCTCCGACGACGAGCGCTGCCAAATCTACCAGGACTACGTCGGGCGGACCGGGCGGTCGCGGGCCGGCAACGTCGCCGCCTTTTTCCGCGCCACGTTCGACGCCTGGAAGGATCATAAAAAAAGCGGCCGCGAGGTCGTCTACGTCGGCTACAGCCCGATCATCGTCGTGGACGCCGCCAAGATCCTGGACGATCTGCCGCAGGCGCACGTGCTGCACGTGGTGCGCAACCCCTGGTCCGCCTACGCCGACACCAAAAAGCGGCCCGTCCCGCTGTCCCTGCCGGACTACCTGCTCGGCTGGACGCTCAACCAGTACCACGCGCTGCTGTTCCGGGACAAGTACCCCGGGCGCCTCCACATCGTGCGCGCCGAGGACGTGATGGCCGACCCGGCGGGGACGCTGGGGCCGGTCTGCGACAAGCTCGGCCTGGAGCGCGCCCCTTCGCTGCGGGCGCCGACCTGGAACGGAGCGGAGCTGCAGGAGGTGTACCCGTGGGGCACGATCCGCAATGCCACGCCCGAAGCCAACCGCGCCACGGCCCGGGAGCTTTCGCCCCCGGAGCAGGCCGAGATCCGTGAGCGCGCCTGGCAGTACCTGGACGTATTCGATTACGAGGGCTTTTTGTCCGGTTAAACGCCGGGAAGGGGGCGACATGGACGCTTTCACCCAGCAGGTGCGCTCGGCCCGCGCGCGGCTCCTGCAGATGCACTTCGAGAGCGGCGTGGGCCACATCGGCGGCAACCTGTCCTGCCTGGACGCGCTGATGGTTTTGTTCCATAAAAGCATGGGGGCGGACGACGCGTTCGTGCTGTCCAAGGGCCACGCCGCCGGGGCGCTGTACACGGCCCTGTGGTCGATCGGGCGGCTGACGGACGACGACCTGCGGCAGTTCCACAAGGACGACACGCGGCTGAGCGGGCACCCCGCGCCGGGGTACCTGCCCGAGATCCCGTTCGCCACGGGCAGCCTGGGCCACGGGCTGTCGCTGGCGTCCGGCCTGGCGCTGGGCAAGCGCTTCCAGGGGGAGCCGGGGCGGGTCTTCTGCCTGCTCTCGGACGGCGAGTGGCAGGAGGGCTCCAGCTGGGAGGCGCTCATCTTCGCCGTGCACCACCGGCTGCCCGTCGTCCTCCTCGTGGACACGAACGGCCTGCAGGGCTTCGGGACGACCAGGGAGATCGCCGGCCAGGAGTCGCTGGCCGAGCGGTTCCGCGCGTTCGGCCTGCCCGCCGTCGAGATCGACGGGCACGACCTGGGCGCGATCGAGCGGGCATGCCGCCCCCCGTCGGACGGCCCCCGGGCGGTCATCGCCCACACCCGGAAAGGGTGCGGCGTGTCTTTCATGGAGCACCGGATGGAGTGGCACTACCTGCCGCTGACCGAGCCGCAGTACCGGCAGGCGCTCGAGGAGGCGTGCGGCCCGTCATGAGGAACGTACTGTGCGACGGGCTGACGCGGCGCGCGGCCGACCCCGGCTGGGTCTTCCTGACCGGCGACCTGGGCTACGGCGCGCTGGAGCCGCTGCGGGAAGCTCTGGGGACGCGCTTCCTCAACGCGGGGGTGGCCGAGCAGAACATGGTGTCCGTGGCGGCGGGCCTGGCCCGGTCCGGCCTCCGGCCCTGGGTGTACAGCATCGCGCCGTTCCTGTACGCGCGCCCGTTCGAGCAGATACGCAACGACGTGTGTCTGCACGACCTCCCGGTCACGCTGATCGGCAACGGCGGCGGGTACGGGTACGGCGTGATGGGGGCGACGCACCACGCGCTGGAGGACTACGGCGCGCTGCTCTGCCTGCCCAGCCTGCGCGCGTTCGTGCCGGCCTTCGACGAGGACGTGGCCGTCCTCCTGGACCGGCTGGCCCGGTTCGGGCACCCGGCCTATCTGCGCCTGGGGTATTCGGAGAAGCCCAGGAACGCGCCGCTCCCGCCCTACGCCCCCTGGCGGCGCCTGCTGCGCGGCGGCGGGCCGGCCCTGGTGGCCGTCGGGCCCCTCGCCGGCGGCCTCTGGGGCGCGCTCGCCTCGCTCCCGCTCGCCCGGTGCCCGAACCTGTGGGTGGTCACCGAGCTGCCCTTCGGCGCGGCGGACCTCCCGCCGGAGTTTTTGAGCGACCTGCGGCGCTCCGGCCACCTGTTCGTGGTCGAGGAGCACGTGGCACAGGGCGGCGCCGGGCAGATGCTGGCGCACCGCCTGCTCGTGATGGGCGAGGCCCCGGCGCGGTTCACGCACCGCTGCGCGCTGGGGTACGTTTCGGGGCGCTACGGCTCGCAGACGTTCCACCGCAGGGAGTGCGGGCTGGACCCCGAGAGCATCCTGGCGGCCCTGGAGGCCCCCGCCTCCGGCCCCCACGAGGGCGGGGAAAGGGCGCCTGCGGCCCTGTCAGCTTCGGCCCCGCCCGGGGAAGGCCTTCCATGACCGTTCCCAAAGAGCTGGCGGAGAAGATCAACCGCCTCCAGGGACCGATACTGGTTCTGGGCGCCAGCGGCTTCGTCGGCGCCAACCTGCTGCGCACCCTCCTAGCCTGTCGCCAGGACGTCTTCGGGACGGCGACACGCCTCCCCGCCTGGCGTTTGGAGGGGCTGCCGGGGCAGAACGTCCGCGCGGTGGACCTGCTGGTGGATTCCAACCTGGACGGCCTGCTCCAGGACGTCAAGCCGCGCACCGTGTTCGACTGCGTGGCCTACGGGGCGTACTCGTTCGAGACCGACAGCCAGCTCATCTACCAGACCAACTTCAACCTCGGGGCCAAACTCCTGGGCCGGCTCGCCGCGCACAAGATCGCCTGCTACGTCCATGCCGGCAGCTCGTCGGAGTACGGCGACCACGCCGCCGGGCCCCGCGAGGACGACCTGCCCGCGCCCAACAGCGACTACGCGGTGTCGAAGGTGGCCTGCGCCAACCTGATCCATTTCTACGGCAAGAAGAAGGGGTTGCCGTGCGCCAACCTGCGCCTGTACTCGGTGTACGGGCCGCTGGAGGACCCGTCGCGCCTGGTCCCGGCCGTGATCCGGCACGGCGTCGAGAGGCGCTACCCCCCCTTCGTCCACCCCGACATCTCGCGCGACTTCGTGTACGTCGACGACGTGACCGAGGCGTTCGTGGACACCGCGCTCAGCCTGCGCGAGCAGGACTGGGGCGAGTCGTTCAACATCGGCAGCGGGTGCAAGACCACCATCGGCGACGTGGCCCTGGTGGCGCGCGAGATGTTCGCCATCGAGGGGGCGCCCGTGTTCTCGATGCCGGGCCGCCACTGGGACGTCAGCGATTGGTTCGCCAACGTCGGCAAGGCCAGGGAGCGGCTGGGCTGGCGCGCCCGGACCTGTTTCCGCGACGGCCTGGCGCGAACCGCCCTCTGGTACCGGGGCCTGGAGGACAAGGAGCGGTACCACCAATCGTCGAAGAAGTACGGCCTGGACACCAAGCACAGCGTCAGCGCCGTGGTCGCCTGCCACAAAGACCGGGACGCGATCCCGGTGATGTACGAGCGGCTCAAGGCGACGTTCGCGCGGCTGGGCGTCGAGTACGAGATCCTCTTCGTCGACGACAACAGCCCCGACGACAGCGAAGAGGTGATCCGCGCCCTGTCGCGCAACGACCGGCGCGTGGTGGGGATCTCGCACTCGCGCTCGTTCGGGTCGCAGGCGGCCTTCCGCAGCGGCATGGAGATCGCCGCCAAGAACAGCTGCGTGCTGCTGCACGGCAACCTGCAGGACCCGCCGGAGCTGATCGAAGAGCTCGTGGCCCGGTGGCGCGAAGGCTACGACGTGGTCTACGGCCGCACGATGCAGCGGGAGGGGGCCCCGCTCACGCGGCTCGGCTATAAGCTCTTCTACCGGCTGTTCGACCGGTTCTCTTACCTATCGATCCCGCACGAGGCGGGCGATTTCGGCCTGATGGAAAAGCGTGTGGTGGAGTGCCTGATGCAGTTCCCATAGCGCGAACAGTTACTGCGCGGCCAGCGCTCTTTCGTCGGCTTCAACCACACCGGCGTGGACTACGTGCGGTCCAGACGCCCGGTGGGCGGCCCAGGAACAGCCTGGTCCATAAGCTCGGCTGGGCCAGGAAGGGCCTGCTCTCGTTCAGCAACGCCCCCTCAACATGCTCAGCTTTTTCGGCACGGCGCTGTTCCTGCTCACCCTGGTGCTGACCACGGCCCAGGTCCTCACGCGGCTGCTGTTCCCCGAGCTCACGCCCCGGGGCATGACGACGCTGCTCCTGTCGATCGGGTTTTTCGGGTCGGTCAACCTGTTCGCGCTGGGCCTGATCGGCGAGTACATCGCCAAGATCTTCGAAGAGGTGAAGCAGCGGCCGCACTTCATCCGCCGCAGCATCATCAAGGACGGCGAGGTGCGCACCGCCAGCGACACCCCCCGGGCCAGGCGCGGTAGCAGAATCCGCCCCGCGCCGCGCTCTGGAAAGGGGTGGCTCAGGCGACGTTGCGCAGTTCCTCACGGACGACGCGCCGCAGAACCTCCTCCACCGGCTCGGAACGGTGCTGGATGTACTCCCGCAATGCCTGGTTGATCAGGGTCTGGTAGTTCCCGCCGCCAGCGGCATTCACGGTGGAGCGGAACCACTCCAGCACATCGTCGTCGAGCCGAATGGTTATGCGCGTCTTCCCCGGCCCGATCGGGTCGATAGCGCCGCGCTTGCCGCCGCGGAAATCGTACTCGTCTTTCATTGCCCTTCCTCGTACTCCCTGCGTTCCGATCGCGTGGCCTTGCGCGCCGAGATGATTCGGATCGTGTCTTCGGCGCGCCATGTATAAACCACCACGAGAAGGCGCCCGAAGGCGTCCACACCGATAGTGGCGTAGCGCTCTTCGTCAGGATGATCATCCGCGACCGTCAGGGCCGCGTCATCACTGAAAACGGCCACGGCATCGGCAAACTCGATGTCATGCTTCCGACGATTGGTCTCCGCTTTCGTATCATCCCACTCGTACGGCATGGTCTTTATTATATGCACAGTCGTGCACAAAAGCAAGCCCGTATCGGCAAGTTGAAATTGTTTCGCTGTTCTCGATTAAAGGATAGCATTCTGTGGAACGCGCAGGCTTGCAGCTTCTTCATGTCAGCCGCTTCTGCACCTTGTTCACTGACTCTGCTTCCTGTCTTGTCGGCCACGAGACCTTTGCGGCTTCTTCTGTTCTTGCTGCCCGCCGTCCTGGTTTGATTCCGGGACGGGGAGGAAGGGCGGGTGTCCGGGCCGGTGTGCTGGAGTTGAGCACGCGCGACCCAGCCGGTCTGGCCCTCCCGCGCGCCGCTCGATGGATGCGCACGTGGTAGCCGCGCGGATCGTCCACACGCAAAAGCTTTACCTCGGTCGCGGCGGGCAGGATCGTGATCCTGCCGCCGGACGCCATGTCCCGGTAGCCGTGGTGGTCCTTGAGCCTGCATGACCTCCAGGAGTTCGGCGAGGGCTTCCTGGCTGGCTGCGACCTCCACCTGTTCCCGGCCGGCCGGGTTTGCAGCACGCCCAGATCCCCCTTTGCGGCTGCGGCTCGGCGTCCAGGCGCTTCGGCTCACTTTGCGCCTGCTGCGGGTCGTCCCCCTTCTCCTTTTGTTTCGCCGTCTCGTCGTGAAGCCGCCGTACCTCCTCACGGACCCGCTCCAGTTCCACCCCAAGCCCGAGAAGTACGCGCCCCGCCAGGCCCCTCGCCCTCCCGGATCAGGCCCAGAAGCAGGTGCTCCGACCCGATATAGTTGTTGCCCATCTCTCGCGCCTCGTCATAGGCCAGATCGATGACGCGCTTGGAGCGCGGTGTTAGCTGCATATCCTGGCCGAGGCGTCCCTCCGCGTGGGCCACCTGGCGCTCGACCTCGGAGCGGATGCGGCCCAGGGAAACGCCGATGCGGTCCAGGACGCGGGCGGCGGCGGAATCGTGCTCCTGAATCAGCCCCAGCAGCAGGTGCTCGGTGGCTGACGTAGTTCTCGCCCAGCCGCCCTGCCTCTTCCTGCGCAAAAACACGACGCGACGGGCGCGTTCGGTGAATCGCTGCCACATACAGATTGCCTCCTAGAATGGTTCGCTTTCCGCGTACGCCCTGGCCTGGAACTTGTTGCACTGGTTGAGCCAGTAGTGCTTGCCGATCTGGAACAGATAGGTCGAGAACCGGCCCGTCGGCTGGTAGCGCTCCCGCGACACCCACAGCCGCAGGAACGTCTCCTGGGCGAAGTCCTCCGCCGGGAGCGGTCCGCGAGCAGGGCGGCGAAGAACCGCCGCAGCGGCTCCCGGTGGCGCAGCACCAGCCGGTGAAACGCCGCCACGTCGCCGGCCCGCGCCCGCAGCATCAGGCTCGATATCGGTCGGCTCCATGTCGGCCCCGGTTCCTCGCCTCCTACACCCGGTAGAGTTGTTCGCCGAGCAAAAGGTTCGGACGGGGCGACCGCGGGGGGGGCGCCGGGCGCTTACCGCGCCGGGCCGCGGGCGGGGTGATGACGCGGTTGTCGATCAGGCGGACGCCGCCGACGTGGAGGGCGATGGCGACCAGAACCGGGTCCAGGATCACGTCCACGTCCCCGAGCGTCTCCGGGTCGACCACGGCGATGTAGTCCATCCGGACCGAGGGCTGGCCGCTTTCGAGGAGGCTCACCAGCCACTGGCGCAGCACGGGCGCGTGATCGGTCCGCGTCTCGGCCGTCGCCGAATCCAGAAGCTCCTGCGCGGTGTTCAGCAGGTAGGGGATCACGAGCGCCTGCCGGCGCGCCTCGGGAGACAGGCGCGCGTTGCGGCTCGACAGGGCCAGGCCGTCCGGGTCGCGCACGGTGGGCACGGGGACGATGAGGGCGGATAGGTTCAGGTCGAGCGCCATCCGCTCGACGACCTTGAGCTGCTGCCAGTCCTTCTCGCCGAAGTATGCCCGGTCGGGCTGGACGATGTTCAGCAGCTTGGCCACGACCGTAGTCACCCCCTGGAAGTGGCCGGGGCGGTGCGCGCCCTCCAGGCGCTGGGTGAGCGCGCCTTCTACCGTCACGTGCGTCTGGAAGCCGGCCGGGTACATCTCGCCCGCGTCGGGCGCGAACAGCACGTCGGCCCCGGCCTCCTCGGCGACGGCGGCGTCGCGGTCGAGGTCGCGCGGGTAGGCTTCCAGGTCGGAGGGGTCGTTGAACTGCGCCGGGTTGACGAACAGGGACACGATGACCCGGTCGCACTCGTCGCGCGCCCGGCCCATCAGCGCCGCGTGCCCCGCGTGCAGCGCGCCCATCGTCGGCACGAACCCGACCGTCTGGCCCGCCGCCCGCGCCTCGCGCAGCCGGAACCGCATACTATTTACCGTCGTCAGTCGCTCCAAATCTTCCCTCTCCTTTTCGGGCCAGGATCGGGCTACCATTCGAGAAGCGGCGCCCTGTGTCCTCTCCGCGATTTTTTTTACGCGCGGGGGTTTACATTCTGAAAAACCAGGGTACGATGTTCGTACCAATTGCCCATACGTATGGGCAGAAAGCAGGAATAAAATGCGTCCTTCGTCGTCGAGCCGCAGAAACCCGCAGGTAAGTCCCTACGATGGGGCACCTTCCGCGCACCCGCAGGGTTCGCGGGCCGCCTTTACTCTCATCGAGTTGCTCGTCGTCATCGCCATCATCGCGATCCTCGCCGCGATCCTTTTCCCCGTCTTCGCCCAGGCCCGGGAAAAGGCCCGGCAGACCGCGTGCCTGTCCAACACCAAGCAGCTCGGCATGGGCATCATGCAGTACGTCCAGGATTACGACGAAACGCTCCCGATAGGCGGCCACGGTGCCCCGGGTGTGGCAGCTAATCGCTGGTACAAAATGACCCACCCGTACGTGAAAAACGTCGATGTCTTGACCTGCCTCAGCAAAACCGACGGGGCCTTCCGACCCAAACTGAATGCCGCGGGATACCCCGGCAGCATCGGCGGCTACGGCGGCAACGTCCACCTCATGGACTGGAAAAACTACGAGACCGGCACCGGCGTTGGTGGGCGCAGCCTGGCGGCGATCACCGATGTCGCGGGCACCTTCATCGTCTGTGACGCCGCCCGGTTGACAGACGCAGTCTTTTCGGAAGCGAACCTTGCCCCGGACAAATGGAACCAGTACCAGAGATCACCGAGCGATTGGCAAGTGAATCCCCCCGGCGCCTGGGACAAGGCCGACGTGGCGCGCTACAGCACAGCCCCGGATCAGTACGGCAACCAGGTCCGCCGGCCCGTGCCGCGCCATGCGGGCGGGCTCAACATCATCTACGCCGATGGGCACGCCAAGTGGTCGCGGATCACGCAGTTCCTGGGCATCCCGCAAAACGGCGTCGGCGGCTGGCCTTACGGCCATCCCAACAACAGCTGGGACAATAAGTAAGCACGCCGCCGGGTGGCACGGCTGCCGGTGCATGAAAGCGAGGGGGCAGTGGGAAAGCGCTGCCCCCTTCGGCGCTTTTGGTCCGGCGCGCCGAAGCAGGTGGCGTCTTGAGGGCACGTTTGTATCCCCTTCAAAGCGGTTAAAAATGAGGGGCTTTGCTCATCATGCCGGTCACGCAAAAAGATATCGCCGAGGCGGTAGGCGTCTCGCAGACCATCGTCTCCGATGTGTTGCAGGGGCGGCTGCGTGGCCGCGTGAGCGCCCAAACGCGGCAAAACATCCAGGAAACCGCACGCCGGCTCGGCTACCGGCCGAACACCTATGCCCGCGCGCTGCGCACGCGGCAGACGCGGCAGGTCGCCTACCTGATGACGGAGGCGGACATCCGGCAGCACTGCGCGCTGGGGGAGCTGGCGCTCAGCGCGATGGCGTCCGCCCTCGGGCGGCAGCAGTACCAGCTCCTCATCAAGACGATCCCCTCGCAAGAAGATGCGCTCCCGGCCCTCCAGGAGCTGCTGGACGGGGGCTCTGTGACGGCGCCCTGATCCGCGTGCTGGAAGCCGATCCGTGGGACTGGCCCGCGCTGAAGCGGCTCAGTCGCCCGGTCGTGATCCTGGGGCATTGCCCGGACCCGGAACTGCCCAGCCTCGCGTTTCACATCCGCGGCAACGTCGAGACCGCCCTGGAGCATGTCGCCGGCCGAGGCCACCGCCGCGTCGGGCTGGTGACCACCGGGGATTCGATGGACTACTACCGCAAGATCCGGGGCTCCTGGGAAGAGCTCGCGCCTGCCTATGGGTTCGACCCGCGGCGGTGGGTCGGCGCCGCCCGGGAGCGTCCGGAGGGTGAGGCCCTGGCGCAGGGGTGGCTCTCGGGGCCTGAGGCGCCGACGGCGATCCTGTGCGTGAAAGACCGCGCGGCGGTCGGGGTCACCGCGGCGGCGCTGCGCGCCGGGCGGCGCGTCGGCCGCGATTTCGACCTGGTCGTGTTCGGCGACCCGATCTTCGGCGACCCGGTCTTCGCCTGGGCGTATGAGCCGGGGACCTGGTACTTCGGCAAAGACCAGGAGTCCGTCGGGCGGCGGGCGGCGGAGGAGCTGGCCCGCCTGCTGGAAGGGCAGCCGTCGCCCGGCAAGATCCGGGTATCGCCAGCGCTGGCTCAGGTGGCGATACAGGAGGAGGTTATCTGATTGCGGGCAGCTTCGAGACGCCGGTGTCTCGCCCCGGCGACGACGCGGCGCGGGGGCGCCTCTACTCAGGCAAGAAAAAGCGCCACACGCTCAAGACGCAGGGTGGCGACCGACGCTTCGGGCGAGATTTTGGACGTGGATACGGGGCACTGCGGGCCGATGTGGGACAACCGCGTTTATGAGCAGAGTGGCATTGCGGGGCAGTACCCTCACGCCAAGGAGCAGGGGGACTTGGGTTACCAGGGGTACCGCGGGGATGCTCGTGCCGCACAACAAGCCCAAGGGTGCTACGCTGAGCGAAGAGCAACGGCGCGACGAGTTCCGGCTGGTGCCCGGCCTGTTTGCGATGACCGCCTCGGCGGTGGTAGCCCTGATGCAACTGAATCGTCTTGCCGGCTAAGCGAACAGGCAATGGGTCGCCTGCATTGCGACAGCTTAGCCAAACTCTTATTCGTCGGAACATCTAATCTACCCTTTTGCCCCTTCGCAAGGAGTACAGCCGTGAGGGCTATAGGTGGTAGCCGCTTGGTGCCGTTCGCCCTCGCCCTGACCTGGTCTGTGATAGCCGCAAACAGCTTACCGCTATTTGCGCACGAGCCAAAGAGCGTCTGCACAAGTGCCGTTGAGGAGCCAACCGTTCGCATCACGCAGACACAGGCCCGTGTGTTCCAGGACACGCTAGCGGCTATGGCTACGCAGGCGCGGGTCGCGTTCGTGGCCGAGGGCGCTCCTCTGCGACCCGCACTGCCGGATCAAGCGGCACCAACTTTATCCCAAAGTGCGCCGCTGTCCGTAGCGGTAGAGAAGGCGGTAGAGAAGCTGGCGGCAGCTTATGATTACGATGCCGAGCGCCGGGGCAACCTGTTCGTGCTGAAGAAACGCTACTCCGACCCGCACGATCTGCCGGGCGTGACCCTGCAAGAGTGTGCGTCAGCGCTTGCGGACGCCGAGCGGCTCATGTCCCCTTACAACCCGCGCGTCTCGCGAGACAGTCTCGTCGCACGCGGAGTGATAAAGTCGCTGACACCGCAGCAATTGCAGGCGATGCACGACGGAAGCCCAAGCGTCGCCTCTTTGAGCCCCGGTCAGCAAGCACAGGTGCTCCGGTTCGCGCTTTACCTGTATGTGCAGGGCTCTCCAACAATTGAAAGGTACGCTTCACGAGATCAAGCAAGCCCCCGACTCCTTCCTGCGCATGGGTGAGATGCTGAACCAGCGCGTTTTCGGCTAGAGTATCCGGACATGTCGGGTAAGATGGAGTTCTCGCCCTTGGAAGAGATGGCGATCAGCAACAACCCGTTGACGAACCTGAACCGGATCCCGCGCCACCCGCCTCTGATTTGAAGGCACTCGCCGCCCATCCCCGCAACGCTCGGCAAGGCCGTCGCTGCTTTGAACGCGCGCAGCGAAAACGCCCTCGTGGTCGATGTGGCTCTGCGAGCCGAAGCCCGTAACAGTCGTCGGCGATGCGGTCGTTGCGCCCGCGCACGTGCTCCAAGCTCTGGCCGATGTGTACGGGCTGCGCGTGGTGACTGGGAAAGATGGCAAGCAGCGGCTGACCCGCCGCTTGTGCATGCGCCGCCACCAACGTGGCCGATCTATCGAGAGCGGTGCGGCGCGTGCTTTGAGCCACTTGCGCGCCATTGAGGATGCCCCCGAAGCTATGCCCCGGCGACCGGATGCAAAGGAACTTGCCAAGCCTCGCCCGAGCAGCGACAACTACTACAAAGGGATTATATCCTCAAAATGCGTGAATATCGGGAGCGACAAACCAAACCCTATGCGCGTGCAGACGGATTGCGCAAAGAGGCAGTTCGCCGCTTGTACGCCGCCGCCGCACTACCGCAGCTAACAGAGGCGGGTGGTGGTGGACGCGTTGCTGTCGCCACGCTGGATGAGTCGGAAAGCGCGTTCGCGCTCGCCATAATGGCAAAATTCGCCAGGCAATTGAAACCTACTTTCCGCATGAACCGCCCGAGTACATCGCACGTTTTAACGAGCTTTACCTGACGGGTAAACTCTCCGTGGACGAAAAAGGGAAGCGAAAGCACTCGTTCCACTTGGCCCTCGCCTCCGGCAACGGTCAAGAACCGCACGGTCTTGCCGAATAATTAACATGGAATATCCTAGCAGTAGGTCCACATCCGCTTTCACAAAGGTGGCCGTAAGCCGTTCAACCTGAAGGCTTTCATGTGGCCATTGCAGGTCGAACTGCTGTGCGATGGGGGCGGAGGAGCGTCCATAGAGGGACAGGGCTATGGCGGTCGAGCGCGTGGCCAGCGTAGATACTCCGAAGAATAGCGTTTCTTCGTCTGATGTAGGGAAAGAGCATGACCCTGAAACAGCTTGAGATCTGCCCGCCCGACAAAGTCCGCGCCTGACCGGACTACCCCGGCGGCGCTGGCAGAACTCTTCGCCGCCGCTCTGCCCGCGCTCGTGGCCCGGCGACGCGAAGCGCATGCCGCACGTAACGACCCAAAGCGCGCCGTCGGCGGCGGGCACGCTCGGCGGCTTTGCCCGGGCAGGAGTGCTGCTGACCCTGGTCTACCTGCGCCACAGCGTGGCCCATGCCGTGGCCGGGCAGACGTTCGGTGTCTCGCAGACACCAACGAGAACACCTCCCCACGCCGAACCGCGGGAACCCTCAGGCTGCCCTGCAACGTCGAGCATTGTCTCCGTGGATAACGGGTGCGCGCCGCTTTCACACTCATTGAGATTCTCGTCGTCATCGCCATCTTGGCTGCCATCTTGTTTCCTGTTGCTGGAAAGGCAGCCGTCGCCCGGCAAGATCCGGGTATCGCCAGGACTGCTTCAAGTGGGGATGTAGGAGGAGGTTGTCCGCCCGTGAGCGAACCTTGCGGGGTGATGCATACGGCGAATCCCGGGAGGAAACCCATGATGGCAGACAGCTTCCTGCCGCCGCCCGAGGGCGGTGACGCTTTTCGACGGTACGAACCTCGACCACTGGGTGCAGCGGCGCGGCGGGGGGGCGGCAGCGGCCGATCGAGGGCGGCGCGATGACCACGCGCGGCGGCGACATCCTGAGCCGCGACAAGTTCGAGAACTTCCACCTCCACATCGAGTTCTACTGCCCCGACTCGCCCCCGGAGGTGAAGGGACAGGGCGCAGCAACAGCGGCGTCTTCCTGCAGGGAAGGTACGAGTCCAGGTACTGGACTCGTGGGGCGTCGAGAATCCGGGCCGGGGCGACTGCGGCGCGCTGTACAACCAGGCCGCGCCCCTGGTGAACGCCTGCAAGCGGCCCGACGAGTGGCAGAGCTACGACGTGATCTTCCGCGCGCCCCGTTTCGACGCGGGCGGCAACAAGGTCGAGAGCGGCACGCGCCACCGTGCTGCAGAACGGCCGGGTGGTACAAAACAACCAGGGCGGAGGGGGCAGACGGGCGGCGCCATGGACGAGGACTATGCCGCGCGGACCGATCCTTTTGCAAGACCACGGGAACCAGGTGCGCTTCCACCGTCTGGGTGGCGCCGCTGCCGGCGGCCGGGGCCGACCACTACTAAAATGTGAAACGGGCCGGTGGCCCTCGGCCCCGTGCCCGTTGTGTCTCCTCGCTTAGAGTTCGTTTCCGGTGTGCCTGGCTCGCGGCATGCTGCGCCGCTTTGCTGAGCCGGGCTAGCCCTCCTGCTATTTCGGGTGCGATCCTTCCAGCCTCGCCTTCCGGATCGGCTCGTTGACAGTCTGGTGTCACCTCTACGGCGAGATGTACAGCGTCCTCAGGCGAAACGGTCTTCTGCTCACCGGCTAAGACCGGGGCGGACACGCACACTTTATTCTACCCTATTTGCACAAAAATAAAACACTTTATTTTCGCCCCGCGTTTTAACGGCAGGCGCGGCGGAAAAATAGTCTATCAAACAAGCCGTTTCGCCCCGCTTTCTTGCTCCGCCGCCGGGCGGCGGGTGCGCAGACGCCGGCACAACAGACCATGGCATACAAGGCCCGGGCCGGCGTCGGCCCGTTCTCGATGACCGACGAGGAGCGGGACATCGGGCAGTTCGCGGCGTACGTGGCGGCGCTGGCCCCGGAATCGCTCTGGGACGTCCTGTCCCACCTGGACGCGGAGCGTTATCCGCGCCGCCGCGAAACCGTGCTCCGCGAGATGGCCCGGCGGCGCCTGTTCTTCGTCGTCCCGTACACCCGGTGGGAGCTACGCCTGCGCGCTTTCGTGGGGGGCGGGGTGTTCCTCGCGGCCCTCGCCGCCCTCCTGCGGCTGGTCGGCAGCTTCCGCCTGGATCTGTCGCCGCACGAGAAGCTGCCGTTCTTCACCGACCTGGCCGTCGGCAGCCGCGGGCGGCGCGCCTGCTGCTCCCCCTGGTGCGCCGCTCGCCCGCGCGGCCGCGGCGGCGACGGTGCTCGCCGCCTTACGCGCGCTGTATCTGCTCGCCCGCCGCCGCGCGCCCGGACATCGCGGGGCTGGCCGTGCTGGCGGCCCTGGCGGCCGTCCTCCTCGTGCGCCTGGCGGTGCGGTGACCGGTTTTCACGCGCCGGCCTCCCCAGGGCCCGTTCGGCGAGCCGTTTCATGACCAGGCTCTGCTCCCAGCGGTCGCTGAACTCCCGCCCGTCCGGCAGGGTGATCGCGTAGCGCGGCGGGCCATGCTGGCGAACGGGAACACGTCGCCCGGCCCGGCGCCCGCCCGCCAGTGGCGCATCGCCGTGGCCGGAGTTCTCCACGAAGAACTGCGCCGCCGGGCCGCTGCCGTCGCCCACGTCCACCTGGATCTGCTCGCCGTTGGAAACGCGCCCGTGCAGGTGTGACGTCCGCTCCAGGACCGGCGCGAGGCGCTCCGCGGCGCGCTCCTCGGCCCAGCCGTAAACTCGCCGCCGACGAGGACGAAGTGCGACAGGTCGGCGGTGAGACAGATGTGGGGGGACGCGCTCGATGAGCGCCAGCGTCTGCGGCAGGTTCTCGGTGAAGTTGTTGCGGTGCGTCTCCACGAAAAAGGATGCCCCGCTCGTTCGCCAGGGCGCACCCGTCCCCGACCAGGGTGACCACGTCGTCGAGCGGAGTGAAGGCGCTGGCGGGCTGGGCGAACACGTAGTCCGCGCCCAGCCGCACGGCGCGCTCGACCGTGGCGCGGGTCTCGGCGAGCCTGAAAGGGCGGTGTCCTCCAGCACGAGCCGCAGTCCGTGCCGGTCGAGCGCCGCCTTCACCTCGCCCCCTCGTCCGCGTCGCCCAGCCAGCACTCCACCGCCTCGAAACCGGCCGCCTGGACCCGCCGGAACTTTTCGTCCAGCGTCCACTCGGCCTCGGCGTTCATGGGCAGCTTCTTCAGCGACCAGAGAGCGAGTGCTGCGTCCGCAGGCGCGGGGGCGCCGCTGCCGTCGTTGTAGCGAGCAAGTGTCGCCATCGTGATTTCCTCCTGGGTTCCGTTCCCGAGCCCGTTGAGGTATTATAGCACCCAAAGTTCGTCCGCCCGTGCTATAATCTGCCCATGGAACATTCCGATGCCCTCGCGCACGCGCGCCGCGTGCTCCGGGAGGAGGCGGACGCCCTGCGCGCCCTGGCCGACCGCCTCGACGACGCCTTCGGCCGCGCCGCCGCGCTGCTGCGCGCCTGTTCGGGCCGCGTCGTCGTGACGGGCATGGGCAAGTCGGGGGCGGTCGCGCGCAAGATCGCGGGCACCCTCTCGTCCACGGGCACGCCCGCCCTGTTCCTGCACCCGGGCGAGGCGCTGCACGGCGACCTGGGGATGGTGACCTCGGACGACGTGGTGCTGGCGCTCTCCTACTCGGGCGAGACGGACGAGCTGCTGGCCGTTCTGCCCGGCCTGAAGCGCCGCGGCGCGGGCCTGATCGCGATGACGGGCCGCGCCGGCTCGACGCTGGCCCGGGCCTCCGACGTGGTCCTCGACGTGTGCGTTCCGCGCGAGGCCTGCCCGCTCTGCCTCGCCCCCACCACGTCCACGACCGCGATGATGGCGCTGGGCGACGCGCTCGCCGTGACGGTGATGGAGGCGCGCGGCTTCGGGCGCGACGACTACGCGCAGCTCCACCCGGCAGGCTCGCTCGGGCGGCGGCTGCTGCTCCACGCCTCGGACGTGATGCGCACCGGCGACGAGCTCGCGGTCGTGGACCAGTCCGCGACGCTCCACGCGGCGCTGTTCGCCATCACGCAAGCGGGGGCGGGGGCGGCCTGTATCGTGGACGAGGCGGGGCGCCTGACCGGCATCCTGACCGACGGCGATGTCCGTCGCGCCCTTCTGGCCGACCCGCAGGCGCTCGCGCGGCCCGCCGGCGAGGCGATGACCCGCTCGCCGTACGTCGTGACGGGGGACCCCCTGGCGTATGAAGTGGTCCAGCGGTTCGAGCGGGAAAAGCCGCGCACCGGGAATGAAAAGGCGCGCATCGGCGACCTGCCCGTGGTCGACGCGGCCGGGCGGCCCGTCGGCATGCTGATGCTCAAGGACCTGCTGCGCGCGGGGATCGTGTGATGGCGTCTATGGCGCGCATACGCCTGCTGGCGATGGACGTGGACGGCACCCTCACCGACGGCGGCGTCGTCTACGACGACGCGGGCCGGGAATCGAAGCGCTTCCACATCCACGACGGCCTGGGGATCGTGATGGCGGGCTTCGTCGGCCTCCAGATCGCCTGGCTTACGGGGCGCTCTTCGCCCGCCGTGGAGCGGCGCGCGCGCGAGCTGGGGGTCGCGCATCTGCTGCAGGGCGTCCGCGACAAGGGCAGGGCGCTCCTGGAGCTCGCCTTCCGGCTGGGCGTCGCCCCCGACGAGGTGGCGTACCTGGGCGACGACCTGAACGACCTGCCCGCCCTGCGCGCCGCCGCGGTCGCGATCGCCCCGGCCCACGCCGTCCCCGAGGTCAAGGCGGTCGCGCACGTGGTCACCGCCCGCGCGGGCGGGGACGGCGCGGCCCGCGACGCCATCGAGGCGATCCTGCGCGCCCGCGGCGACTACAACGCCGCGCTGGGCGCCTACCTCCTTTCCCTCTCCGCCCCCTCCGACCGGATAAGCAAGCCGTAAAGCGCCTTTTCCGGGTTTCGCACCCTGCGCGGAGTACCTGTGCAGGGCAAACACTTTCCTGAAAACAAACATAATTTTGCCTTACCTGATGATAGAAATTGACAATCATCACAAAGCATGGTACAATATCAGTAGAATGGGAGCCGCAACCAAGAGGCAAACGAAAGGGGTTTTGAGGCGAATGGAAAAGGGGCTGGTTGTGGAGGAGAGTGCGCGCAAAAAGGAAAGGCCGGGCGAGACGCCCGCGGGAAAAGCGACCCCGGTGGCGGCGCCGCCGAGCGGGCGCGAAGGACGGCCGGACCCCCAGTGGGTGCGCGGCCGCTGTCCCGAGTGCGGCGACGACCTGGTGTCGAACCTTTACTATATCGGCGGCAAGGGGTACATCCTTTGCTGGGAGTGCTGGGGTTCGTTGGGGGAGAACCCGGCGTGCCGTTATCACAAGGTGCTGTGACGGCGGACAGCCCCCGCCATCGTTGCTGAGTGACTGGCTCAGGTGAAGAAAGGTTGGAGAAAATGGCGAGCAACGAGACGACGTACGGCGCGCCCGGCGCGCCGCTCACCCGCGTGCAGATCTACAAATACGTGACCAAGGACCGGGTTCTGGACATCAGCGACATGCTGTCCCTGGACCCGCGGCGCAACAAGGTGGCCTTCACCCTGCTGGAGTTCGATGAGAACTACAAGGCCAAGACGCGCGTGCGGCATTTCGTCGACGCGCCGGACTTCAAGCTGGTGTGCTGGGACATCCTGCACGGCACGTTCGGCGAATGGACCGACCACAAGGGCAGCGCCCACGAGGACGGCTTCCAGGCGCGCGTGTTCACCCTGCGCAAGGACGTGAAGTACCGCCAGCCGTACGTGCTGAAGATAGACAACGGCGTCGGCGAGGCGATCGGGGGGAGCGGCGCGGTGAAGATGGTCCGCGCGACCGAATCCCTGACGCTGCTCATGCCCGAGTGGGACGCGCGGCGCATGGCGCAGACCGTGCTGGACTACATCCGCGACTGGGAGACGGTGAACTTCCGCAAGCGCCAGGAGGCGCAGACGGTCATCATCTCGATGCCCGAACCGGGGGCGGACGGGGAACAGGCCGGCGGCGACGCCCGGGAGGGCGACGCACGGCGGCGCTACGCGAAGGCGGCATAGATCGCCCCTTCCTGTGGCGCTCGGAGAAGAGGCGGGGCGGAGCGCCCCGCCTTTTTTGCGTCCCGACAACCGGCTCGTGCTTCTTGCGCTTTGCACGCCGATTTGCTATAATGGACACCACCGCCCCGCAGCCGCGAGTGCCTGCGGGGACCGTGCCCAGGAGGGTTTTCGTGCCTTACGTGATTGCTGAGCCGTGTATCGGCGTTAAGGATAAGTCGTGTGTCGCGGTTTGCCCGGTGGACTGTATCCACGGCGGCGACGACGACGATCAGCTGTACATCGACCCCGGCGAGTGCATCGACTGCGGCCTGTGCGAGCCGGAGTGCCCGGTGGACGCCATCTTCATGGAGGACGAAGTGCCGGATCAGTGGAAGTCCTTCATCGAGAAGAACGCCGCGTACTTCCAGAAGTAACGGCCGATCGCCCGCGGGGCGGGGAACGGCGGCGGTCCCGCCGCCGTTCCCGAAGCGCCCGCCCCCCGCCACCGTTGTTCACGCCCCTTTCCGCCACGGTACGCGTGCGCTCCTACGAGCTGGACTCGTTCGGGCACGTCAACAACGCCGTCTATCTGAGCTACCTGGAAGAGGCCCGTTCCGAGTTCCTGAAGCAGATCGGGCTCTCGTTCCACGACTTCGCGCGCCTGGGGGTGCACCTCGTGATCGTCGAGGCGCACGTCCGCTACGTCACCCCCGCCGTTTACGGCGACGAGATCGAGATCGCCGGCCGGTTCACCGATGTCAAAGGCGCCTCGCTCACCATCACCTATACCCTCACGGAAAAGGCGTCGGGCCGCCTGGTTGCCACGGCACGAACGCGGGGCGCGTTCGTGGACCCGGCCACGGGGCGGCCCGTGCGGGCGCCGCGCGCCTTCGGGCGGGCGCTGGGCGGCGCCGGCTCCTAGCATCGCCGTTTTCCCGTGTCCCGCCTACGCGGCGCGCCGCCGCAGCCAGCGGGGGCGCGGCGGCGCGGGGGCGTCGTCGAGGAGGGCCTCGAGCTTCTGGGCGGTCACCGGGTGGCTGAAGAGGTAGCCCTGCATCACGTCGCAGCCCAGCGCGTGGAGGCAGTCGCGCTGCGCCTGGGTCTCGACGCCTTCGGCGACCACCTCCATCCCCAGGGCGTGCGCCAGTTCGGCAAGCGCCCGCACAACCGCCTGGTCCTTCTCGCTCTCGGCGACGCCCGTCACGAACGACCGGTCGAGGGTCAGGAGGTCCAGGGGGTCGCGCCGGCGGGAGGCGAGCGACGAGTACCCGGTGCCGAAGTCGTGCCCCGACAGGTGGCTCGGCGGGCGCTTGTGCGGGGGCCGGGTGTCGACGGCCGCCTGTTCGTCGCTCATGATCGCGGTCTCCGTCAGCTCCACGTCGAGCCACCCGGGCTCCAGCCCGGTTTCGGCCAGGATCCGGGACACCGTCTGTGCCAGCCCGCGCTGGCGGAACTGCCGCGCCGAAAGGTTCACCGCCGTCCGCAGCGGGCGGCCCGCTCGTTGCCAGAAGGCGGCCTGACGGCACGCCTCGCGCAGCACCCACTCGCCCAGCGCCACGATCACCCCCATCTCCTCCGCCAGCGGGATGAACTCCGCGGGGGACACGAGCCCCAGCTCGGGGTGATGCCAGCGCACGAGGGCTTCCACCCCGATAATGTGATGGGTGGCGAGCTCCACCTGCGGCTGGTACAGCAGGGTAAGGGCGTCGCACTCGATGGCCCGGCGCAGGCCCGATTCCAGGGTGAAGCGCCGCAGGGCGGTCGCGTTCATCGCCGTCGTGTAGAGCTGGTAGCCGCTGCGGCCCTGCTCCTTGGCGCGGTACATGGCCACGTCCGCGTGCTTGAGGAGGGTCTGCGGATCCCTGCCGTCGAAGGGGTATACGCTGATCCCGATGCTGACGGTGACCACCAGTTCGTGGTTGCCCAGCACGACCGGCTCGGCGAGCACGTCCAGCAGGTCCTGGCCCATCCGGGCCGCCGCCTCGGGACGCGCGATCGTGGGGACGAGGATAGTGAACTCGTCCCCGCCCATCCGGGCGATCGTGTCCTCGGCGCGCAGCCGGCAGGTGAGCCGCCGGGCCACCTCCTGCAGGAGCCGGTCCCCCGCGTCGTGGCCCAGGGTGTCGTTGATCTGTTTGAAGCGATCCAGGTCGAGGAAAAGGACGGCCGCCGACTCCTGCTTGCGCTCGCAGATCGCCAGTACCTGCTCCAAACGATCCTGGAAGAGGGTGCGATTCGGCAGGCCGGTCAGCCCGTCATGGTGCGCCTGCCAGCGGATCATCTCCTCGGCCCGCTCGCGCTCGGCGATCTCCGCCCGCAGCGCCTCGTTGGCTTGCGCCAGCTCCGCGGTCCGTTCCCGGACCCGCCGCTCCAGTTCGTTATGGGCGGAGCGCAGCGCCTGTTCCGCCCGCTGGCGCTCCCAGGTCTCCAGGGCCAGGGAAACGATATCGGCGATCGAGCCGGCGAAGTTCTGTTCCTCGAGCGCCCAGCGGCGCGGCGCTCCCACCTGTTCGTGACAAACCACCCCTATCATCCGGCCTCCCAGCCGGATCGGCGCATCCAGCAGCGACGTGATGCCCAGGGCGGAAAGGTACGCGTCTGCCAGCTCCCCGGTTCTGGGATCATGGCAGGCATCGTGCGCCGCTATGGTCCGCTCCTGTTCCAAAGCCTTGAAGTACGCCGGGTAATCCGCCGCCGCCAGCTCGCCGCCTTCCCGGTGCCGATCCGTGCTCCTGTCGTAATGGTCGACGCAGCGGATCCGGGTGCGGTCCTCGTCGTAGAGCCATACGCCCACACGCTCGACATCGAGCGTGTGGGCGGACGCCCTGGTGATTTCCCGCAGCATGGCGGCCAGATCATCCCGGTTCCGCGTCTCGCTCCTTGCCAGCCGCACCAGCGTCTCGTTCTGTCGCCGCAGGTGCCGGGTGGAGCGGTCCTGTGCCGTCCGGAAGGCGAGCGCCTTGCGCTGGAGGAACCCCACCGCGAACCCGACGCCCGCCGACAGCACGAGCGCCAGGCCCAGCCCGAACCCGGCGGCCCGGCGCATCTTGGCCAAACGCGCCACGTACAGGTCCGCCGACAGATCCACGCCCACGGCGCCGACCTGCCTGCCGCGGGAATCAAAAAAAGGGGCGTACCCGCTGATGAAGCTCCCCCAACCGTCGGAATACGGCTTCTCGTCGGCGGCCGGCTTTCCGGAGCGCAGGGCGTACAGCATCATCGGGGGCGCGTCGGAGTAAGGCTGCATGACGTGTGACTTGTCGTCCACGCCGTCGCCGTCCGGGTCGCCCGCCTCGGTGGGGTCCAGCACGAAGTGCACCTTCCCGTCGACGAGGATGCAGGTGTAAACCAATGTGATGTCTTTGCGCGCGGTCAGCACCCGCCGCAGCGGCGCGATCGCCCGCGCATACGCCGCCCCGGTTTCCTGCCGCGGCGAGGTGAACCGGCGGTGCGCGTCGCCGTCGACCAGGGTGGAAATGGTCGAGGCGCCGTGCACCAGGTTGCCGCGCACCTCCTGACGCAGGGCCTCACGCGAAAACAGGTACAGCGCCGCCCCGCTCAGGCAGGTGGCCAGAAGGACCGTCAACCCCGCCAGCAGCCCCGCCCCGCGAGCCGTCAGGCGGAACATCCTCTCCCTGAACTTTCGTGGGAGCAGCCGTGATAGCGTTTGTGCCCTGGTCATTCGATCGCCGATCTACTGGGAACTAAGTCACCACCTATTATCGGCGTGCTGCCGGCGCTCTATCACGGTTTTTCTGAAAGGCGCGGGTTGCGGCGGGGGAGACTGCCGAATAGGGCGGCTGGGGTACAATCAAGGTGGGCGCCCACCGCCACGGATGTTCATAGGTCTGGCCCCGGAAGATGGAAGAGAAAGCGCCTTACGGGGGCCGCCGCGAGCCGGCGGTCTTCACCCCAGCTTTTGATCGGTACAACGATCCCGGCCGCATCGTCGATTTCGGCCCCTACTACCCGGTCGCGCGGGTCATGGAGAACCGGGCCGCCTTGCAGTACATCGTGCGCGAGGGGCATCCCGGCTACAGCGCGTCCTCGCTGGGGGCGGTGCGCCAGGGCGTCGAATGGACCCGGTGGATCAACGAGTTCAACAAAGGCCGCAAGTGGGTGCGGAGGCGGCTGTTCGAGAAGCTCGACCCCATGCTCGAAGCCGACATCGCCCTCGCCACCGTCCCCTCGCACGACCCTTTCCAGGACGCCCCCAGCATCCGCCTGTTGGCGCAGCCCGGCGGCCAACGGGCGCGTGGACGCGACCGGTTGTTTGGCGCGCCACACCAAGATCAAGCGGATCGTTTTCGGCGGCCCGAGTTACCGCCAGCTTCACCTGCAAACCATCTCGGTCACCGACGAGTCGCTGGTCCAGGGCAAAACGGTTCTCCTGCTGGATGACATCACCAAAAGCGGCGCGTCGCTGCGGGCCTGCCGGGAGCTCTTGTACCAGGCAGGGGCGCGCCTTGTCCAGGCGGCCGCCCTGGGCAAGGTCGTCGCAGACCGCCCCTGGTGAACCGGCGCGCCGCTACGGCGCGGCCCGCCGGTCCCACATGGTCCGCTCCACCCGGCCGTTGTTCCGCTTCGCGAGAACTGCACCTCCCCGGAACCCTTTCCTGCCGCCCCTCGTGAAGCCGGGCGTGCGGACCCCTATAGAAGGCTCATGGGGTCGATGTCGATGGTGACGCCGGAGCGCTCCGAGGCGGACAGTTTGCTGAAGGCGGCGGACAGGCGCTCCCGCAGCGTCTCCACCTTGGGGGCTTTGAGCAGCAGGTGCCAGCGGTAGCGCCCGCGCAAACGGGACAGGGGGCAGGGCGCGGGGCCGAGGACTTCGAGGTCGTCGTCGCCGCCCAGGGCGGCGGGGCCGGGGTCGAGGAGGGAGCGGCCCCCCAGCAGCGAGGAGAGCGCGCGCAGGCGGGCCTCGGCGGCGCGGCCGTCCTCGTCCTGGGCGATCACGTTGGCCAGGCGCGTGAAGGGCGGGTAGGAAAGCTCGCGCCGGTTCTTGATCTCGCGCGTGTAGAAGGCCTCGTAGTCGTGCTCGGCGGCGGCGGCCACGGATTCGTGCTCCGGGTTGAAGGTCTGGACCAGGACGTGGCCGGGGCGGCGCCGCGTCCGGCACGCCCGGAGACCTGGGTGAGCGCCTGGAACGCACGCTCGCCGGCGCGGAAGTCGGGGATGTTGAGGGCCGTATCCGCCGAGATGACGCCGACCAGGGTGACGCCGGCGAAGTCCAGGCCCTTGGGCCACCATCTGCGTCCCGATCAGGATGTCCGCCTCGCCGCCCTTGAAGGCGCGCAGCATCTTGAAATGGGCATCCTTCTTGGCCGTGGTGTCGCGGTCCATGCGCAGGACGCGCGCCTCGGGGTACAGCTTTTTGACCTCCTCCTCCACCTTTTCCGTGCCGATGCCGAACGGGCGGATGCGCTGGCCCTGGCAGTTGGGGCAGACGGCGGGGGCGGCGCGCTGGTAGTCGCAGTGGTGGCATTGCAGGCGGCGGGCCCCGGCGTGGTAGGTGAGCGACACGTCGCAGTGGGGGCAGCGCGCGTCGTGTAGCCGCAGTCCCGGCACAGCAGGAACATGGCGAAGCCGCGCCGGTTCAGGAACAGGATGATCTGCTCGCGCTTGCCAGCCGGTCGGCGATGGCCTGCTGCAGCGCCTCGGAGAAGACGCCGGGCTGCGCCTTTCTGAACTCCTGGCGCAGGTCCACCACTTCGACCGAGGGAAGGGGGCGGAACAGGGCCCGCTGCCGCAGTGGGAGGAAGCCCCACTCGCCCGATCCGGCCTTGTGGAAGCTTTCGACGGCGGGGGTGGCCGACCCGAGCAGCACGGTCGCGTTCGTCGCGCGGGCGCGGGCGATCGCCACGTCGCGGGCGTGATAGCGCGGCGCGGGGTTGTCCTGCTTGTAGGAGCCCTCGTGCTCCTCGTCGACCACGATCAGCCCGACGTCACCGAGCGGCGCGAAAACGGCGGAGCGCGCCCCGACGACGACGTCCGCCTCGCCGCGCCCGATGCGCTGCCACTCGTCGCGCCGCTCCCCCACCGACAGCGCCGAGTGCAGCACGGCCACCTCGGTCGCCGATGCGCGCGCGGAAGTTGTCCACCACCTGCGCCGTGAGGGCGATCTCCGGCACGAGCACCAGGGCGGCGCGCGCCCGCGCCGCCGCGTTTCCGCGATCGCGCGCAGGTACACTTCGGTCTTGCCGGACGCGGTCACGCCGTACAGCAGGGCGACGTTCGCGGCGCGGCTGTCGAGCCGGCGGGTGATCTCGGTCACGGCGGCCTGCTGCTCGCCGGTCAGCATCGGCGGCACGGCGGCGCCGGCGACGAACTGGAAGGGCCGCCGCCGCACCTCCAGCACCTCGGAGGCCAGCAGCGCCGCCGTCTCCAGACGCCTCGCGGCGTCGGCGGACGTCTCCGACAGGGCCAGCGCCTCGGCCAGCGGCAGCGGGCCGCCGCCCGCCGAGGCGAGCGTGCGCAGCAGGCGCGCCTGGCCGGGGCTTCTTTTCCCGGGCCGCGGCGGCCTCTTCGGCGTCGTCCCAGGGGACACAAAGGCGCACGGCTTTCACTTTGCGCGCGCCCGCGCGTGGCGCTTCCACGCTCCACCGGTCTTCGAGCACACCGCGCTTGCGGAGCAGGGATAGGGGAGTCGATGCGCGCGCCGCGCCCCGCGGTGGGACCGTGCCCCGCGGCGGGACCGTGCCCCACGGCGGGGGCCGCGCCCCGCGGTGGGACCGCCCGCCGCCTGGGCCAGATCCTGCTCCGTCGCCAGGCCGCCCAGGGACGCCAGCGTCAGCACCAGGTGCCGGTGGAAAGCGTCGTGATCTGCGGCAGGCGCGCTTCCCAATCCTCGGCCAGCGCGACGCGCCGCACCACGTGGGCCGCCTGGGCGTCCGGGATGACGCAGCGCACCGCCTGGGCCAGGTCGCACAGGTAGGGAACGCGCCATCCACCGCGCCGTCGCAAGGACGGCCGGCGGCAGCGACGCGCCGTCGCCCCGGACCGGCGCGAGGATGTCCTTGATGGCGCCCGGATCGAGGTCGGCGGGTGCGTTTCCACCGCCACCACGTAGCCGATGGCCTCCTGCCGCCCGAAGGGCACGGCAACACGCCCCCGGCGCGATCTGCCCGGCCATCGGCTCCGGCACCCGTAGGTGAACGGCTGTCGCAGGCCGGGCGCCTCCACATTGACGACGACGCTGGCGAACACGGTCAGCCCCCCACGCAGGGCTTGAGCAACCCGGTCCCAGATGGCGTCGGCGACGGCGCGCTTGGGCATCTGCGGCAGCGGCGTGGCCGTGCCGTCGGCGGCGATGAACGTGACGATGTTGGTGTCGGTATCGAAGCCCGCGCCCGGCCGCGTGATGTCGTTGGCGACGATCAGGTCGAGGTTTTTGGCCGCGAGCTTGGCGCGGGCGTTCTCCTCCAAACGCTCGGTTTCGGCGGCGAAGCCGACAAGGACCTGCCCGGGACGCTTGGCTTGCCCCAGGGTTACGGAAAAGTCGTTGGTCGGCTCGAGGGCGATCTGGCGCAATCCCTCGCTCTTTTTGATCTTGTGCGCGGCGGGCCGGGCGGGGCGGTAATCGGCGACGGCGGCGGCCTGGACGATCACGTCGGCGCCCTGCGCGCGGGCGAGCACGGCCTGCTCCATCTCGGCGGCCGTTTCCACGTGCGCGACGTCGACCCGGGCGGGGGCGGGGAGGACTGTCGGCCCCGAAACGAGCGTGACGCGCGCTCCCCGGGCCGTGGCGGCCTCGGCGAGGGCGTAACCCATCTTGCCCGACGAGCGGTTGGAAAGGAAGCGGACCGGGTCGAGCGGCTCGCGCGTCGGCCCGGCGGTGACGAGAACGGACGCGCCGGCCAGATCCTGTTTCTGCGCGAGTATCTCGCGCACCGACCGGACGATCTCCGGCGGTTCGGCCAGCCGCCCGGCGCCGACCACGCCCTCCGCCAGCCGCCCGACGCCCGGCTCCAGGAACCGGTAGCCGCGGCCTTCCAGCGTGCGCCGGTTCGCCTGCGTGGCCGGGTGTTCCCACATGTCCGTGTTCATCGCCGGGGCGACAAGGACCGGCTTGGCGCGGTTCGCCGTCAGCGCCGAGGTCAGCATGTCGTCGCACAGGCCGACCGCCAGCCGGGCGAGCAGGTCCGCCGACGCCGGCGCGATCACGAAAAGCTCCGCCAGCTCGGCGTAATGCAGGTGGCCGATCTCGCCCGGGAACGGCTCGTCGAAGGTGTCCGTGGAGACCGGCTCGGCGGCCAGCCCCCAGAAGGTGGCCGGGCCCACGAAACGGAGCGCGGCGCGGGTGAGGATGGGCAGAACCCGTGCGCCCTCCTGCACCAGCTTGGAGCACAGGTCGGCGGCCTTGTAGGCCGAGATCGAGCCGCCGACGCCCAGGACGACCGTGCGTCCCGCGAGGGGCAGGCCGGGGTCAGGCATGGGGGCCGGACCAGGGGACGCTGGTCCCGTCCTGGGGCGCCCCGCCCTGGGGGTGAATACGGCTGCGCTCCGCCAGAATGATGGCGCGCAAAAGATCGGCGGCGTGCTCCACCTCGTCGTTGACCACGGAGTAATCGTAGTTGGGGATCTGCTGCAGCTCGGAACGCGCGTCCAGAAGGCGCTTGGTGATCTTATCCTCGCTTTCTGTCGAACGGGCGCGCAGGCGGCGCTCCAGCTCGTCGACGGTGGGCGGCTTCAGAAACACCAGCACGGCGTCGCGCACCTTGGTGCGGACCGTGAGACCGCCCTGCACGTCGATCTTGAGCAGCACGTCGCGGCCGGCGGCGCGCTGGGCCTCCACGCAGGAGCGGGGGGTGCCGTACAAGTTCTCATGGACCTGCGCGTACTCGAGGAACTCATCGGCCTCCACCATCTCGCGGAACCGGGGGACCGAGATGAAAAGGTAATCGCGCCCCTCCACCTCGCCGGGCCGCCGTTCGCGGGTGGTTGCGGTGACACACTGGGCAACGTCGGGCATGATCTGGCGCAGCCGCGTAAGGACCGTGTCCTTGCCGACGCCGGAGGGCCCGGAGACGACAAAGAGGTGGCCACGCCTGCTCGCCGCCTCACTCATTGGCCTCGAGCTCCTTCTCCTCGGAGGCCGCGACGCGGGCGTCCTCCATCCCGCCGGCGAACGGCTGCGGCTCCTTGCCGCCCAGGCGCCGGGCCAGTGTCTCCTGCGAAAGCGCCGACGCCACCGTGATGCCGCCGTTCAAAAACAGCACGCTCTTCGTCTTCCGGCCCTGCGTCGCGTCGATGAGTGTGCCGCCCTTGCGCGCCTCCTGCACCAGACGGCGCATCGGCGCGGAGTCTGACCGTATCAGTGCCAGTATCTTGTCGCTGACGACGAAATTGTAAAAACCCACGCTCAGGACAACGGGCGTCACGGCGAGAGTCTCCTGACTGTGACCAGAATTTTACCGGTACGTTGGCGATTATACGCCCTCCGCGCCCTGGCGTCAACCTTTACGGTGCGTAAGGCGGTCGTAAACCCGGCTTTTCCAACAAAGAACGCGCGATTTCGACGTCTTGGGGGCGGTCGACATCCGCGCCGACCTCGGCAAAAGGGGAGACGATAGCGCGCGCGCGGGCGCCGCCCAGCGCCCGCCCGACGGCGGCCTCCAGGTGCGCGATGGTGAGCAGGCCGGGCAGGGGCCGCGAGGCGGCCAGGCGCAAGAGCAGCGCCGGCCCCAGCAGATTGGCGAGGCCCACCACGCTCTTGCGCCGGGCGTAGGCGGCGCGCAGCACACCCCTCGTGCGAGCGCAGAAAGGACGGGTCGAGCAGGACCAGGTTGCCGCCGGTGAAACGGCCCTCGGCGATCCGCAAGGTCGTGCGGCGCATCCGCGGGAACCGCTCGGCGCACCGGTCGGCCGGGACGATGGGGTAGTGAAACTGGGCCGGCAGCCGCTCGGCCTGCCGCAGGAAGTCCGCCACGGCCTCAGACGTGAGGAAGGGGATGTCGGCGGTGGCGACCAGCAGACGGGATTCCTCGGGCGCGAGCGCCGCGGCGCCGTTCAGGAGCGTGTCCACCAGCGACGCCCCGCCCGGCACGGCGTCGCACCCGGGCGGCGTGGGGACGTCGCCGGCGACCAGGACGCGCCCGGAACCCTTCAACCCGCCGCGCACCGCCTCGACGACGTAATCGAGCATGGATCGCCCGGCCAGGGGGACCAGCGCGCGGTTCTCCAGGCCGCCCGTCGCCGCCTGCATCTCGGGCGAGCCTCTTGCCCCCGCCAGTATCAGCGCCGCGACACCGCTCATGGCGTGGCCTCCGGGGCCGCACCGCGGCCGCCTCCATGATCTCCCCGGGCAGCGTCCGTCCCGAACGCTCGGAGAGTTTGAGCAGGGCGCCGAACGCCCGCGTGACCAGCGCGCCGCCCGCTTCCGCCGGACGCGCCCCTGCCCGGGGCCGCGCCCGCCGGCGCAGGCGCTGCGCACGCTTTGCGGCGCGAACAGGAACGGAGATAGCGGACCGAGCCGACCGCGAAGCCGGACTCCTCGAGCAGGCGTGTCAGCGCGTGCGGCGTGAAGCCCCACAGGTGGCGGGGCAGGTCCAGGTGGTACCAGGCGCTCCCGAACAGGGCCGCCTCCAGGCCCCCCGACATGGGAAGCGCCAGGAGGAGGGTGCCGCCGGGGCGAAGGACGCGGCGCACCGCGGCGAGCGTGCCCCGGGGGTCGGGCACGTGTTCCAGCACGTGCAGCAGCGTCACGAGGTCGCACGCGGCCGCAGGCAGGTCCAGCGCTTCGAGCGGCGCCTCGTGGATCACCGCTCTCGCGCGGCGCCGCGCGAGGCCCGCCGCCACCACGTCCGTTTCCAGCCCCTCCGCCTCCCATCCCAGGGCCGCCATGGCCGCCAAAACCGCCCGTCGCCGCAGCCGACGTCCAGAACCCGCTTGGGGTCGCTGCCCGTCCCGCGGGCGTCGCTGTGGGCGCGCAGGGCGAGGCCCCGGTTGTACAGATCCAGGCGCCGGCCGACTTCGTTCGTCGTCGCCTCCCCCTCGGCGCGGGCGTAGGTGTCCGGCGCGTAGAAGCGGCCCGTCTCGGAAGCGGGCGGGCGCGGGTCAGCCGGGCCGTGCCGCAGCGCACGCAGCGAACCGCCCGGTACCGAGCGTCCCCGCCCAGGAGGTTGTCCGGCGCGATGCGCCAGGGTTTGGCCCGGGTCTCGTGGCAGACACAGCAGCGAAGGGAGGGCTGCGGGTCAGGCATCCTTGTCGTCCACACCTCCTGTCATCGTGGCGAGCTTCACCCAGGAAGCGGCCGCACAGCGCCTGGGCCAGGACGCGCGCGCGTGGCCGCGGTCGCGTGCCAGGCCGAAGACCGCCGAGCCGCTGCCGCAGAGCAGGGCGCGGACCGCTCCCGCGGCGCCGACGTTGGCGGGGTGCGCCCGGGCGACGTCGGGATAGGCGGGCAACACGGCGGCCTCGAAGTCGTTGCCCATCGCCGCGCCGACCGCCTCCGGGCCGCCGCCCGCCCGCAGTGCCGCCAGCAGGCGCCCCGTCGCGCCGCCCGGCGTGCGCCCCGGCAGGGCGTCCAGCAAGGCGTACGCGGGTCCCGTGGGCACCCCGACGCCGGGCTTGACCAGGACGCCGTGGAGCGCCGGCAAAGCGACCGGCAGCGCGGTGACCCTTTCCCCGCGCCCGCCCATGCGCGCGCCCCCCGCGCCGCCCAGAAACAGCGGCACGTCGGACCCGAGGCCCGCCGCCAGATCCGAAAGCGTCGCCCGCGTGGCCGCCCCGGGGAGGAGGCGGTCGAGCGCGCGCAGGGTCGCCGCGGCGTCGCTGCTGCCGCCGCCCAGCCCCGCCTCGGCCGGGACGCGCTTCGCAAGATGCACGCTGACCTCCACAGCTCCGCCGGGAGCGAAGCGGGCCAGAAACGCGCCCGCGGCGCGGTGGACCAGGTTCCGCTCGTCCGTCGGCAGCGACGGGTCGTCGCAGGTCAGGGTGATGCCGCCACCCTGCCCGCGGCGCACCCGGATCGTCAGCTCGTCGGCGGGCAGGAAGGTCGCCACGATCGAATCGAGGTCGTGATAGCCGTCGGCGCGGCGCGCGCCGACATCCAGGGCCAGGTTCACCTTGCAGGGCGCAAGCACCCGCACCGCGCCTTGGGCAGGGGCGAAGCCGGTCATGAGCGGGGGGCGCCCTGGTTCACGCGCCGCAGGGTGATCGCCCGCACGTCCCCCGATGCCGTCCGGACCCATTTCCACCCCGGCTGTCGGATGCGCAGTTCGGTCGTTCCGCCCCGGAGCGGCAGGGGCGGGCGGTCCGCCAGGGCCAGGGCGCCGCGCGCCCCTGGTTCCGCCGGGGCGACGCTGTAGGTGGCGCCCTGGAAGGGAACCCATGCCGGCAGCCGCACGGGGACTACCACCGACCGCGCCACGGCCGTCCGCAGCGCGGCGAGCAGCCCGCGCGGGCGCACGTCCATCACGGAAAACACGCCGCGCCCCAGGAGCGCGGACCCGAGCGCCTCGTCGGCCGCCAGCGCCGCGCCGACGTACAGGTCCATCGCGCCGGCGTCGCGGCCGTCCAGCTTCGGCGATCCCGGCCCCGCCGCCTGGAACCGGGCGATCAGCGGCGCGATCTGGCGGGCGTGGTACTGGTTCAGCCCCGCCGACTCGGTCCCGTCCTCCGGGGCCGGCGTCTTGCCCGCCAGCATCTCCGCGCGCAGCCACTTCAGGTACAGCCGCTCCCCCAAAAAGCCCGAAGCGTCGCCCTCCGGCGCCGAGAAGCCGCGGGCGGCGGGGAGGGTGAGGTGCCCCCACTCGTGGGCGAGGGTGCGCACCCACTCGACCGCGCTGCGCGGCGCCCCGGTCGCGAAGACGTACACCTGGTTATCCCGCGTCTCGCCGCCCACGCCCGGGGCGTGTCCGGCCCCCTCGCCCGGGCGCGCGCTGCGCGCGAGCCAGACGTCGGACTCGGCGGCGCCGCGCGGGAACGTGGCGTCCCGCCCGAAGCGCTCCCGGTGCAGGCGCAGAAGGCGGGCGCACAGGCGCGAGGTGCGCCGGGCGGCGTCCGCATCTTCCGGCCCGTGGTGTACCGTTACGACGCGCGCCAGGCCCGGGCGGCCTCCGCCGCGGGGCGCGTAGACGAAGACGGCGCGCTCGAAGCGCCACCGGTAGTGCCGGTCCAGGGCGGCCGCGGGCCGGTCGGGCGGGGGCGTGACCAGAACAAAGCCGCCGGGCAAGCCTTCGATTCTGGCGGCGGGAACAGCGGCGGCCAGCGCAGCGCCATCCGGAGCCAAGTCGGGTGGCGGAAGCGGCTCGGCGTGCGCCGACGGCGCGCTGAACGCCGTGCGAAGGATCAGAACAACAAGAGGCAGCGGCACGGGGCGCATATAGTCGATTATAGCACGCCGGTGGCGCGGGCAACAAGGGGTCGGTGCGAAAGCACGGGGGCATGGAGGGCCTGTTGCAACCCCCAGTCAGAGCCGTGCTATGGCTGATACGAAGTGCCCGGTCTTCTACTGCATCTGTGGTACAATCTTGGTGTCGTCAGCATATGGTTCGGGAAGTTGCGCGCGTGACAACTCTGGCTATTCCTCTGCCCATGGATGCCATCGCACAGTTCTGCCAACGCTGGAAAGTTCGCGAATTGGCCTTGTTCGGCTCGGTGCTGCGGGCCGACTTTCGCCCGGACAGCGATGTCGATGTGCTTGTAACCTTTGCCGATGACGCGGAGTGGGGGCTTCTTGCCCACGCGCAGATGCAGCAGGAGCTTGCCGCCTTGTTGCAGCGGCCCATCGACCTGATTAGCAGACGCGCATTGGAACAGAGCCCCAACTGGGTGCGCCGTGATACCATTCTGAACACCGCTCAGGTGATCGTCTCGCCGGATGGAGCTCGCAATGCCCCGCGATGATGCCACGCTCCTCGACATTGTTAAAGCCGGCCGCTTGGTCCAGACCTTCATCCAAGGCATGGCAAAGGACGAATTTCTCGCCGATCTCAAAACCCAATCCGCCGTGCTCCACCAACTGACGGTGATTGGCGAGGCGGTCAAGCGGTTATCACAGCCCTTTCGCGACCGGCATCCGATCCTGCCGTGGTCGTTGATTGCGGGCATGCGCGATCATCTGATTCATCACGGGTACGATGTGGTTGATCTCGATCAGGTTTGGAACACCGCCACCCACGATGTGCCTGAGGTGCTGATCAAGATCGAGCCGCTCCTGCCCTCACAACCGGACCAGATTGCATAAGCGTTGGCGTCGGCCAGCGCGAGCGCGGCGGGGCCTGGGGGCGGACACGGGCGCGGGAAGCGGTCCGGCGGGGCGCGACGGCCAGCGCGAAAGCCGTGTGGAGGTGACGACCCGGGAGCGGCGCGGGGCGCATATGCAGGATTATAGCACGCCTCCGGCGCGGGCGACAAGGCTCGGGATACAGGGCCGGGGCGAGCGCATCTAGATCGGCCGCATGAGGGCCGGCCCCGGTGAACAGCCCGCGGCAACGGCCGCCGCTCATCGGCGTACCGGGCGGAACGCGCTTGCAGGGTCATCTGAACGCGCGGCCCGGGGCGGAGCCGCCGGACGGCTGTGGCCCCGATTGCGGTGCGCGTCGAGCAGCGCGGACAGGCGCCGCGCCACCTCCGGGTGTTCGGCCAGCACGTCTTTCTGCTCTGCCGGGTCGCTTGCCAGGTTGTAGAGCTGGGGCCGGAACTCCGCCGCGCGCCCTTTGCGCGCGTTCGGGTGCGGCCTGCCTTCGATCCACTTCCACGGCCCCTGTCGGATGGCGAAGTTCCCGTCGGCGCTGTGCACGATCAGCTCGGACCGCAGCGGCCGGGCAGGTTTCTCACCCAGAAGCGCCGGCAGGACGTTCACGCTGTCCTCGGCCCCCTTGCCGGGCGGCGGCAGCTCCTCGCCCACGATCGCCGCCGCCGTGGCCAGCAGGTCCACCAGGCTCATCGTCTCGCCGCACACCGTCCCGGCGGGCACACGGCCGGGCCAGCGCGCCAGGAACGGGACGCGGAAACCGCCCTCGTAGACGCTGTGCTTGCGCCCGCGCCACGGGCCGCTGACGCGCAGCCCCGCCGCGTGGGCCCGGGCCTCGGTGCTCTGCCCCTCTGTCGCCAGCGCGCCGCCGTTATCGCTCGTGAAGATCACCAGCGTGTCGGCGGCGAGCTTGCCCCGGTCCAGGGCGTCGAGCACGTGCCCGACCGAGCGATCCAGATCGTGCAGGTAGTCGCCGTAAGGACCGCAGCCGCTCGTCCCCTTCGCCTTCGCGGACGGGGTGATGGGCTCGTGGACGGCGGTGGGCGTGAAATAGAGGAAAAACGGGGCCCCCGGCGCCTGCTGCTCGATCCAGCGCACGGCCCGGCCCGTCAGCTCGTCCATGACCTCCTCGTCCTTGCGCTGCGGCGCGTCCAGGCCCACGTAGGGACGCCCGCCGTAGAAGGATCTGCCGAAGGGCTTCACTTGCGCCGAGCGGATGCCGAACACGCGGTCGTTCTCGACGAACACGCCGGTCACGTCCCCGTGGTTGGACGGCACGCCGAAGTGGTAGTCGAAGCCGACGTCCTGCGGGCCCGGGCGCAGCTTCGCGGTGTAGTCCGCCGGTTTCTTGTCGCCGTAGCCCAGGTGCCACTTGCCCACGGCGGCGGTGCGGTAGCCTTGCCGCTTCAGGAGCGAGGCGAGGGTCAGCCGGCCGGGCTCGATGTGCAGCGGGTCGTGCGTGCCCAGGACGCCCATCTTCAGCGACGTGCGCCAGCTGTAGCGGCCGGTGAGGAGGCCGTAGCGGGTCGGGGAGCAGACCGACGAGGGCGCGTTGGCGTCGGTGAAGCGCCGCCCCTCGCGCGCCAGGCGGTCCAGGTTCGGCGTCCGGACCAGCTTCGGGTCCGCGCCGTAGCAGTTCAGGCCGCCCACGCCCAGGTCGTCGGCCAGGATCAGCACGATGTTGGGGTGCTTGCCGGCGTCCCCCTCTTCCCGGGCAAGCGCGGGGAGGGGGGATGCCGCTACGGAAAAGGCGCCCAGCCCCAGGCGCCGCAGGAAGTCCCTGCGCGAAGTCTCGTTCACCGTCCGTGGTCGTCCTTTCTTTCGGCGTCGTACGCGCGCCGTCTACTATTTTTTGGTCATCTCCAGAAGCGCCCGCGCCAGGTCGCGCGCCGCCTCGGGCCGGGCGAGGGTGCGGGCGGCGGCGCCCATCGTTTGCAGGCGGCCCGGGTCGGCCAGGAGCGCCCCGACTTCGGCCAGCAGGCGCGGGCCGTCGCACGCGGCGTTGGGCAGGATCACGGCGGCGCCGGCGTCCACGGAACGGCGGGCGTTCCTCGTCTGCTCGTCCCCGCCGGTCGGGACGAGGGGGATGAAGAGGGCCGGCTTGCCCAGCGCCGAGACCTCCGTCACCGTGCCCGCGCCGCTGCGGCCCACCAGCAGGTCAGCGACCGCAAAGACGTCGCCGATCTCCTCTTGGACGATGCGGGTCAGGACGTACCGACGCCGCAGCTCCGGCCTGAGCTTTGCGGCGGCCGCACTCCAGCGGTCGTAATCCTGCTCCGTCCCCTCCGACTGCTTGCCGCACTGGTGGATGACCCAGTAGAGCGCGAGCAGCCCGGGCAGCACCGCCTCGACCGCCCGGTTGATGACCCGCGCCCCCTGCGCCCCGCCGGTCACGTAGACCGCCGGCAGGGCGTCGTCGTGGGAGAAGCCGAAGCGCGCGACCGCCCGCGCCCGGTCGCCTTCGAAGATGGCGGCCCGCACGGGGTTGCCGGTCACGAAGGCCCTGGCGCGCAGCCGTGGCGGCAGTTCCCCCAGCGCCCCCTCGAACGTGAGCGCGACGCGCCTGGCGAAGCGCGCGGCGATGCGGTTCGCCAGCCCGACCTGGACGGTCTGCTCATGGACCAGGATGGGTACGCCGAGCAGCCATGCGGCGATCACGGGCGGGACGGACACGTAGCCGCCCGTCGCGAAGACGACCGACGGCCGGAACCGCCACACCTCCCGCGCCGACTGCGCCACGCCGACGGGCACGCGAAACAGGTCCACAAGGTTTGCCAGGCTCAGGTACCCCAGCAGGCGCGACGACCGCCGCAGCTTGCCGCTCTGCACACCGGCGAACGAGATATGCGCCTCACGGGCGAGACGCGCCTCGACACCGTTTTCGCTGCCGACGTAGCAAAACACGGGCCGCCAGGCCGCCCCCTCGGCCATCTCCCGGAGCGTCTGGATGACGGCGAGGGCGGGGCTGACGTGACCGCCGGTGCCGCCGCCCGTGACCAGGATCCGGACCGGCTCAGGCGGCGGGGGCATGGGATCCCAGGTAGGGGGCGAGGAAATCCCGCTGCAGCGCCAGCCCCTCCCACTCGTCGCCGGGGCCGCCGTTGACCAGGGTGTAGGGGCCGCCGAAACCGGCGGCGCGCGTCAGGTCGAGGCAGCGACGGAAGTCCTCCTGGTCGAGCGCGCCGGGACCGGTGAAGCCGGCCTTCGCATGGCACGACGTGGCCCGCGGCGCGATCGCGGCCAGGTCGTCGTACCTCGCCCCTCCGCCCCAGTTGCCGAAGTCCAGGCACAGGCCGACCGCGCCGCCGAGGCTGTCCAGCAAACGGTGCACCTGCCCCGGGCTCGGCAGCAGCGCGAGCCAGTTTTCCGTCAGAGCAGCGCATTCTTCTCGCGGGCGCAGGCGGCGATCTCGGCCGGCCCGGCGCGCGGCTGCTCCATCGCCGCCTCGGTCGGCTCGGACTTCCCCGCGATCACGCGCGCGCAGGCTCGCCCCGAGCAGGGCCGCCGTGTCGATCCTTCCGCCGATCCAGGCCCGGTCGCGCGCGCCGTGCTCGGGGTGCGTGATGTCGCCGTCGTCGATCAAGGCGACCACATCTCGACCTTTGCGTCGGCTAAAGCGGCGCGCAGGCCCTGCGCCCAGATACGCGGCTTCGCGGCTCGGCAGGTGGAAGTGGCGAATTTCCATCGCGCAGAAGCCGAGCGCGGCAAGGCGCGCGGGTACGTCGAGCAGCAGGGCACAGCCGAGGGCCTTGCGCCGTACGCTGGCGCGGTTCGGGTGCGGGGGCGCCGGGGTAGGTGGCGCCGAGCGCGCGGCGCAGCGCCCAGGCCGGACACCGCGGGACGAGGCGATCTCTGGATCTCCATCGGGAACGACCTTTCCTTGTCTAGGTGTGGCGACGGAACATCGCGCGGACGCCGGAGAGTTCGGGCACGCGCAACAGGACGCTCGCGCCGACATAAACGGCGAGGGCGGGCCGCCTGCGGCGGCAAGCAGCAGGGCCGCGCCCGGCTTAGCGCCGGACAGACCGGCGCGAGCGCCCGCAGCACGCCCCAGGCGGCCCCGCGATAGGGCAGCCGCCGCGAAGATACGGGCCGCGCTCCCGGCCATGCCACCCCGGATGTCCAGCCCGCCGATGCGGCGGGCGAGCAGCACCAGGAAGATGCCCATGTTGACGGTCGCCACCAGGCTCATCGCCAGGGCAAGCCCTTCAAAGCCCAGCAGGTGGTTGAGGACGAAGCACGATAACGTGAACAGCACGATCATCGCTTTGGTGATCGAGAGCGGGGTCTTCGTGTCCTGCATGGCGAAAAAGCCGCGCCCCAGGACCGCCTGGGCCGACCACGCGAAGGTGCCTACGGAGTAGATGCGCAGCGCGCTCGCCGCCTGCGCGATCTCGGCCTCGCCGAACCTGGGGCCGGCGTACAGGAGGCGGATGATCGGCTCGGCAAGGACGGTCATCAGCAGCGACGCCGGGACGGTCAGGAACAGGATGCGCCGGATGCCGTGGCTGACCTCGTTGCGAAAGGCGGGCCAGTCCTTCTGCGCCGCCAGGAGAGAGATCGCGGGGAACAGCACGATCGCGGACGCCTGCGCGAAGATGCCGATGGGCGCCTGCGTCAGGTTGTACGCGTATTTGAGCGCGGATATCCGGCCGTCCGCCGGCAGGAAAGACTGGGTGATCCAGAAGCCGATCTGCGAAAGCGACAAGCCCAGAAGGGCGGGGAGCAGCAGCCGGCCGACCTGGGCGACGCCGGGGTGACGCAGATCGATCCTCAGCGGCCATCGCGCCCCGGACCGCCGCAGGTCCCAGATCGGCAGAAGGAAATTCCCCAAAAAGGCGCCGAGAAGGGCGCCCCAGGTCATCAACGAGATGCCGACCTGTGGCCGCGAGGCGAACAGCCACCCGCCGAGCACCCCGCCCGCGACGATGCTCACGTTGTAGATGACCGGGCCCAGGGCGGGCACAAGGAAGCGGCCGCGGGCTTGCAGCACGCCCATCATCAGGCCCCCCACGAAAAAACACCACTGCGCCGGCAGCAGGATCCGGGAAAGGGCCGCCGTCTGGGCGACCACGTGGCTGGGGAAGAGGGGGAAAAGAAGGCCGGTGACGGGGTAGGCGACGGTCTCCATCACCAGGACCAGGGCGGCCGCCGCTATGGCGACGATGCTGACAAAGGAGCCGAAAGTCTTCCAGGCGTCGTCCTCGCGCCGGTCATTGACATACTGGGTGAAGACCGGAACGAACACGCTCGACAGCGCGCCCCCCGCCACCAGCAGATACAGCATGTCCGGGATGCGGAAGGCGCCGTTGTACGCGTCGGTCAAGGAGTTCTGGCCGAAGAAGTAGGCGAGAACGATGTCCCGGACCACGCCCAGCACGCGCGAGAGCAGCACAAACGCGATCATCATTGCCGTGGCGCGCGCCGCCCTGCCGGCCCCCGAAACCGACCCGCCACCGTTCGCGCCCGCCGTGGGCGCTTCGGACACCGCCGTGTTTGCCGCTTTCGTCATCCTTAACGAGTATAGCCGTGCCCCGGCGGGCTGTCAAGCCAGGCGGAAAAGCGCGCGCCGGCGAGGCGGACGCGCTCGCCGGCGTGACTGCCCGGTTCGGTGGTCCAGATACGCCGCATGTAGCACCGCCAACGGGCGAATAAAACCCGCCCGTCGTGCGGACGAGGGGGCGTCGTGGTGCCACTGCACTTCGCCGCCCCCGCTCGGGGGCGGCCTGTCACCTGTCAATGGATCGACGGCGGCTGTGCCGCGCCGTCCCGGGCGCGGCTTGCGTCCGGGTTCCTGCTGTGATATAATCTGTCTTGGATTTATCGGAGCGCAGGGGAAGAGTGGGTCGCGCGCCCACTCTTTCTTTTCTATATGGCCCCATATAGCGGGATGGCGGGCGGAACTAGGGAGATAGGGCATCATGAACGCGGAGTTTATCGAGGCACTGCGGCAGATCGAACGCGAAAAAGAGATACCCTTCGACGTGCTGGTGGAGGCGCTGGAGACCGCCCTGTCCACGGCGTACAAGAAGAGCTACAACATCGCCGACGATGTCAGCCTGCGCGTGGAGCAGGGGATCAAGACGACGCCGTTCAAGGTGTACCGCCGCATGACCGTCGTCGAGAACGTCGCCAACGAGCACGCCGAGGTGACGCTGCCGGACGCCCGCCAGAAATACAACCCCGACGCCTCGCTGGGCGACACCGTGGAGGAGCCGCTCTCGCCGCGCGACTTCGAGCGCATTGGCCGCATCGCCGCGCAGACCGCCAAGCAGGTCGTGGTGCAGCGCATCCGCGAGGCCGAGCGCGACAAGATCTTCCAGGAGTTCAACGACAAGGTCGGCGAGGTCGTCACCGGGACCGTCTCGCGCAGAGAGGGAGGCACGGTCCTGATCGCCCTGGGCAAGCTGGAGGCGATCCTGCCGATCAAGGAGCAGGCGCCGGGCGAGCCGTACCGCTTCAATGACCGCATCAAGGTGTTCGTGCTCGAGGTGCGCAACACCCCGAAGGGGCCGCAGGTCGTCGTCTCGCGCACGCACCCGTCCCTGATCCGGCGGCTGTTCGAGCTGGAGGTGCCCGAGATCCACGACGGCGTGGTCTCCATCAAGTCGGTGGCGCGGGAGCCCGGCCAGCGTTCCAAGATCGCGGTGTCGAGCCGCGACGACCGCGTCGACGCCGTGGGCTCCTGCGTCGGGCACCGCGGCGCGCGCGTGCAGGCCGTCGTGAACGAGCTGTACGACGAGAAGATCGACATCGTGCGCTGGAGCGCCGACAACCAGCAGTACATCACCCGGAGTCGCTGTCGCCGGCACGCGCTGAGCACGTCGGTGACGCTCAACGAGGACACCAAAAAGCGTTTGTGGTCGGCGCGGACAACCAGCTGTCGCTCGCGATCGGCAAGAGCGGGCAGAACGTGCGCCTGGCGGCGCGCCTGACCTTGTGGCGCATCGACATCCGCTCCGAGTCACAGGTCGCCAAGCAGGCATTCCTGGACGCCGCCGCGGCGCTCCAGGGCGACCCGGAGGGATCCGGGAAGCCGAGGCGATGCTGCCGCCGATCACGTTCGGCGATGTGCTGCCCGACGACGCGGGGGATGCGCAAACCCCGCCGAACCCGCTGGGCGGCAACAACGGTTCCGCGCCCAATGTCGAGCCGACCGAAAATGACTGACGCTACGGCGACCGGGGCGCGGCGGGCGACCACCACAAGAAGGTCGCAACCGGTGGGGGCACGCCGGGTCCTATCCGTACGTGCGTCGCCTGCCGCACCGCGGAAGACGAAGCGGTCGCTGCTGCGCGTGGTCCGGCTCCCGGACGGCGCGGGCGTGGCAACTCGACCCCACGGGCAAGAAGTCGGGTCGGGGCCTACGTCTACTTGAACCGGAATGCGTGGCGCTGGCCCTGAAGCAGAAGAAACTGGAGCGTTCCCTCAAAACGCCGATACCGGACGCGGCCGAGGCGCGCGCGGGCGACAGTTAGCCGGCGGTGACAGGAGAAGGAGAAATCGGCCCCTTTTGTTTACAACTCGCACGGCGAAGCAGGGGGAACCCATGGAATCATACAGCGTTAGCGTTCGAAGGAAGTGAGGTGGCGGGTATGCCGGTCAAGGTGTACGAGTTGGCAAAGAATTGAAGATGACGAACACCGAAATGGTGAACGCTCTTTCGGGATTAGGGTACAAAGGGCAGAGCCCTTCCCAGTGATCTCGACGACCAGACGGCAGGCGCTGTGCGCAGAAACAACAAAGCGGACGAGGAACGGCACGGGGGAAAACAAGCGCCGCCGACGCCCGCCGCCGACGCCGTCGAGTGCCGGCGAACATCTCCGTCAAAGAACTGGCGGAGGTGTTCGGCGTGGGGGCGAACGAGATCAAGAAGGTGCTGATGGGGATGGGCGTGCTCGCCGCGCTCAACCAGCGCCTCGCGCCGGACGCCGTGCTGCGCATCGCGCAAAAGCTGGGCAAAACGTCCGCGCCAGCGCCAGGGCGCCCGCCCGCGCGGCGGCTGTGGTGAGGACGCCCCGGCCGTCCGCCGGAGTGCCGCCGAAGCCGGCAGCGTAGGCACCGGCGCCCCGCGGCGGGGGCGCCGCCGGCCGCCCGCGCACGCGACCCTGGCGCCGCGCCCGCCCGTCGTCACGGTCATGGGCACGTCGACCACGGCAAGACCTCGGCGCATCCGAACATCGTCGCCGTCAAAGACTCGGGCGGAAACGCGCCGAAGGGCGCAGCACATCGGCGCGTATCAGGTCGAGGTGGACGGCAAGCGCATCACCTTTCTGGACACGCCCGGCCACGCGGCGTTCACCGCGATGCGCGCCCGCGGCGCCGAGGTCACGGACATCGTCGTGATCGTGGTCGCCGCCGACGACGGCGTGATGCCGCAGACCGAGGAGGCCATCCAGCACGCCAAGGCCGCCCAGGTCCCCATCATCGTCGCGGTCAACAAGATCGACCTGCCCGACGCGAACCCGGACCGGGTGCTGTCGGATCTCACCAGATACGAACTGGTCCCGGAGGCGTACGGCGGCAACGTCATCACCGCGAACATCTCCGCCAAGACCGGCGAGGGCCTGCAGGACCTGCTGGAGAACATCCTGCTGGTTTCCGAGGCCGAGGTGGATCCCCGGGCCGACCCGCACGGCAAGGCGCGGGGGACGGTGGTCGAGGCCAAGCTGGATAGGGGCCGGGGCCCCGTGGCGACCGTGCTCGTGCAGCAGGGCACGCTGCGGGTGGGCGACGCCGTGGTGGCCGGCGAGCACTACGGCAAGATACGCACGATGAACGACGACAAAGGCAACAAGGCGGCCAAGGCCGGCCCCTCGATGCCGGTCGAGATCATCGGCTTCGGGTCCGTCCCGCGGGCGGGCGACCGCCTGGAGGTGGCCAAGGACGAGAGGGAGGCGCGGACCATCGCCGAGCGGCGCGAGCAGCGCGCGCGCGAGGACCGTCTGACGCAGCGCTCGATGGTGACGCTGGAGGACCTGTACCGCCGGATGCGCGAGGGCGCCGTCAAGGAGTTGAACGTCGTGATCAAGGGCGACGTGCAGGGCTCCGTCGAGGCGGTGCGCGACGCGCTCGAGCAGTTGGAGAACCCCGAGGTGCGCGTGCGCGTGCTGACCGCGGGGGTCGGCCCGGTGTCCGAGAACGACATCCTGCTGGCGGCGGCGGACAACGGCGCCGAGCCGGGCGGCGCCTTGGTGGTCGGCTTCAACGTCGGCGTGACGCCCGGCGCGCAGAGCAAGGCCGAGCAGGAGCACGTGGATGTCCGCACCTACAACATCATCTACGGCCTGATCGACGACGTGAAGAGCGCGATGGTCGGCCTGCTGGAGCCGGTCTATGAAGAGGTGCCGCTGGGCCGGGTCGAGGTGCGGGCGCTGTTCCGCCTGCCCCGCGGCACGGCCATCGCCGGGTCGTACGTCACCGAGGGGATGGTGCGCCGCGGGGCCAAGGCCCGCCTGTTGCGCGGCAGGAACCTGCTCTACACCGGCGAGATCGACACGCTCAAGCGCCTCAAGGACGACGTCCGCGAAGTGCAGGCGGGCTACGAGTGCGGCCTCACGCTGCGCGACTTCAACGACATCCAGGTGGGCGACGTCATCGAGGTCTTCGAGATGCGCCAGATCCCGCGCGAGCTATAGCCCGTCTGCTGCAAGGGCAGGGCTTGCCCTGCCCTGTTGCCATAACCATCAACGCCATGCACATCGGGGTACTGACGCTGTACCTGTCCATCGATTACGCCGATTCGCTGAAGGACAAGCGGCAGGTCGTCAAGAGCCTTCTGGCCCATGTGCGGAACAAATTCAACGTTTCCGCCGCCGAGGTGGACGACCTGGACGTCTGGCGCCGCGCGACTGTGGGGGTGGCCGTGGTGTCGAACGACGTGAAGTTCGCGAACCAGGTGCTGAGCAAGGTGGCGGACCACGTGGAGGGCGACGCGCGCGTGGTCCTCGACCACTACGAGATGGAGTTTTTGTAAGGGTTCCGGGCGCCGGGGGTCTTCTTGACAGCCCCCTTGCCCGGTGCTACAATGAAACCCACTTGTCGGATTATCGGCCCTCTTGCGCCGGGATCAGGGAGATGGCGTGACGGAGTTTCGTGTCGATCCGGAAGACTTGCGGCGCCTGGCGCGCCTGGTGGAAGAGAACGGTTTAAGCGAACTTCGTTACGAGGAAGGTGACCTGCGCATCACCCTGCGCACCGCGGCGGCGCCCGCCGAGGCGGACACCCGGCCCGCGGCCGCGCCGCCCGCCCCCCCGCCCGCGTCCGCGGCGGAGGTCGCGGGGGGAGGACCGCGCCTCCCGCCTTCGGCCCCGGAACCGCACGCCCTGAACCCGCCGGTGCCCACGGTCCGCATCGAGGCCCCCGTGATGGGCGTTTTTTATCGCTCCCCGGAGCCGGGCGCCCCGCCCTTTGTCGAGGTGGGGGAATTCGTGGAAGCGGGGCAGGCCGTCGGTTTGATCGAGGCGATGAAGATGTTCTCCGAAGTGCTGACCGAGGTGGCCGGGCGGGTCCGCGAGGCGCCGGCTAATGGCCGACAATCGGAAGTTCATGAATCCAGGACCCGCGACCTCGACCGCATCGAC
>JAUJNC010000411.1 GCA_030446525.1 Armatimonadaceae bacterium
CTGCTGACCCTGGTCCCCAGGAGCAGCGAAAAGGCAATCGCGTTCGCACCCACCGTGCCGATGGCGCTGCGCGGTCCCGTCGTGGTCACTTCCTACGCCCCCTCAGCGTTGCCGGAGGCGCCGGACGACCTCCTTGCGCGAGTCGGGCAGCTATATGCCGGCGATAGCCAGCTCCACCCTTTGTGGAGCGCTGCGATGGAGGCGCGTGGCCTCGCCGCAGACAAAGGACCCGGACAGGACCCTGCCAGTGTCGGCAGGCTCGCCGCGACGTTCCTGGCGAGGCTCGACGGGCCGCGGATCGCGACGATCGAGACTGGCGGATGGGATACGCATAGCCAGCAGGCGGGTCGCCTGGCGCGGCAGCTTGCCGGCCTGGACATCTTGCTTGCGAGCCTCCGCGATGGCCTCGGGCCGATCTGGAGCAAAACGACGGTGCTCGTGGCGACCGAGTTCGGCCGCACCGCCGCCGTGAACGGCACAGGCGGGACCGATCATGGCACCGCGGCGGCGGCGATGCTCGTCGGCGGCGCAGTGAAGGGCGGGCGGATCATCGCCGACTGGCCCGGCCTCTCGCAGACGGCTCTATACGAAGCACGCGATCTTCGTCCGACATCCGAGCTTGACGCGCTGCTTGCCGGCGTCGCGGCCGAAGCCTTGAAGCTAGATCCCGTGCTCGTTTCGCGGACATTGTTCAGGGAAACGACCGCGAGGGAACCGTTCACGGGCCTGATTGTGACGTAGGTGCCATCGCCTTATGCACCGCGAGCAATGGGCCTTCTTCGGATGCGTTTCGCAGAAGATCGCTCGCGTAACGGGCGTTGCCGGTGATTGCCGACCAGTCAGCGGCGCCAATGTCCCGTTCAGAGGCGACCCAGCTGGCGCCGAGGCATTGGACGAGTGGTAGGTCCAGATAGGATTGGGCTGCGTCTTTGGTGATCCCGCCTGTAGCGCAGAGTGCGATTTGCGGGAAAGGCGCCGCCAGTGCCTTTAGATGTGTGGGACCCAGCGGTGCTGCCGGGAAGAACTTGAAGCAGTCATAGCCGTGCTCAAGCCCGAGCATGATGTCGGATGCGCTGGCGATACCTGGAAGGTAGACCGCTCCAAGCGCGGCTGCTCCACACAATAGTGCGGGCGTCGAGCCCGGAGAAACGAGGAAGTGGGCGCCGGCGGCAAGGCTTGCCTCCATCTCCTGTGTGCTCACCACGGTGCCCGCAGCAACGATGAGCTCTGGAACGGCTGCCCTAATCTCGCGAATCGCGGGCAAAGCTGCGGGGGTGCGGAGGGTGATCTCGACGAGGCGCAGCCCCCCTTCGGCCAAGGCTTGTGCCATCGGCACCGCCTTTTCCGCTTCCCCGATCGTCACGACGGGTATGACTGGCGACAGACCTAATATCTGCCGCATCGAGCGGGCGCCGGTCCAAGTGTGGCCCGAACTGATCGAATACTGCACTCCGCATCCTTTCCGCCGTGGGCGCTCGTGCCGCGCAGCAGCTTCCTGTACCACTTCCTGCCCGCCGTGCCGTTCGGCTGCCTGGCCGTGGCGATGGTCGTCGCGGCCGGCTGGCGCAGAGGAGGGGTCGGGAGGGCCGTCTCGGTCGGGTACGTGCTCGCCGTCGTGGCCGCGTTCGCGTTCTTCTACCCGATCCTCGCGAGCCTGCCGCTCACGCCCGCCGGGTACGAGCAGCGGATGTGGCTCGGCGGCTGGCGGTAGGGGCGACGCGGTCCGTCCGGCGGCGACAGGCGGACGCGGCGAGACGCGCGGACAGCCAGGAATAGCCGCCCCGCCTGCAGCGCCCTGCACCGAAACAGCTCGAGTCCTTCGCCGGGCACCGCGGAGCGACGCCGGGGTGAGGCTGGTCGCCGTCCAGCGGCGAGGACGGCCGAGGAGACGGTGTGGAATGAAAGCGCCGCAGGGAGCGTTTCGTAAAGCAGAGGACGAGCGTGTAGGCGTCCCTGATATAATCCACTCTCGGACGGACTGTAGTCGGCGTGGGGAGTGGATGGAAAACGTAGATACGGAGCTGCTGGCGGCGGACGATCCGTTCTTCGCGGAGGCGCTGGAGCACGTGGACGCGCTGTACCGCACGGCGCTGCGCATGACGCGCAACCCGGCGGACGCGGAGGATCTGGTCCAGGAGACGTACCTCAAGGCGCACCGCTTCCGCGACAGCTTCACCCCCGGCACGAACCTGCGGGCGTGGCTCTTCCGCATCCTGACGAACAGCTTCATCAACGAGTACCGCAAGCGCTCCCGACAACCCGAGACGACCGACACTGGGGACATGGAGGACTACTACCTCTTCCGCCGCGTCAAGGAAGCGGGGGAGGATCTGGGGATCGACCCGGAAGCGACAGTGATGCGGATGTTCCTGGACGACGAGGTCCGCCAGGCGCTCGAGGAGCTGCCGGAGCAGTACCGGATCGCGGTGATGCTGGCGGACGTGGAGGGCTTCTCCTACAGGGAGATCGCGGAGATCACGGACACGCAGATGGGCACCGTGATGTCGCGGCTGCACCGGGGGCGGCGGCAGCTGCAGCAGAAGCTCTGGGAGTACGCGCGGCAGCGCGGC
>JAUJNC010000412.1 GCA_030446525.1 Armatimonadaceae bacterium
CAGCAGGATGAACACCGACGACGCGCCGGCGGCGCGCAGCAGACCACGGCGGTAGGCCGCCTTCTGCCGCCGCAACTCCGCGTCGGGCATGTGGGTGAGAACCCAGTCCCGATCGAACACCCGCCCGTAGATGCGGTTGCGCACCGTCAGAGCGCCGCCCTGCGAGCGCACGATGCCCGACAGCTTGAGGGCGCTCACCAATGGGTCGGTCTCTTCGTCCGGCACGCGCTGGCACTTCCGGACCCGCGCGTACACGTCCAGCAAGCCTGCCCGGTCCGGCGTGCCTTCCAGCAGCCGGTCCCGGACGAAGAGCAGGTTGTCGTCGCGCTCCCGGGAACCCGGCGCGAGATACAGGTCCCGGCACAGCCGATCCACGTCGGCAGGCCGGCGGGCCGCCGGGTCCTCCGCGACCGCCCGCAACAGCCGCTGTGTCAAGTACGGGTGCCCTCCGGTCCAGTAGAGGATGCGCCCCAGCAGGCGCTTCCGCAGCCGCTCGGGCCTGTCCAGACCCCGCACAAGGGGTGTCGCCTCCTGTTCGGTAAAATCCCCCAGTTCGATTCGACGACCGATGTTGAAGGGCGTACTGCGGGTGTCGGCGATCAGCTGCGAGGGGGTCGCCACGCCCAGCAGGCAGAACGTCAGCCGCGCGAAGACAGGCTCCGCGGCGCGCCGGTTGTTGCACGCGCGGATCGCGGCGAAGAACTCGTCGGCGGAGAAAGGCAGACTGCGCACGATGTCGATCTCGTCTACGAACACCACCAGGCGCCCCCCGTCATGGCGGAGCGCCACGTCGGGGAGGGCGGACAGGAAGCGCTGGAGCGGGCTGCGGTCCTCGCGGGAAAGCCAGTGGTTCTCCATCTCCTCTTCCAGACCCAGCTGCTGCCCGAGCTGCTCCAGGAGACCCAGGTACCACTGGGCAGGGGTCAGGTTCCGCCCGAGGGCTGTCAGATCGATGGCGGCCACGCCCGTCCCCTCCTGCCGCAGACGGGCCGCCGTGCGCACCATGAGGCTGGACTTGCCCATCTGCCGGGCGGTGAGCACGTAGCAGAACTCCCCGCGCGTCAGGCTCTCATGCAGGTCCCGGTCGGCGCCGCGCTCCACGTAGGACGGCGCATCCGGGGGCATGGTTCCGCCCGTGACATAGAAGCTTCCAGCGGTTGTTGTCACCTCAGGTGCTTCTCCAGGAACAGGTGATACAGGGGGCAGCGGAAGCAGGACTTTTCCGGGGCGTTCCCCGCGAGTACGCCGGCGCTCCGCAGGCGGTGGAAGGCGCCGAGCGACGGGCAGCCCTCGCCCGCCAGAACAGCCCGGATGGCTTCCGCCAGCGCACCCTCCCGCGACAGGTGGAAGAGCAGGCGGCGCAGGTGATCGCCGAAGGGGCTGTCCTCGCCCGCGGCCAGCGCCTCCAGCTCCGCGATACTTGTGCGGCGGTCCGCCAGATCGTGAAGCCCCCGGCGGACCAGGTACGGGTGTCCCCCGACCAGGCCGAGGAAGCGCGCGAGTTCCTCGTCGTTTCGGAGCGGCTCCCCGCAGCGCCGGTTCAGCTCCGTCACCTCCTCCGCGGTAAAGTCCCCCAGCGTGAGCCGCGTGCCGACGTTGAAGGGCGATTGGTTCAGGTCGGTGATGAACAGGTGCGCCTCGGTCGCGTAGGTGATCGCCAGCGTCAGCCGACCCCAGGCACCCCCCGGATCGAGTGCCCGCCGGTTGTGCCAGGAGCGGAACAAGGCGAAGAGGTCGTTACCAAAGGCGCAGGGGAAGAGCCGGTCCACCTCGTCCAGCCCCCAAACCAGCGCCCCCCTCTCTTCCGGCTCCGGGCCAAGAACGTGCCGGTGCAGGAAACGCTCCAGGTTCTGGTTCGGAGCCCGGTCCCCGCTCCAGAGCCGCTCGGGGGCGAGGTCCAAATCCAGACCGTCCGCGAGGTCGCGGATCAGGGCTAAGTAGAAGGAATCGGCGTTCTCCAGGTCGGCCTGGTTCATCTTCTGCAGGTCGGTGATGACGACCCGGCTGCCGGCGGCGCGTGCCCGCTGCAGGCAGCGCGAAAGGAGGGAGGTCTTCCCGACCTGGCGCGGGCCTTTCACCAGCACGATGCTGTCGCACCGGGCGACGGCCGCGGAAAAGGCCTCGTCGGCGGGCCGCTCGATATAAAGCGGCGAGTCCAGAGGCACGACCCCGCCAGGCTCCAGGGACGCCTCGGGAGGGGGCGGCGGCCCTGCCCCCGAAACGGCGCCCCCAGAGGTGGCTGTCCCCGAGGGCGCGGCGGCCCCCGCCGGGCGCGGTCCCTGCGTCCGGCCGCGGATCTCCTCGTAGAGTGCACGCGTCTCGGGCGTCGGCTCGGCGTTTAGTTCGCCGTGCAGGTAGAGCCGCAGGTTTCTGTAGACCTGGGTGACCGCGGCCGAGTCGCCCGCCCGTGCAAGCGTCTGCATGAGCGCGCCGTGAATGCTTTCGCGTGCGGGATCGACGGCGATCGCGCGCCGGAGGTAGCTGACGGCGGTCCGGTCATCCTGACGCTGGATGGCGTCCGAGGCCAACTGCTCCAGGGCGGTCAGGTAGGCTTGCTCGCGCCGGGCTC
>JAUJNC010000031.1 GCA_030446525.1 Armatimonadaceae bacterium
CCTTTTCTGCGTCGTTGTGACAAAATGCAAAAAACCGAGTTCATAACACCGTCTACATGCCACAGGTGGCAGCCTCGCAGCCGGCGCAGCGGTGACTTCTTAAAGGAGATCGGTTCCGATGGGCCATGAGCGCGTAGGAGTGCTCCCCAAGACGAAGCGTTGGCAGTCCATTGTTGGACAGATCGCTTCCTCGTCCCGTGCGGACTTCGACGTTTCCGCTCTTACCAGGCAAACGATCCAGAACGTCCGACAACGTTTTCGCAACCTACAGGACGACAATGCCACGAAGGCGGCGTTCACCTTCCTGGTCAATCTGGCCGTATCCTCACGACCTCCTGACCCGCATCAACTGGCTCAACTACTCCACACAGATCCCGAAAGGGTCACCCCACTGCAACTGGCGAAGGCTCTGCACCTGTTCATCTCGCAGGCAGGTGGATTACCTGAATACAGCGCCGTCGCGGAGGGAGCTGCCGTCGATGCGCTTGCGCTTTGGTACGAACACAACCGTACAAAACAGCAGAACCTGTTTGACTCCTTCGATAGCGCCTACAGCGTCTGGCACAAAGCGGGCAACGGACCAGGCTTCTGCGAACTTTCGCGCCTGTTCTTCGGCAAGATGGTCGAGCGCTACCTCAATTACTTTCTGGAACGGGAAGCGTCACGGGTCACGCCGACCCTGCAAGCCCGCAACCTGTTTCGGGAACGGCTTGAGTTGCATCTGGACGATATCTCCCGCCACGCCTTTGAGACATCCAAGATAACCCAATCCTACGCGGCGGGATGGTTCAATCGGTATGCGGCGGGCGGCATGCCGTCTGAGCAGGAGATTGAGCGGTTCATCTCCTATGCCTTCGGTAAGCTACAGGACGAGTTGATTCGGGAGGCACAGGACAAGTGAGCGATCCCGTGCCCTATATCGTTCTCTGCAACGGCGCAGCCCCTGGCTCGGTCTGCTCGGCAGACCAATTCGTTCATTGCCTCCACCTGGACTATAGGCAGTTGCCGGAAATAGAACAGACCGTCCGCCTTGCTCTTCCAAAGTTCGTAGGCAGCGTTTACTACTTGCCACCGCGCATCCTCGATCTGCTGGAGATTGCGGGTTACGTCTATTGCGCCGACCGCTCGGTATCCCGTGGCAGCAAGAGCGCGGTGGAGTACCATAAATGGGCACGCTCGTACCATTACCTGATCAAAGTACGCGACCACGCCTTCTGGCAACAGCCACACGTGGGCAAACTCTTGAACGAGCTGCTGACCTTCCTTTCCGGCGACCAACAGCACCAGATGACGTTTCTGTCGGGACACGCCACGCCGCCGTCCAGCCTCTTTGATCGCGAAGACTTTACCGTGGACAGTGGTGAAGACACCGAAGTGATGCTGTTCTCCGGCGGACTGGATTCTTTGAGCGGTGCGGTCGAGCACCTGGCGACGACAGGCAAAAGGCTCTGCCTGGTAAGTCACCAGTCTTACCAGCCCGCGACCGCAAGGACGCAGGAGCAGCTTGTACGGGCGTTCAATAAGCGGTATCCAGGCCGCGTGCGCCATTTCCGCTATGAGTGCAGCTTGCGAGGCCCGCGAGCGCGGGACGAAACGCAGCGCACCCGGTTTTTCCTTTACACGTCCATTGCCTATGCCGTGGCGCATGCGTTCGACAAGCGAGCACTCTATGTCTATGAAAACGGCGTGACCTCGCTCAACTTCCCGAAGCGCCAGGACTTGCGAAGCGCCAGGGCCAGCCGTACCACGCACCCAAAGACGATCCACCTGCTCAAGCAGTTCTTGTCTCTGGTGGCGGAAGCGCCGTTCGAGATCGTGACACCGTTCTTCTGGAGGACCAAGACGGACGTGCTGTACGTTCTCCAGCGGCAGGGCCGGACAGACCTGCTGTCCAGCGCCGTGTCTTGCAGCAAGACGTTCAAGACCGACATTGGACGCACCCATTGCGGCGGGTGCTCTCAGTGCGTAGATCGGCGGTTCGCCACCTATGCTGCCGGTCTGGAGAACTGTGACATCCCCGGAAACTACGTGCTGGATTCCATTCGAGAGCCTGTGCCTCCTGATGAGAACAAGACCACGCTGGTCGATTTCCTGCGCCAGGCGCAACGCTTCGATGCGGCTAGCCTGGATAGCTTCTACCGCGACCGGATGAATGAACTGGCAGAAGTGGTTGACTATCTGGACGGCATGGATGAGCAGGCAGCCGTGGAGAGCCTGTTCTCGCTGTGTCATCGCCATGGCGCACAGGTGATGGAGGCGATCCGGCGCATCCAGCAGTTGCATGACGATCCGCGAAGGAGCATACCGGAAGCCTCGCTTCTCGATATTGTCCATAGGCGTGAGTATCTGGAGGAACCAGAAGGCACCGTCACCGTGCGTCAGGATAACGCCCCGTTTGAGGTGTTCTATTCGTACTCGCACCGGGACGAGACATTGCGGGATGAACTGGAGAAGCACCTGAGCCTGCTGCGGCGAGAGAAAGTGATCACCGGCTGGCATGATCGAAGGATCGGGGCCGGAACCGAATGGGAAGGCGAGATCGACGAGCACCTAAACTCGGCGCGTATTATCTTGCTCCTGATCAGTTCCGACTTCCTCGCGTCCGACTACTGCTGGGACGTGGAGGTAAAGCGGGTCATGGAGCGGCACGAGGCGAAGGAAGCACGGGTGATACCTGTCATTCTGCGGGAATGTGACTGGCACCGCGCTCCTTTCGGGAAGCTCCAAGCGCTTCCAACGGACGCCCGGCCCGTACGAAGCAGACATTGGCACAGCGAGGACGAGGCGTTCACCAGCATCGCCAAAGGCATTCGTGCAGCGGCAGAAGCACTGCGGCAAGACGGATCATCCTGACCATGCGTGCCTACGGATGCACCCGCGTTTCAGTTCTACAACCGACCTTTTGGAGGGGGCGGTAGTAGACTGCAAGCACGGGGGAAGAAAACGGGACTCCGAAGGAAGCGGTTGCGTCAACCGGTGGAACGATCCACGGGCAAGGTTCAGTGAGCGCGACGGGAGAGTGGAGCACGGTACAATCCAATCACGCCCATGCTGATTACAGAAGAGATTTTCGGGGCATTCCTCCGGTGTGAAACCATGTCCTACCTCCGGTCTTCGGGGGTTGTGGGACTCCAACGTGGTTTCAGCGATTGGCAACGACACCTTACTGAGGAATACAGGGAAGCTTGCTTCCTTCGGTTGCGCTCAGGTTTGGAAGGCGATGAATGTCTTTCAGACATGCCCCTTCCGCCGGATCTAGAGAAAAGAAAGCCTCGTCTTGTAGTCAAGTGTAGGGTGCAAGCAAAGGATCTTCAGTCGCATGTTGACGCGCTGGAGCGAGTACCCGATCCCGGCAAGGCCAAGCACTATCCGTATATCCCCATCCGGTTCGTTCCCAACGAGAAAGTCACGAAATACGACAAGCTCTTGCTAGCCTTTGACGCCCTTGTCCTGACTACTGCTACCGGCAAGATCCCACTGTACGGGAAGATAGTCCACGGCGGCGAGCAAGGTGTGATCAAAGTGCCACTGGCAGGTTTGATGGAGACGACGCGGGCCGTCGTCGACAAGATCGCTGCGCAACAAGGACGCAGTACTTCCCCGCAGTTGATACTGAACCCGCATTGCGCCGAGTGTGAGTTTCAGGCCCAATGTCGCCAGAAGGCTATCGAGCAGGACGATCTCAGTCTGCTTTCAGGTATGACGGAGAAGGAACGGAAGAAACAACACGACAAAGGTATTTTCACTGTAACGCAACTTTCCTATACCTTCCGGCCACGCAGGAGGTCAAATCGCTCGTCCTCCAGACCGGAGAAGAATCATCCTGCTCTTAGAGCGCTTGCCATCCGAGAGCAGAAGATTCATATCGCCGGAAAGCCAGAGCTGAAGATGACGGGGAACCCCGTTTACCTGGATGTTGAGGGCATTCCAGACCGAGATTGTTATTATCTGATCGGGATACGATTCAAGAGTGGCGGTTCGTTCGTCCAGCATTCATTCTGGGCCAACGAGCAATCCGAGGAGAAGGACATGTGGGCCTCCTGCCTTCAACTCCTATCAGAGATCGAGAACCCGCAGCTACTCCATTACGGCAGCTATGAGACAGTTTTCCTAAAGCAGATGAAGCAACGGTATTCCGAAACGGTGGGAGATACCGCCTTCGTGGAGAGGCTTATTGCTGGAGCAGTCAACCTCCTGTCCGTCATCTACGGCCAGATTTACTTTCCTACTTATTCGAATGCTCTCAAAGCGATAGCACCGCACTTGGGATTTCGTTGGTCACAGGAGGCCGCTTCTGGGGCAATTTCGGTTATGTGGAGATCGCAGTGGGAGCGTTCCCGTGATCCGAGCCTCAAGCAACGCTTGGTTACATATAATGCGGAAGACTGCCAGGCTTTGGAGGTCACCACCGGTGTCGTAGCGCAATTGTGCGAGCAGCAAAACCGTGCTACGGAGCCAATCAACAGCAGCATTGTGTATGCAGATAATATCAAGGGCGAATATCCTATAGTTTGGGGCAAAATCGACTTTGCCATGCCGGAGATGGAGTACATAAACCAATGCGCTTATTGGGATTACCAGCGCGAGAAAGTTCTCCTCAGAAACAGCGCACGCATAAAGAACAATGGTCGGGAAAAGGCCAAACGCAACGGTAAGATTCTTCGCCCCAACAAGATCGTCAAGCTTGACAGTCCGCGCCCAGCCTGTTGCGCTGATTGCGGGGCATCCACGATCTACAGATACGGGAAGTTCCGCAAGACCATTTACGACCTCAAGTTTGGCCCAACCAGCGTCAAGCGCTGGATTATCACATATAGGTTCGATCGATATATCTGCTACCAGTGCAGATCAACGTTTTTCTCGAAAGACCGTCCCTGGACGAGAAGCACTATCGGGCCGAGCCTGATGGCCTACATTGTCTACCAGTTGATCGACTTACATCTGGCCCAGAGAGATATCGTTCGGAATATCAACGACCTGTTCGATTACAATCTGAATGTAGGCGCGATCACTAACCAAAAGGCAAGAGCTAGCCAGGCTTACAAGAGCACCTATGAAGCCATACTCCACAAACTCGTGAGCGGGAATCTGATCCATGCAGATGAAACGAAGATTAAAATCAACGGAAAGGACGGATTTGTATGGGTGCTCACCAGCCTCGAAGAAGTGTTCTTCTTCTACAAAGAGACGCGCGAAGGAGATACCATCCGCGAGTTGCTACAAGACTTCAAAGGCGTGTTGGTGTCAGATTTCTACTCTGTTTATGACTCGTTCGATTGCCCTCAGCAAAAATGCCTGATTCATCTCATGAGAGACATTAATGACGATCTCCACCGCCACCCATTTGATACGGAAATGAAGCAGATCGCGCATGACTTTTCGATGCTGCTCAAGCCGATAGTTGAAACTGTTGATCGCTTCGGGTTGAAGTCGCGATTCCTGCGGAAGCACAATGTGTCCGTTACTCGTTTCTTCGAAGCACTCTCCAAACGAAAGGTGACAACAGACGTGGCGATTGGATACCAGCAACGTTTTCAGAGGAACCGGGATAAACTCTTCACGTTCCTCAACCACGATGGTATTCCCTGGAACAATAACAATGCAGAACACGCCATTAAAGCGTTCGCCGTACTTCGCCAGGGGATCAGAGGCATGAGCACAGAAAGTGGTATCCGCGAATACCTTACTCTTATGAGTGTTCGCGAGACATGTAAATACAAGGGCGCGATTTTCCTGGATTTCTTGCGCTCTGAAGAGAAGGACATCGATGTGTTCCTGGAACGAAAGCGGCGAGCCAACCGAAATGCCATACGGCGTTCTTGAGCACCCCGGATGCGCCCGTCTTACTGTCCCCCTAGCGGCCCTGTGGAGCGTGCCCTCGAACTGCTGCAAGTCGGTCACGATGGCGGCGGGGTTCAGGCCCAGAGAGGTGCGGTCGGCTAGGAGGACGCTGCCTGTGGGCGTGCCGGGCGGCTCCAGCCTACATGGCAGTGAAGTTACATCCACGTTCAGGCTCTTGCGCTCCTTCTCTCCCTGGTGGAGCCAACGATCTTCGGTTCCGTAACAGGACTCAAGCCTACCAACGGCGAGGGGGCAATCTTCTTCCCTTCATCGGGGCAATAGTGACAAAGACGGTTCGGGGATTAATAGAACCTACGTACGGTTGGGCCACCAAAAACCCCGGTCGCGGGTGTAAGCGCCAGGCTCGCACCTGTGACCTCAAATTCTCAAGGCTCTACACCTCCAACTGCCGTTGTAGAACACGCAGCAGGGGCTTTTTTGGTTTTCTCCGACATTTGCCGCGACTACCTCTACTCCATCCGGCATGAACGGGGGCTTTCCCGCGAGACCGTCCGCACGTGCACAAGTTGGCTTGCCATCTACTCTCATCAAAGCGAAATCGTGGGCACAAGGGAGCATGACGGCAACTATTGCACGCTACCCGCCAAGGAGAAGCCGGTTGCGGGAGGAACCTGTCCGGCGAGCTCATCAGAAGAGGAATACGCGGTGAGATTATCGGTTCCCGGCGGCGAATACGGGCACGCACTGTATCGTTCTTCCCGCTGGCAGGCGTTTCGGCTCCGTGCCTTGGCCAGCGCGGCCCGGCGGACAGGAGGCCGACCCGATAGGAAAAGTCGTATGCTCCCAGAAGGCGACGAGGAATTGGACGTGCTGCTCAAGGACTTCCGGCGCGGGGTCACGGCGCACGCGAGGCAGGAGTACCCATACGCGCTCTACATCCCGCCGGACTACGACCCAGGTAGCTCCTGGCCCCTGGTCCTTTTCCTGTACGGCGCCGGCGAATGCGGACGCGATGGACTGCTCCATCTCACCTCCGGTATTGCTGACGCCCTGGTGCTGCGCCCCGGCGACTGGCCGTGCCTGGTCCTGCTTCCGCAAAAACCGGAGGTCTACGTCCCGTGGGCGCATCTCGAGGGGCTGCTCTTCTTCCTGCTCGCGTCGCTCCAGGACCGTTATGCGGTGGACCCGGACCGGATGTACCTGACGGGCATCTCCAGGGCGGGTACGGAACCTGGGCACTGGGCGCGCGCCACCCGCACCGGTTCTCGGCGCTGGCCCCGTCTGAGAGGGCGGCAATGCGGCGACCGCTCCCGTTCGGCGCGCCTCCCCATCTGGGCCTTCGATGGCGAGAGGGACCGCATCGCGCCTGTTTCTGAATCCCGCAAGATGGTCGAACCGGGCTAGCTGCCTGGCTCCTGGGCCATGTGCGACGGGATTCGTGAAGCCAGCGGCACAAAGGGAAGCCTCGCATCCGTATCGATACCGTGGAGTGGATGACGGCGGTGACACCGTTGCATCCGCCGGGCATCCGCTTCGAGGTATTCGAGGTAAGAGGCAATAGAAACGATGACGAATCGCCATTCCCGCACGACAACCGTTCCGACCCACTACTGGCACGCGCTGGACGACGGCCGCCTTCAATGCGACGTTTGCCCGCGCGCCTGCCGACTGCAGGAGGGGCAGCGCGGGCTCTGCTTCGTGCGCGCCCGCGAGAACGACCAGATAGTGCTCACGACCTACGGCCGCTCCAGCGGCTTCTGCGTGGACCCTATCGAGAAGAAGCCGCTGAACCACTTCCTGCCCGGCTCGTCCGTGCTCTCCTTCGGCACGGCGGGCTGCAACCTGGCCTGCAAGTTCTGCCAGAACGGGGACCTGAGCCAGTCGCGCGAGATGGATACGCTGATGGACGCCGCGTCGCCGGAAGGGATCGCTAAAGCGGCCCGGCGTCTGGGCTGCCGCAGCGTCGCCTTCACCTACAACGACCCGGTCATCTTCCTGGAGTACGCGACCGACGTGGCCCAGGCGTGCCGCGAGCGGGGAATCCGCTCGGTGGCCGTGACCGCCGGCTACATCTGCGAAGAGCCCCGGGCGGAGTTCTTCCGCCAGATGGACGCGGCGAACGTGGACCTCAAGGGCTTTACCGAGCGGTTCTACCACCACATCTGCGGTGGCCATCTGCAGCCTGTGCTCGACACGCTTGTGTATCTGAAGCGCGAGACGAACGTCTGGCTGGAGCTGACGACCCTGCTCATCCCCGGCGAGAACGACTCCGAGACGGAGATCGAGGAGATGACGCAGTGGGTGATGGAGAACCTGGGCCCCGACGTGCCGATGCACTTCACTGCCTTCCATCCGGACTGGAAAATGACCGACAAGCCGCCTACGCCTCCGGCTACGCTCCAGCGGGCGCGGCGCATCGCGATCAAGAACGGCATCCGGTACGCCTATACGGGCAACATCCACGACGAGGATGGCGGGAGCACCTGCTGCCACCGGTGCGGCACCACGCTCATCGGCCGCGACTGGCACGAACTGACCGCCTGGAACCTGACTGAGGACGGGAACTGCCGTGCCTGCGGCGCTGCCTGCGCCGGCGTGTTCGAGGGCGCGGCGGGCACATGGGGCTCCCGACGCCTCCCCGTCTTCCTCGCCGGTTCGGAGCGATAAGCGATTGCGGGCGAGCGCCCAGGAGCAGGCTTCCTGCTCCTTGTGGTGAAGGCGATAAAGGTGATGCGATGGACGGACGCAACCGGAGTGACATCCGCCCCGGCAGTCGGGTAGCGATTGTGCTGAAAGAGGACCAGAGGACGGGCAATCTGACGATGGGGGTGGTCAGGGAGATATTGACGCCCTCGGCCTACCATCCGCGCGGCATCAAGGTCCGGCTCGAGGACGGGCGCGTCGGTCGCGTGCAGCGTGTGGATACGAAATCAGAGCCATAACGACTACGGGGCCAGAACAATTCGGCGGCAGTTTGGGCTCGAAGCTGACTAATCCGGTCCACCTGTTTCTTCACATCCCGCAAGCGGCACGGAAAAGACGTGCCGGTGAGCCTGAGGGTGACGTAAGCGCATCCGAATCGAGGCGGTGAACAAGGAGACGTACCCTGCGCCGAACCAATGGAATTACGGCGCCGCCGCGCGCGGCCGGCACGCCGCCGGGCGGAACCGGACGCGTGCCGGGGGTCGGTGGCCGGGCGGCCCGATGCCGGAGGCGGGGGGCATGAACGGCGCCGCCGCACTGGCCCGGTCCGCGCTGCTCTGGGCGATCGCCGGGGTTCTTGCCGTGGCCGTGTCGCTGCCCGTGCTGTGGGCGGTTTCGGGCGCGGTGGGCCTGGGCCAGCCGCCCCTGGGCGGCGTCCTCCTGCTCGGCGCGAGCGTCGCCCTGGCGTTCGCGCTCGGCGGCCTGCTCGGCGCCGCCGTCGGCGCGGCGGGGAGCCGCCGCTCAGGCTGCGCCCCCGCGCTCAGCGCCGCCGCCGCCGTGCTGGTCCTGGGCGGGCTGCTGTGCTCCGCCCTCCTGCCGCTGTACACGTCTAGCGTGCTGGACTCCCTGACGCGCGAGGGGCGCGGCTCGCCCTACGCGCAGCGCGACACGGTCCTGCGCGACCGCCGCCTCCCCCGCGCCAGGGAAGCAATCGAGGCTGCGAGAAAGCTGCGCGGGGCGGCGCGGCCCGCCTGCCGCGCTCGCGCTGCTGGGCTGGACGTTCGTCGGCCCGGCGCGCCGCCGGCGTCGAAGCGCGCCGGGCAGCCGCGAAACGCTGGTAGGCCGCCCGGCGTCGGGACGCCGGGCATGGACGATTTACCGCGCGTCGGCCTCCTTGCGCGCCTCACAAGCTTCAGTGGTCCTCGATGGTGAAAAGGGACATGACGTTGTTGGCGTTCTTTTTGGCCAGGGCCTCCAGCTTGAGCGATTTCACGTGGCCGTCACAGAAGATGACGCTCGCGGTAGGCGGCCTGGCGCGCCTTTTCGCGTGCCTGGGCGAAGACGGGAAAAAGGATGGCAGCGAGGATCACTATTATCGCGATCACCACTTTCGTACCTTTCATGTCGCCATAACGAAACTTGACAAAAACGCAAGGATGCTTACAATAGCGCTATGGAAACCGAGAACCGGTCGTGGCAGTCGGCGGGGGCTTTGGTCCCCGCGGTGGAGGGCGGAAAAGCCGCCGCCCTGGTGGCCGCCTTTCTTTCCGGCCGCAACGCCCGCACCCTGCGCGCCTACCGGCAGGATCTGGAGGATTTCCGCGCCTTCGCGGGGGCGGATACGCCCGAGGCGGCGGCGTACCTGCTCCTGTCGCGCGGGCAGGGCGAGGCGAACGCCCTCGCCCTGGCCTACAAGGCGCATCTGCGCGGCCGGGGTCTGCAGTCCGCCACCCTCAACCGGCGTTTGGCCGCCCTGCGCTCCCTGGTAAAGCTGGCGCGCACCCTGGGCCTGGTCGCCTGGGCGCTCGACGTGGAGAACGCCGCGGTCGAGCCGTACCGGGACACGCGCGGGCCCGGCCGCGAGGGCGTCCGCCGGCTTCTGGGCGCGCTGGCGGCCGGCGCCGATCCGAAGTCCCGGCGGGACTACGCCGCGCTCCGGCTGCTGTACGACCTGGGCCTGCGTCGCGGCGAGGTGGTGGGCCTGGACGTGGCCGACGTCGACCTGACGGCCGGGACCCTCGCCGTCCTGGGCAAGGGCCGCAGCCAGAAGGCCGGCCTCACGCTCCCGGGGCCGACGAAGGAGGTCCTCGCCCGCTGGCTGGCGGTCCGGGGGATGGAACCGGGGCCGCTGTTCACCAACTTCGACCGGGCCGGCAAGGGGGAGCGCCTCACGGGCACCAGCCTGTACCGCATCGTCCGCGACCGGGGCGAGCGCGCCGGCGTCAAGGCCCGCCCGCACGGCCTGCGCCACACCGCCGTCACCGAGGCCTGCAAGGCCGCCCAGGCGAACGGCATCGGCCTGGAGGAGGTCCTCGACTTCTCACGCCACAAGGACGTCAAGGTCCTCATGATCTACCGCGACCGCGAGCGCAACGTCCAGGGTCGCCTGGCCTCCCTGGTGGCAGAGGATTAGGTGGGGGTTAGTCCTGCCATAAGCAGCCGCACCACGCGGAGAAAGTCGCGGGCTAGTGCCCAAATCAGGGGGCAGTCCCGACGCCGGCTCACCACGCCCCCCGGCCACCCCTTGACGGACAGTCGTTGTTGGGACAGAAGACCTCTTGCGGGTTCATGGCAGGATGAATGGAATCGGTCGCGAGCCGCATCCATTGTCCCTGCCTGAGCCCGTTGCGGCAAGAACCTACCGTTCACACTTCAATGTAGAGCTACCGAGGGGTGAAAAGATGAGCGAAAAGATCGTGCTGGGCATTATGGGCACCGGCGATCGCGGCACGGGTCTGGCCAAAGGGTTCGCCGCCCTGCCCCAGGCCCAGATCGCCTATGTCTGCGATCCCGACGACGCGCGGGCGCAGAAGGCAGCCGGGGTAGTGGCCCAGAAGCAGCCCGCGCCACCCAAGACCGTCCGGGATTTCCGCCAGATGCTCGATGACGGCGCGGTCGACGCGGTGGTTATCGCCGCGCCGGACCACTGGCACGCGCCGGCGACGATCCTGGCCTGCGAGGCGGGGAAGCACGTTTACGTGGAGAAGCCCGCCAGCCACAACCCCCGCGAGGGCGAGCTGACGGTCGCCGCCGCCCGCAAGCATAAACGCGTGGTCCAGATGGGCAACCAGCGGCGCAGCATGCCCGGCGTCATCGAGGCGGTGGAGAGGGTACGGCGCGGCGAAATGGGTCGCGTGCTCTGGGCGCGCGGCTGGTACAACAACGCCCGGCCTTCCATCGGGCGCGGCGATGTGGCGCCCGTGCCCGGAGGGCTGGACTGGGCGCTGTGGCAGGGGCCGGCCCCGGAGCGCCCGTATCGGGACAACATCGTCCCTTACAACTGGCACTGGTTCTGGCACTGGGGTACCGGCGAGCTGGGCAACAACGGCATCCACTCCCTGGACATCTGCCGCTGGGGGCTGGGGGTGGACTGCCCCCTGCGCGTGACGGCGGGCGGTGGCAAGTATCATCATGACGATGACCAGCAGACGCCCGATACGCACGTCGTCACCTACGACTTCGGCGACCGGGGCATCACCTGGGAGGGCCGCAACTGGCACCGCCGCGGCTTCGAAGGCTCGACGTTCGGCATCGTCTTCTACGGCGAGCAGGGGACGCTCGTCATCGACGGCGCGGGCTACCGGGTCTACGACCCGCAGAACAACGAGGTCGGCCAGGGCTCCGGGCCCAGAGGCGACGCGCCCCACCTGCAGAACTTCCTCGACGCCATCGCCAGCGGCGCCCGCCTGAATTCCGGCATCGACGAGGGACAAAGAAGCACGCTGCTGTGCCACCTGGGCAACATCGCGTACCGCACGGGCCGCACCCTCGATCTGGACCCCGGCACCCGCCGCATCGTCGGCGACCCGGAAGCGGCCGCGCTGTGGGGCCGGGAATACCGCCCCGGCTGTGAGCCGAAAGTCTAACAAGCGCTGGCTGCAACTACAGTGCGCCGCCATCACCGTGGCGATGGGAGGCGCGGCGGGGCTCGGGGAAGAGGCGCACGTTCCGGAGGTCCTACGCCGGATTTTCGGCCCCTGCTACACCAGCGTAAAGGTTATCTTGCCACTAGCGAATTCCTTTTTGTGCGGCTACAACTTCCCCTTGCCCAGACGGGAAAGGGGGATGCTTTCCGGAAACGCGAAAGGCACGCCGCAAGTTGACGAGGCGCGGGCGGTTCAGCTGCAGCTTCTCGACCGTGGCGCGACCGGTGGGGTCAATCCAACCAAGACAGCGAAGTCATCCGCCCACAGGAAGTGTTCGTCGCGGGCGTGCTGCCTCGGGTGAAACAGCGGAGCCAGTTCGCCGGTCACTGGGTCGGTGGCTTCTGTGGTGATGAACTTCCGGTTATTGCACCCTGACACGAGAAGGCCAGATTGCCTAAATCGTCGCTGCCGCCGCGTGCACGGGGCGCGATGTGTTCGACGGAGAAGTAAGTCATCGTGGGAAAGCTCCTCCTGGCTCAAACAGTACTCACAGCAGTGACCCGCGCGTTCCGCCACGACCCGCCGTATCTCCTGCTGCGTCATGTGCCGACCGGAACAGGACGGATGCCCATCTGCCGCAGCAGCTGCGTCAGCTCTACGCCGCGCCGCTGCGCCAGTTTAACCAAGGCTTGTGTGCGGCGCAGGGTGCGCTCTTCCACCTGGTCGGACAGGGCGATCAGCTCCTCTTGCTCGCTTTGCGTCAGCGTCTCGGCGCGGCGGCGCGCGGTCAGCTCGCGGTAGCGCCGCCAGAAGCTCTCGGGCAAGCCCTCGGTGATGTCTTTGAGCAACTCCGCCTCCGTCGCCTGGGCGGGCAGCCGGTCGAGCAGGGCGGCGACGATCTCGTCGGGCGTTTTGCCGCGCGCCTGTGCGGCGGCGAGCAGGCGGGCTTCCGTTTCCCACAGTCCCGCGTACCACTGCCGTCCCAGTCCCTCGTCCTCCGTTATGTCTGCCAGACGAACCGCTGCGTCAATGGCGTCTCGATTGGCTTGCACAGAGAAGCGGACGGCGTAGGTGGTTGGCTGCTCCGGCCGTTGGGGCAGGGCGTTCGCGTCCCCCTCCGTCATGTGCGCGCTCTTCCGAAACGGGCCGCAAACGCAGCGTCAAGCTCAGCTTGCGCTTCTTCGAGCGTCACCGTCCGCCCCGCCTCGACGTCGGCGATGCCCGCCGCGATGCCTGCCGCTTCCTCCGGGTCTACGCCGAACGCGGCGGCCCGGCGCACGGCCTCCGCAACGTAGGCGGCCTTCGACGGGTACTCGGCGAACGGGCGCAACGGCTCGGGCGCGGCAGCCTGCTCCGTTTCAGCCTGCCCTGCTGCCGTGGTGACGGCGGCCACGGCCCCGGCAGCGGCGTAACGGCTCACCTCCTCAGCGCCCAGGCCCGCAGCGGCGGCGCGGGCAGCCAGTTCTTCGGGAAGTTCAATGGTGATGGTCACTTCGGCTACTCTTTTTCATACTTCGCCCCGGAACGCCTTGCACTATCACACCAGTTTGAGGACGATGTTGTTCACGAGGTCACAAATAGCATCGTCTACGCGGTAGACTGATACCTCCAGACTTGAAGGATGGGAGTACATATTGCGGCGATTTAGTTTCTCCTCCAGAACCTTCTTCTGATTGTCCGTTATCAGATTCAGTTTGGCGCAGATACCGACCGTTTCTGACTCCTTCAACTCCTCGAAGTCTTCGCGCTTAGTGATGACGAAGCCATTCTTGAACGGCTCCTTATTGGGTAAGCGCGTGTTGAACGCTGTTATACGGCCTGCGTCGGCGAGTACCCAGTTTACTAGATGGTCGTAGGCAAGGTTCCAGACCATCAAGATAGCGCCTCGATATGCCTTCGCCCGATAGCAGTCCAACGCTTCCGACAGGTATTTGCATTGAGCCTCGTCCGGTATTTTACCCGGAAGCTCTGCCAGCATCTTTTCTATCGGGATAGAAGCTGGTCGGTTGCCGTACTTTACATCGAACTCCTGCCGCACGCGAAGTTCCAGCCGGAAGCCTTTGCTATCCTTTAACGCCTCCTTCGGTTTCTTTTCCGTCAGGGAGTTAAGAACATCCGTGATGTTCGGCTTATCAAGATGGAGTGCCTCGTAGCACTGCTTGATGTCCGTGGAGGTGAACCGCTCCATCCCCCGGTGAGCGAGCAGATACCAGCCGAGGTGCTTCACCTTCTCGACGTGTGATATTCCTGCGAATCCAGGAACGCTGTTCACAAAGTCCGTGAGTTCCATGGGTTAAGATTCACCCTTTGGTTTTTCGTTATTTCCCATTTTGTTTACGACGGTGATCCCGATGTCCGTGATGCGATAATTGCCCTTCCCGTCGCCTTCGTACCAACCCCGCGTGGTTCGCACTCCCTCACGGAAGTTCTGGCTCATGTCCTTCGACTTATCCCAGTCCAACCCATCTGACGGTAGCCGTTGTAGATGTGGTCGAGGGAAACTAACGGCGTGTCGTAGTACAACTTAAACCATGCCGCAATTACGATAAACCGATGCAGATGTGCGTTCGGATTTTCTTGTTGATGAACTCACTGAGCGGAACTTCGGCTCCCTCCCCAATTGAGTCCGTTCATCGGCTTCGGCTGGTGATGTTGGCGTGACGAATCGTTCACTTCTTCGGCGCAACAGGCGTGGCCTGAGCGTCCGTAACGTCCTCAGTTTCCGGCATCTCCATCGCTGTCTCGCCGTTGCTGTGTCGATTGTTGCCGTCGATTGCGTGGGGCATGGCCGGGGCTTCGATGACCCGCTGGATGACAGGCGCAGGCCGCACCGCGCCTACGATAGCCTGGGTAATTTCGCTCAAGTTGCCATCAACGATGTCTGCCTCAGCATGATGAAGCGAACCTTCCCGCTGACCTGCCGTTGTTTCCCTGTTCCGAGCCGCTGCTTTTACCTCCGATGTGAGTAAATCCCGTACATATCCCTCAAGCCGTTTCGCTTGACATAGCGAGTTGCTAAAGATGCGAGAACCTTCGCCGCATTATCGATATTGCGCTTCTATAAGAACAGACGGGTCGAAAGCGGCAAAAGCGTCGCAGACTGGTGAATATTTTTGCAGAGCTACTAACTCCCCTTGAACGCCTTATCAGCACCGAAGGCAGAAGGGGCATCGAGTTCTGGGGTCGGCATTTGCTGCACGGTTCTCACCTGATGAGCCTTCGCCTGCAATCCGTCGAACCAGACCTGTTTTTCGTAAGATGGAACAGGAACGGGAATCTGCTCCAATGCCTTCAGGCCAAGTGTACAGTTCCTCGCCCCCTCCCGGTGACGCTTGGCCCAATTGCTCAAGACCTTTCGGCGTCAGGAAGTGAAAGCACAAGAATGGCGCGGTGGCAGCCCCTTCCTCTGGAACATAGGTAAGGAACCGGTGAGAACCCACGCGGCCATTGTCCTCCGGCTTGCGACCGCAACGGCTCCCTCCCAAGCGAAGACGATGTTGAACAGCAGGTCGCCTTCATGTATCAGAAGATGCGTTTCGTACCGAGCGCCAAGTCGTCTATGGCAGGCTTGTGGAAGGTTCCCTTACCGAAAGAGCGGATGCCCAACTCGTCGTGATTCGTAGAGGGCTTTACAACAGGTCGTCTTACCAGTGGGGCGGCTATGGATTTGGGCGCGTTGTGCCGATAGTTCGGGTATGGTCACTCTCCTGCCCGCACTGCGGCAACCGCAAAGACGTTATCAAAGTTCGGCACCAACCGCTCCGGCACCGCACGCTGCCGCTGTCACGGCTGCAAGAAGACCTTCACGCGCAACCCCAAGAGCCGCGCCCTCACGCCCCAGAAGGAGCAGCAGATCTGCCGGGCGCTGCGGGAGCGCACTTCCCAGCGCGGCATCGCCCGCACGCACTCCAGGTGGGCCGGCAGAGCATCCGGGCCGTGCGTAAAAAAACGCCGCCCGCGCCAAGCCAAGTTCCAGCAGCAGGGCATCACGGTGTGCCCGCACCGCAGAGGCGACGCTATCGAGATCGAGGAACTCTGTATCCGGGTGTCTGCCAGCCTGTGGCTGTGGACGGCGGTGTCTCGTCAGGTCCGGCAGGTGGTCGGCTTCGTGATCGGCGATGTCACGCTTGCGTGACAGGACCGCACCGACCCGATGCTCAATCTGGTCTGGTCGGACGTGCCCGAAGATTACCGGGACAAGCCGGTCCCACCGACTACTTGGGCGCCTATGGCCGCTTCTTTGCAGAAGGGCAGCATCACCCCTGTGATAAAGGCTCTGGTCAGACGAGCCGGGTCGAAGGTCTCCATACCAAGTGGCGCCCGCCCATCCGGTTTGGTACGCCGCTCGTGCGGCGTGCATCGCAAGCGCGAGGACGACCTGATCGAGCGTTTCTTCCTGCTGGTAGAGCACAATCAGGAAGCAGCGAAGCGCTGGGAGGCGCCGGCAGAACCAGGCAAGCATAGCAACGCAGCTAAATCCATAGCCAGTGGGGCTACTTCACGCATAGTTTTCACAGGAGCATCAGGCGCGATGCTATTGTAGCGCCAAGAAGAAGGTAGCGTGTTTCATCTACAACCGCTTTTCGCAGCCCTCGCGCCTCTTCAATCTTGGCCGCTAACTCCTCAATGTGGGCGACGATGCGACGTTGCTCGTTGAGTGGGGGAAGGGGAACCTCGATGGTCAGGAACAGGTCTGGCCTGATGCGGTTCTTACCGCTCGTTCCCTGAGACAGTGCATCGCACTTCTGCCAAAAGCTCCGCGTCTTCGTCAGCCAGTGAAGCCAGCGGGGTTCCACCCGGTCGCAGTCCAGTTCAAAGGTCGGGAACTCACTCGAACCAGCACAGCCGTCCATCTCTTTTGGGACAACACCAATGGAGCCATGCCGCACCCATATCTTGTTGATGATGAGATCGCCTTCTCGAATAAGGGAGAGCGTTTTCGCGGCGGTCTGCGAGCCGTCAATTGTTTCCCGTTCGTAAGCTCCTTCGCCCCACCATTTGACACCGAGCGTCCGGTACAACCGGCCTGGTTGCACAGAGACGGGGCGAACAACAGGGCAGGCAAATTGGGAAAGGCGGACCGAAGGAAACGTCATGCAACGCCCCCCGCGTTGTCGTCTGGCGCCGCGGCAAGCCGGCGCTCTCGCTCGAAGGTTTCCCGCTCCCGCTGGATGGTCGCCGCCAGTTCCGCCTCGGTCGGCAGGTACAGCTGATAGCGAGACGCGAAGATCTGCATGTTGCCCTCCGGTAGCGTGTAGCGCACGATGGCCTCGCTCTTGTCCGCGCACAGGATGATGCCGATGGGCGGGTTCTCGCCCTCGATCCGCATCTCACGCTCGTAATAGTTGACGTACATCTGCATCTGGCCCAGGTCCTGGTGCGTCAGGTCGCCGATCTTGAGGTCGATCAGGACGAAGCAGCGGGTCAGGCGATTGTAGAACACAAGATCGATGAAAAAGTGGCGGCCGTCCAGGGTGATGCGCTGCTGACGGCCCATGAAGGCGAAGCCCTTGCCGAGTTCCAGAAGGAACCGCTCCAGCTTCTCGATGAGGGCTTGCTCCAGGTCGGATTCCAGGAACCGGGTCGCCTGGGGTATGCCCGTGAACTCCAGGACGTACGGGTCCTTCACGAGATCGGATGGATCATGGAGCGCGTGGCCTTCGGTGGCCAGCGCCCGGACGCCCTCCGCGTCGCGGCTCAGCGCGAGCCGCTCGAACAGGAGCGAGTTGATCTGCCGCTCCAGCTCGCGCGTCGACCAGCGCGCGTTGACAGCCTCGGTCTCGTAGAACCCGCGGGCCTGCGGGTTCTCGACACGCATCAACAACCGGTAATGGGTCCATGTTAATTCTCGACGCACTGCGTCGAGAATTGGGAACGCTAGATAGAAAGCGCGCATGTTCCACAAGTTAGAGCGATCGAAGCCTTTGCCGAACTCCGTCGTCAGCCGCGGTGACAAGCCTTCGATGATCTGCCGACCGTACTCAGCCCGTGTCGCGCCGTGCTGCTCTTGCTCCACGATGACTCGGCCCACCTCCCAGTACGCCGCGACCATCTCCGCATTAACGGCCTGCCAGGCGCGGCCGCGGGCCTGCGTCAGTATGTCCCGGACGCGCCGATAAATTGGCTCGATGGGATCTGGGGCCGGCGTCAGGTTGCTCATCGCGCGACCCCCGCCGCCAGTGCCTGCCGGATCTCGCCCATCAACTCCAGGATCCGGTGTTCCTTCGCCATGATATCTTCGACCAGCTGCTCCGGGGGCAGATGCGCGAAGTCCGCCTGCGCGTTCGGGTTCTTGATGTCCAGATTGTAGATGGGCCAGTAGAGGGAATCGCCCGCCGCCTGCTCGTCGCGCACCTGCTCCCGTTGCTGCCGCTCTGCCTCCTGCGCCTGTTGCCGCTTCTCGGTCAGCGCAGTGGCTTCGCTGTGCAACTCTTCCCGTTCGTGCGGAAACAGGCTCCTGCCTTGCAGCGCCCGCTGAACCTCTTGCAGCCGGTCGGCAATGGCCCGTGTCTCGGCGACGCGCTGCTGCGCCTCCATCTCGGCCTGCTGCGCCGCCTGCCAGTGCGGTTCGGCTTCCGCCCGCGCCTTCTCGTACACCGCCGTCCAATCAACCTTCCACGCCCGCTCGTTCTCCTCGCGGTTGTTCCACCACGCCAAAAGCGGCGCGAACTCCTCGTACTGGATGGGCTGCGTCTTACTGTAACTCTTACGCCCCTCCGGCAGCGGCTGCTCGTAGTACCAGATCTCCTTGGTCGGCTCGGAGCGGTCGAAGAAGAGGAGGTTCGTCGGGATGGAGGTGTAGGGCGCGAAGACGCCGTTGGGCAACCGCACGACGGTGTGCAGGTTGAACTCTTTGAGCAGGTCTTCCTTGATGCGCGCCGCCACGCCCCCGGCGAACAGCGTCCCGTTCGGCACGACCACCCCGGCCCGCCCCGCACGAGCGTCGTGTGCGTGCTCCGGCTGACGCGACAGCTTCCGCATGATGAGCTGCAGGAACAGCAACGCCGTTTCCGACGTGCGCCGGTCTTCGGGGAAGTTGCGCTGGATGCGGGCCTCCTCCTCGCCGCCGAACGGAGGGTTCGTGAGGATGACCGCGACCCGCTCCTTGTCGCCGATCTCGCCGAGTCGCACGCCGAGCGAGTTGCCCAGCGTCACCCGCGGCGTTTCGACGCCGTGCAGCAGCAGGTTCATCTGCGCCAGCAGGAAAGGCAGCCCCTTGGCTTCACCCCCGACGATGCCGCGCTCCTGCAGGATGCGCCGGTCGCTGACGGACTTGACGTGCTTCTCTTCGACGTGCCGGAACGCCTCAACCAGGAAGCCGCCCGTGCCGCAGGCCGGGTCGTAGACCGTCTCGCCAAGCTGGGGGTCCAGCACTTCGACCATGAAGCGCACGACCGGGCGTGGCGTGTAAAACTCGCCCGCGTCGCCCGCCGCGTCGCGCATCTCCCTCAGCAGCGTCTCGTACAGGTTGCCGAGCGTGTGTATCTCTTCCGCCGCGTCGAAATGGATGCCGTTCACGAGGTTGACGACGCTGCGGAGCAGCGCGCCGCTTTCCATGCGGTTTTGCAGGTTGCGGAAGATGTTGCCTATGACGCTCTTCTGCGGGTTCTCGTCCCCGGCGAGCGACCGCAGGTAGGGGAACAGCCCCGGCCCCAGGATGTCGTTGCCGCCTTCATCTTTGCCGAGGTGCGTCTGCTGGCTGGCAAGGAAGTCGAGCAGGTCGTCGCCGGAGCGCCCCGCCTCGTTCGCCGCCCAATCGCGCCAGCGGTACGGCGGCTCAATGAGGGGCTTATACGACCCCTCCGCCCACATCTCGCGCTCCTGCTCCAGATCATCCACGAACTTGAGGAACATGAGCCATGTCAGCATCGGGAGCCGGTCGGCGTCGCCGTTCAGTCCCCGGTCCTTCCGCATAATGTCTCGCGCCGACTTGACCAGGCTACCGAGCCGCTGCGCCGTCGTAAGCGTCTTGTCCGCCTTCCCCTTTTTGGGAGCCTTTTCCGTCGAAATAATTGTTTCGTTCATGCTGCCACGGTCACGAAAGACATCTCCTCGTTCTTTCTTAACTTCATGCCTCTTTGTAGAGCATGGTTTCCAATTGCCGAACCGCGAACTTCAACTTGTCCGGCCCGCCGAACATACGCGCGATCTCGCCGGGCTTGCCGAGCGCGTTCAGCGGGGGAAGCTGGAACACGTCCGGTATCTTGAACTCCTCGACCCCATGCTCGGCGTACTTGTCCAATAGCTCTTCAAGGACGCCGCGCGCGGATGGCCCGTACTGCTCGAAGAAATCCTTGCGCCTGCGCTTCAGCCGCTCGGCCCGCTCATGGCGGGTCAGCAGTGGCGCGTCGAAGGCGAGGTGACACAGCACGTCGAACGGATCGGCGTCCATCTTCCCGACGACCTTCGCCAACTCTTCGAAGTCGATCCCGCGCTCGGCCAGCTTCTCAATGATGTCGCTGCGCCGCCGCGGGTCGCCCCACGACCGCTCCATCTCCTCGGCAGAGGCGCACAGCGTCCGCACCTTCTCCGCGGTGTAGTCGGTGAGCTTCATCACCCGGAGCACGTTGCCATCCGCGTCCAATTCCTGCACGATCTCGGAAACGATCTCGACCGAGCCGCCCTCGACGTAGAACTTCGGTCGCTTCTTCGCGCCGTCACCATCTATGCCGCCCTCCGCTACGTCATCGTTCTCCGTCGTGTAGCCGCCTGCCTCGTCTTTGACGTGCGTGACATGGCGCACCTGCTCACCAATCGTCTGCCCGTCCCTGTCTACATCCACCTCAATTATCAAGGCCGGGTCGCCATCGAAGTCGGGGTCCTGGAAGCGAAGGCTCGCCGAACCGGCGTAGTCAACGATGTTAAAGAACAGCTTGTCGTGGTCTTCCCGCACCCGCGTCCCGCGCCCGATCATCTGCTTGAACTCCACCATACTCTCGACCACGCGCACCAGGACGACGTTCTTGCACGTGGGCGCGTTGACGCCGGTGGTGAGCATCTGCGAGGTGGTCAGGATGGTCGGCGTCTTGGTGTCCATCTCCTGAAACTTTGACAGGTGCGCCCGCCCAACCTCGCCCTCGTCCGCTGTGACGCGGCAGACGTAGTCAGGATGCTCCTTCATCAGGTTCGAATTCTCGTTCACAAGCGCCCGCCGCATGGCGAGCGCGTGTCCTGGTCCACGCAGAACACGATGGTCTTGGCGAAGCGGTCCGTCTTTTTCAAGAACGAGGTAAGGTGCTTAGCGATGGCCTCCGTGCGCGCCGGAGCGCGATGAGCCGCTCGAAGTCCTTGGTCGTGTACGTGCCTTCGGGGATGGGCTGGCCAAACTTGTCCACGATCCCGGCCTTCGCCTTCCAGCCGAATTCGTCATACTCGGTCTTGATGCGCAGCACCTTGTACGGCGCGAGAAACCCGTCTTCGATACCTTGCCTGAGCGAGTAGGTGTAGACCGGGTTGCCGAAGTAGACGTAGGTATCCACGTTGTCCGACCGCTTCGGCGTCGCTGTCAAACCCAGTTGGTAGGCGGGCCGGAAGTGTTCGAGAATGCCGCGCCAGTTGCTCTGGTCCCGTGCGCTGCCCCGGTGCGCCTCATCCACGATGATGAGGTCGAAGAAATCGTCAGGGTACTGCTTGTACAACCCCTCCCTGCCCTCGTCCCCGGCCAGGCTCTGGTACGTGGCGAAGTAAACCTCGCGGCTCAGATCCACCTTCCCGGTGACGCGGTGCCGCGCGTCGCCGAAGGGGGTGAATGTCTTGTCATGAGGGTCATCCACCAGCACCGTGCGGTCGGCAAGAAACAGGATGCGCGGTCTGCGATGCTCCCAGGCCCGGTTCCATCGGGCCGACCACAGCTTCCAGGCTATCTGGAAGGCGATGAACGACTTGCCCGTTCCGGTCGCCAGCGTCAGCAGCACGCGACTTCCCGGCGAGGATGGCCGCGAGCGCCCGGTTGACGGCAATCTCCTGATAGTAGCGCGGCGAGCCTTCATTGCCTTGATGGTACGACGGCGTGAGCAGGGTCTTTGCTGCCGCGTCCGTAACGCCCTGCGCCGCCCGCAGTCGGTTCCAGAGTTCGTCGGGGGAAGGGTAGGAGGTGATGGCCTGCTCCGTGCCGTCGAGGAAGCAGTACTCGACAATCTCCTTGCCGTTCGTGGCATACGCGAAGTGGACGCCGAGTATCTGCGCGTACTCCTTCGCTTGCTCCATGCCTTGCGCGGCGGGATTATCTGCGGCCTTCGCCTCGACAACGGCGATGGGGAAGTCACGCCGGTAGCGAAGCAGGTAGTCGGCGCGCTTGCCCTTTGCCCGCCTCGGCTTGCCGCCATAAACGAGGATGCGCCCGTCCGTGAAGGTGTATTCCTGAGCGAGCGAATGTGGCTCCTTTGTCCAGCCCGCCTGCTTGAGCGCCGGGGTGACGTATTCGCGGCAGGTGTCGGCCTCAGTCAACGGTTCTGGATCTTGCATGGTCTTTTGCTTTCTTTAACCTACGGCACTGCCTTGGGCACCGTCAAGCCGGAAAGCAATCCGGGTCCATCCACCCGGCGGTGGGGCTTGCCCTACCCGCGGTTTGCCCCGCCCTTCTCGGCGAGCAGGCTCTGCAGGGCGTTGCCGCCGACCACCCGGGTCACCTGCCCGGACGCGTCCCGCACGAAGAAGGTGGGGTTTCCTGCACGCCGTGCGCCTCGGCGAGCCGCATGTCCTCGCGCACCTGCGCTTCGACGGCCGGGTCCTTCCGATCTTTGGCAGAGAAGCGCGCCATGTCCAGGCCGATGCGGCGCGCGGCCTTTTGAGGTAGGCGTCGTCCAGGGGAGGGGCCTTGGGGTCGAACAGGGCGTCGTACATCTCCCAGAACTTGTGCTGTCGCGCCGCCGCCTCGGCCGCGACCGCTGCCGGGAACGCCGTGGGGTGCATCTCCAGGGGCAGGTGGCGGAACACGAACCGGGCCGGGATGGTCTTGCCGAAGCGCGACGCGACCGAGCCGTACGCCCGGCGGCAGGACGGGCACTCGAAGTCGGCGAACTCAATGATCGTGAGCGGGGCGTCCGGCGACCCTTTGACGTGGCTCGCGTCCTTGAGCAGCGCGTCGAACGTCGCCGCCGGGGTCCTGGCCTGGGCGGGCCGCGCGGGCGGGTCGCCGAGCCTGCCCAGGAAGAACAGAAGGCCCGCCCCGAGCACGACAAAGGCGAACATTCCCAAAAGCAGTTTGGGTTTCGCCGGAAGGCTTCATCGGATCTCCCCCGCGGGGCGCCTCGCGCGTCCCCGCAGCCACCCAGGCGGCGACGCCCCAGAGGGCCAGAATCAGCGCCTGCGAGGTGACGCACCAGAGGCAGAGGGCGCGTATCACGAACAGCTCCAGGTAGGTCAGGTACAGGGAAAACAGCGCCCCGGCCGTCGCGAGCACGATCAGGCCGAGCAGCGCGCGGTCGCGCCCGGCCCGCCGCCGAGGGTCCGCGAGAACGCCAGGCCCGCCAGCAGCAGGTACAGCGCCGCGCCGTATGCGGCCACCGGGGGACCGGAGCCGAACGGGAACCGCGCATAGGGGCTGGCCGCGACCACATCGCAGCCCATGCCGCCGCCGCACGGCACGTCGGCGCCCCGGGCGTGCGCCCACCACAGATACCCCGCCACAAGGCAGCCCAAAAGGGACAAAACAAAGACCAGCCGGTTCATCGCCGGGCGGGTCACCCAACCGCCCCCGTCCGCGTCGCCATCTCGCTCCCCGCCCTCTCCCCTCCATTGTACCACGCGTGACGCCCGTGGCGAAGGGGCAGTCCGTCCGTGGACGACGCGGTCGCGGCCGAGCGTCTTGGCCTTGCACAGGGCCACGTACCACGGGCGCCCTTGCTGCTCCACGGGTTGCCGACCAGGTTGCTGAGGATCTGCCGCAGGCGGCCCGGGTCGCCGCCGCCGCGGCCGGCGACAAAAAAGCCCCCGGGCTTTCTGCCCGGGGGCTTCCCCGTACATCCTGTACGGGCGCTACGGCCGCTTCGGATTGGCGCTCGTGTTGGGCGTGGCCGACGCGGAGGACGCCAGGGCGTCCTCGTCGGCCTGCGCCTGGCGCAGCCGCGCGTCGGCGTCCGGCGCTTTTTCGACCACCACGGGCTGCTCGACCACGACCACGGCCGGCGTGCCGCTGGCGGGCGTGTCCACGCGCACCGTCGTGGGCGTCTCGGGCCGGGGCGACGTGATGACCTCCACGCGCTCGGAGACGTTTTCGGCCACGTCCGCGGCGCGCTCCCGGGCGCTCTCGTACACCTGCGCCGCCCGCTCCCGGGTGGCCTCCAGCGCCCTGGCGCCCACGGCGGCCGAGGTCGTTCAGCTTGCCGGCGGCGCGCGCGGCGGCGACATCGACCGCCGTCACCACGTGGTCGGCCAGGACGATGATCTGGCCGCCGTCGGTCAACACGGCACGGCCCGTGGCTTTGCCGATCAGAAGGTCGGCCTGCCTGTCCTGGGCGGCCTCGGACAGGTCGGCGGCCTTTTCACGGGCGGCTTCCGACACATCGCGGCTTTTTCCCGCGCCGTCGCGCCCGCCGCCGCCACCTTGTCCCGCACGGTCCCCGCGACCTCGGAGGCGTGCGTCTGCCCGGCCGCGGCGGCCAGGGCGTGCATCTTGCCCGCGGCGACGGCGCGGCCGATGTGGTCGCCGGTGATGGTCTCGCCCGCGCGCACCAGCACGTTGCCCGCGTCGTCCGTCACGTCACGCCCCGCCGTTTTGCCGCGCGCGTAGTCGGCCTCCTTGCCCTCGATGGTCTCGGCCACTTCGGTCCGCGCCTGGTCGACCTTGTGGGCCGCCGTGTCGTAGGCCGCGCTCGCCTTCTCCTTGACGCTTCCGGCCGCGCCGATCAGGCCGCCGGTGGGTTCTTCCACCTGATCCTGCACGAAGTCCGGGACGACGGCCACGTCGGAGCCGATGGAGATGATGTGGGCGACCGGGACCGCCGTCTGCCCGCGCATCATGTCCTGCCACACGCCGCCGGATACCTCATAGGCCACGACGCGGCGCGTCTGCCGGTCGATGAGCACGTCGTCCACGTTACCCAGGAACTTGCCGCCCTCGGTCATCAGGCGCTTGCCCAGGACGGATTCGCCCGCCTCCTTCTCGAACTCTCGGACGCTGCCCTCGACCGGGCGCAGGATCGAGGGGTCGTCCACGGTGACCGCGTCTTCCCAGCGCGTGGAGGCTGTCGGCGTTCAGCCAGAATGTCTCGCCCCGGCAAGAACCCGCCGCCGCGCAGGACGGCGGTAAACCCGATCAGCCGCTCCCTGTTCGGGGTTGTAAACGACGTCGTGGATGTCGCCCTGGCGCTCGCCATCGCTCAGCGAGATCACCGGCATGCCGATCGCCTGCTTGCCGGTGCTGGACCTGGCCTTGAGCGCATCTATGGCCGCGCTCGAATGTGCTGCCGCCGTATTCATAAGCGTTTCCCTTTCCTATTCACTTTCTTGTCGTGTCGTCATGTCGGGATCCCGTCGCTCCGCCCTTCGTGGCGGCGATGACCTGGCCGCCCCTGCGGCGCGTCGCCAGGAAAGCCAGCAGCGCCAGCAGGACCAGCCCGCCCAGGACCCACGGCAGCCAGCGCCCCCATCCGTCCCCCGCCGGCGCCTCCACCACGGGGGCGCCGGCGGAGCCTCAGCCGGGGCCGCGCTCGCGCGCCGGCGCGGCCCCGGCGGCCGGGCGCTTGCGCGCCGTACGGCGCCGGAGCACTTGCCGTCCCTTCGGCGCTCGTCGCGTCCGCTCCCGGGACCGGCGCGGAGGCGCCGCCGGCCGCGCCCGGAGCGGCACCGCCCGTGTCGATGAGGACCGCGCGCGCTGCCTCGTCCCAGCGGACCTGCCCGCCCAAGGCCTCGGAGACGAAGCGCAGGGGCAGCAGTACGGAATCGTTTGTGACGGCGGCGGGCACATCCAGCGCGACCGCCTGGCCGTTGACCGTGGCGCTGCTAGCGCCCACCGGCAAACTCGATCCGGGTCGCGCCCCGGGCGGCGGTCACCGTCCTCGTCGGCGCGTCGTACTGCACGGACGCGCCCATCTGCTCGAAAACCCCGCGCAGGGGACCAGCACGCCCTGCGCGCTGGACCGGCGGCTGGCTCTCGAACGCGACCGGGTTGTTGTCGACCGTCACCTGGACCTGCGACCACGCGGCGCCTGCCGACCAGGCCACGGCCAGCGCGATAGCTAAAACCCGCCACATAACTATATCCTTCCTTATCCTCAGGCCCGGCTCACCTACGCTTCGCGTCGTCCTGCCCGGAGCACGGTCGTCCCGCCTTTGGTGGCGGCGATCACCTGACCGCCCTTCTGGCGTGTGGCGAGGAACAGCAGCAGCGCCAGCAGCACCACCGCGGCCAGGATCCAGGGGATCCATCGCTCCAGGCTGTTCTCCGTCCGGGACTCCACCTCGGTCTCCAGCGCGGGCGGCGGGGCCTCCGGCGCCGGCGTTATCGTGGTCGACGTCCCCGCGCCCGGCGCGGCCGTCCCCGCGGCGGGGGCGCCGCTGCCCCGTCGCGAGCGACGGGTCGGAGGACGCGCCCGCCCCCGCCGGCCCCGGCGGGCTCACGACGGCGCCGTCCGGGCTGGTCGTACCCGATCCCGGCGCGGTCTGCCCCGCTCCCGGCGGGCTGCCTGCCGGGGCGCCGGGCGGGCTCTGCTGCGCGTGCGCGACGCCGGCCAGCCAGGCCACGGCCGCCACCGCCGCCCAGCGCGCCGATTTGTGGTTGTGATTCATGGATGTAATCCTTCTCTTGCCAGTTTTTCTACCTGATATCTCGCAAAGGTGATACCGCACGAGCAACTTTATTAAACTGGCAGAGCCGGCCGTACCCCGGCCGCGGGTGGGCAAAGCGCCGGCGCTGGGTACAACTACAGCGGCGGCGCATCCTGCCGCAGAACCGTTATGCAGCAAGACCAGACAAACGATTCAGAGGCAGAAGATGTTCGCCCGCCCCGGCTCGGAGTTCGCGGTGAAGGTGCTGGGACGGCCGGACCTGAAAAGCAACGACACGCGCCGCTGGCAAAGTGAGCCGCACCTGAGCGTATCGCTCGGCTACCTGCGGGAGATCTTCGCCTACCTCGCCGAACAGGACATCACGATGTACCGGATGTCCTCCGACCTGGCGCCTTACGTGACCCACCCGGACATGCCGCAGTTCCACGGCCAGATCCGGCAGTGCGCGCGCGATCTGGGCGAGCTGGGGGCGCAGGCGCGGGCGCAGGGACTGCGCCTGTCGTTCCACCCGTCCCAGTTCGTGGGTTTTGAACAGCCCCGATCCCGCCCTCGTGGAGAAAAGCGTGCGCGACCCGTGGCCCAGGCCGAGATGCTCGACGGCATGGGGCTGGGACCGGAGGCCGTTCTGGTGATCCACGTCGGCGGCGCCTATGGCGACCACCGGTCCGGCTGCGAGCGCTGGGCGCAGACGTACCACCGGCTGCCCGAGCCCGTGCGCCGCCGCCTCGTCCTGGAGAACGACGACATCCGCTACAGCGCCGCCGACGTCCTGGATATCCACGAGCAGACCCGCGTGCCGCTCATCTTCGACTACCAGCATTTTTGGTGCAACAATCCGGAGGGGCTGGATCTGCGCCCCACCCTGGAGCGGTTCGTCCGGTCGTGGCCCGCGGGCGTGCGCCCCAAGATCCACTTCTCGTCGCCGCACACGGGGATGCGCGAGATACGGCGCAAAAACAGGCAGACGGGGAAGCCGGAGACCGTGCTGCTGCCGCCGGTCTGGACCGGCCACGCCGACTTCCTGAACCCGTTCGAGTTCATCACCTTCCTGCGCACGGCGGGGCCTTCACTTCGACGTCATGCTCGAAGCCAAAAGCAAGGACCTGGCGCTGCTGCGCATACGGCGGGACCTCAGCCGCTACGCGCCCGACGTCGCGGCGCGCTTCGGGCTCGCCGCCGACCCCTCGACCCGCGCGACGAAGACATCGTCGAGGAGCTGGAGGACGCGGCGGCGGGGAGGCATAAGGACGCGGGGCGCACAAGGACCCGCGCGGCGAGGTATAATAAGGCGTCCCCGAGGAGACCGCGTTATGAGAGCCTGCAGACCCCCGAACGAAGAAGAACGGCTTGCCGCCCTGCATCGCTATGACATCCTCGACACGCCGATGGAAGAGGCGTTCGACGACATCACGCGTCTGGCCGCGCGCATCTGCGAGGCGCCCATCGCCGTCATCAACCTCGTCGACCGCGACCGGCAGTTCTTCAAGTCCGAGATCGGCCTGGGCGTGCGGGAAACGCCCCTGGACGTCTCCCTCTGCGCCCACGCCATTTTGCAGCCGGGCCTGTTCATCGTGCCCGACACCCACAAAGATGAACGGTTCGCGGGCAACCCCCTCGTGACCGGCGCCCCGTACCTGCGCTTCTATGCGGGCGCGCTCCTGGAAACCCCCGACGGCCACGCCCTGGGAACGCTGTGCGTCCTGGATTATACCCCGCGCGACCTCAGCGGCGGGCAGAAAGACGCCCTCGCGGCGCTCGCCCGGCAGGTGATGACGCAGATGGAGCTGCGGCGCCTATACGCGCGCGAGAAGCGCATCGCCGAGACGCTGCAGCGCTCGATGCTGATAAAGCCGCAGGCGGCTGCCTTCGCCGGTCTGGAGGTGGAACCCGTTTATGAGGCGGCCTGGGACGAGGCACAGGTCGGCGGCGACTTCTTCGACGCATTCGCGCTGCCCGACGGGAAGGTGGCCCTTGTCGTGGGCGACGTGTCCGGCAAAGGGCTCGTGGCGGCGGCGCACACCGCCAAGGTGAAGTTCGCGCTGCGCGTCTATCTGCGCGAGTCGCCTTCCCCCTCGGAGGCGCTTTCCCGGCTCAACGAGTATCTCCAGGACACGCAGGACCTAGACGGGGCGGACCGGGACACCTTCGTCGCGCTCGCCCTGGCGATCGTGGACCAGGCGAGCGGCGCGGCGGCGCTTTCCTGGCGGGAACGGAACCGCCGCTCACGCGCGCGCGCGAGCGGCAGGGTGGATGTGGCGGATCCGGGCGGCTACCCCTGGGCATCGAGCGGAACGCCGCGTACCCGACCCAGGCGCTCCGCCTGGACGCGGGCGACATCCTCCTCCTGCTGACCGATGGCATCACCGAAGCGCGGCGCGACGAGGAGTTCCTGGGTTATGAAGGCGTCGAGCGCATCGTGCGCCAGGCGGCGTCGCTCCCGTCGCTCGGGGAGATCGCCGAAGCCATCCTCGATGGGGTGCGTGCCTTTGCCGACGGCTCGCTTCAGGACGACGCGTGCCTCCTGCTTGCCCGCCTGCCGCGGGAAGGAACGGCCCGAGGTCACATACCGGTATGCGCCGCCGAGGAGCTACCGGCGGCGGGCGAGCAGGAGGCACGCGTCGTCGATCAGCGTCCCGCCCGAGAACTCGCGCGCCCCTTGCAGGATCGCCTCGCCGATCGCCTGGAGGGACGGGCGCCCTAGCGACGCCTGCGCGAGCCGGCGCATCCCTTCGTGTCCCAGGAACTCGTGCTTGCTGCGGCGCGCCTCCGTGATCCCATCAGTCGCCATCAGGATCAGGTCGCCCGGCAGCAGGCCCAGGGTCGCGGTGTCGTACGTCTCGTCCGGGTCGACGCACAGCGGCATGCCCCGGCCTGCACGGTCTGGGCGCTCCCGTCGGCCCCGCAGGACGAGCGGCGGCTCGGCGCCCGCCGCCGAGAAGTGCGTCTCGCCGCTCGCCACGTCCACCACGGCGAGCGACACGACGACGAAGGTGCCGCTGCTGCGGCTGTCCAGGCGCAGCGTCTCGAAGAGCAGGCTGATTGAGCCGCGCCAGGGTCCGGGCCGGGTAGGGGTATTCGCGCAGGAAGGCGCGCAGGGCGTACTTGACCTCGACCGTCCGCGCCGCCGCGGCGAGCCCCTTGCCGGAGGCGTCGCCCACGACCAGGGCGACCTTGTCGTCGGACAGCGCGAACACGTCGAAGAAGTCGCCGCCGACCGTCGCCTCCTCCAGGGCCACCTCGTGGAGCGCGTCGGTTTCCAGGCCGGGGAAGGTGAGATCCGGTTTCTGAAGCAGGAGGGAGCGCTGCAGCGTCTCGGCGATGCGGCGCTCCCGCTCGTAGGCGGCGGCTATCTGCCCCTCCAGGCGCCGCCGCTCGGTGACGTCCTCGCCGATGCTCGTCGCCCAGCGGACGTTCCCCTCGGCGTCGTGCAGGAGGACGTTGCTCCAGGAGATCAGGCGGCGCTCGCCACGTCGCGTCACGATCTCGTCCTCCTGGTGCGCCCAGATCCGCCGCTGCGCGATGTTGAGCCGGAACGCCCTGCGGACCTCCTCGCGCTGCTCCGCGGGCAAGAACCGGTCGAACCAGTTCTGCCCCAGTACCTCTTCCCGTTCCCAGCCGGTGAGCCGCAGCAGGAAATCGTTGCAGAAGGTGACGTCGCCCTCGCTGTCCAGGATCACGGCCACCAGCTTGCACCGTTTCCAGCACCTCGCGGAAGCGGCGCTCCGACGCGCGCAGCGCCGCGTCGCGCCGCGCGCCCTGCACCGCCGCCGCCGCCGCTTCGCAGAACGGCAGCAGCGCCTCGACATCCTCGGCGGCGAGGGGCGGCCCGAAAGCAGGTTGTCCACCGAGAGGATGCCCACGGTCTCGCCGCCCGAACGCAGCGGGAGGCGCGCCGTGGGGACGACGGTGCGGCCCTGCCATCCGGGCGGCACCCTGTCCGGGCTGTCCCCGTCGCGGGTAAGGAGGTAGGGGACGCGCTCCGCACGGGCAGACCCGCCTCGGCGGGGCTGATGACCCACCTGCGCTCGTGGACGGCGCTCCCGTCGCGCGCTGGTGCCCCAGACGCCGCGCACCTGGCGCACGCCGGCGCTCTCTTCCACCAGCAGGACGCCCGCCCGGTCGAAGCCGCCGGCCTCGACGGCGGCGTCGCGGACCAGGCGCAGAATGTCGTCCAGACCCAGACCCAGATTCACGGCGGCGATGATGTCATGCAGACGGCGCTGCCGCTCCTGAGCGAGCAACAGCCGCTCCCCGGGCGATGCCGCCCCGGGAGGCGTCGGCATCGCCCCCACAGGATCGGGATGGATGGACATGGCTACGGCTTGTCGCCCCGCGCGGAAGCAGCGGGCAGCTTGAGAAAGAAGCGCGGTGACGTGCTCAGTGTTCTACTTCGGCCGGCACCGTTCCTTCCTGTTTCCTGCGTACAGCAGAGATTTCTAAACCGATCGGTACATTCCTTTTCGGAGCGGAGGGCAACCATATACGGGCGGAGCCCCGCTCCGCCCTCCCCGGTGCCGGCGCCTCTGAGGTCGCCGGGCGCGGCTCGACCTTGCCGCCGCGCCCCTCGACCAGGTTCTGGATCGATGCCAACGCGGTCTGGAGCCCCTCGTGAATCGTCTGGTTGCGGTCCCCGGTCTGCTCGTCCATGCGCTGGGCCAGGTCGGGGCGCGGGGCGAACGACAGGTGGACCGTGACCTCGGACGTCTCGCCGCGGTCCTGCACCTCAAGCCACCCGGAGTAGTTGTTCTCGCCGTCGGAGCCCCACTCCATGCGGTGCTCGATCGTGTTAACGCGGAAGTGGCCGTCCGAATCGTACGGGTGGCCACCCGCCACGCCCCGGACGCGCACGCGCTCGCCCCCCTGGGCCTCGGCGTGGTGCGTGGTCGGGAGATACTTCGGGAGGTTGGAGATGTCCGAGACGAAACCAAACACCTCGTCCGCCCGCGCCCGGACGGTCAGGGAATGCTCGTACTCAGCCATGGTGCGTTCCTTCCTAGCGGTGACGCGGCGCCGCGTTTGATTTTGGGGGCGGCGCACAGTGCTTGTTCCCGGCGGGTCGGCCGCGCAAACCTGCCGGTCAGCGCCGTCCCTCACGCTCCGGGCCGCCCGGGAGCCGGGCCTGGGCGACGGCCGCGCGCAGGGCCCGCATCTCCTCGCGCAATGCGGCCACGTCGGCCAGCAGCCGCTCTTCCCGCCGCGCCTCGGCCTCCTGGTCCTGCGCCTGGGCGTCCTGGCCCACGAAAAGGCTGGACAGCGTCGCCGTGACGTATCCGAAGACGCTGAAGGCGAAGAGCGCCAGGAGCCAGGCAAGGAGGCGCCCTTCCGCGGTCCGGGGCCAGTACTCCGAGCCCAGGGTGGTCAGGAGCATCGCGGTCCACCAGAGCGCCTCGCCGTAGCTCGCCAGGCCCTGCCCCTGGGGGCGCTCCGGGCGCTCGAGGGCGTACATCCCCGCCGCGCCGAGGACCAGCACGAGGGCGTTGATCAGCACCACATAGGCCAGGCCGCGCCGCGCGGCGAACGTGCGGGCCACCCGCAGGCCGCGGTTCAGGGTGGAGACGACGCGCAGCAGCCGCAGCCCGCGCACCGCGCGGGCCGCCCGGAGCACGCGCACCAGGCGGGCGACGCGCAGCAGGCGGAGCGCGGGCGCGAACAGCGCCAGGGCGGTCAGCCAGTTCTTGCGCAGGTACTCGCCCTTGCGCGGCGCGATGACGAGCTCCAGCAGGAAGTGGAACACGAAGGCCGCCCAGATGCCCTGGCTCAGGACCTCAAGGAAGCGGCTCTGGTAGCCCGCGAGGTCCACGACCACCAGGACGAGCCAGGCCAGCGAGAGCGCGATCATCGGCCCGTCCAGCAGGTCGCTCACCTGTTCGAGCAGCTCCTGCCGCTGCGTTCGCGCCGCGCCCGAAGGATCGTCCGGTTCGTGCATGGTCCCCATCCCGGTTGTCCATTCCCGGCGGCGGGCCGCCCGAAACCGCGGTCTTCCCGCCCACAAGGAATTCGCGCGGGGGAGGGAGAACTACGTCACGGGAACAGGCACGCGGGTCCGCACCCATCAATCTCACCGATGTCCACACCGTCACAGCCAGGCAAAACCGCCCGCCTGCGGGAGACCGCCCTGCTTTTTTTGAAGCTGGGAGTGATCGGCTTCGGCGGCCCCCCGGTCCACATCGCCCTGATGGAGGACGAGGTCGTCGTCCGGCGTCGGTGGCTGCCAAGGGAGCAGTTCCTCGACCTGGTAGGGGCCACCAACCTGATCCCCGGGCCCAACTCCACCGAGATCGCCATCCACGTGGGGTACCTGCGGGCCGGCCTGGGGGGGCTGGCGGTCGCCGGGGCCTGCTTCATCCTCCCCGCCGTGCTCATCACGGCGGCCCTGGCGTGGGCGTACGTGCGCTTCGGCGCCCTGCCACAGGTCGCGGCCCTGCTGTACGGGATCAAGCCGGCCGTCCTCGCACTGATCTTCGTGGCCGTCTGGCGGCTGGGGAAGACGGCGGTCAAGGGCGCACGCCTGGCGCTGCTCGGCCTGGCCGTATTCGCGGCGTCGCTGCTGGGGGCGAGCGAGGTCCTCGTTTTGCTCTTCGGGGGTGTCCTGGGCACGCTCTGGCTGCGGCCGCCCGGCAAGGCCGGGCCCGCGGCCCCACACGGGGCCGGGATCACGCTCCTGGGCGCCCTCGCGGGCGGGCTCGCGAAAGCGGCGCAGGCGGCGGGCGGCGCCGCCATCGCCGACACCGCCCTGTTGTGGAAGCTCGGCCTGTTCTTCCTCAAGGTCGGCGCCATCCTGTACGGCGGCGGGTTCGTGCTCCTCGCGTTTTTGGAGGGGGGGCTGGTGGATACCCACGGCTGGCTGACGCGGCGGCAGCTCCTGGACGCCATCGCCGTGGGGCAGTTCACGCCCGGGCCGGTGCTTTCGACCGCCACGTTCGTCGGCTACCTGATCGCCGGCGCGCCGGGGGCGCTGGTCGCCACGGCGGCCATCTTCCTGCCCTCGTTCCTCTTCGTCGCCGTTCTGGGCCCCCTGCTGCCGCGCCTGCGCCGCTCCCCCTGGGCGGCGGCGTTCCTCGACGCGGTGAACGTCATCTCGGTCGCGCTCATGGCGTCTGTCGGGGTGAAACTGGGCCAGGAGGCCCTGACCGCCTGGCCCGCGGCGGCGATCGCGCTCGCCGCCGCCCTGCTCCATCTGCGCACCCGCCTCAATCCCGCCTGGCTGATCATGGGCGGCGCCCTGCTGGGCTGGCTGCTGTCCCCCTGGACGCGGTGACGGCAGCAGGATTGTTGCCCGGCGCGCGTGACCACGACGGCTGGCGCGCGCCGGCGATCTGCCGCACCGTGCGGCCCGTCGCGGCCTCGGCGATCCGCAGCACGTAGTCGTCGTCCTTCGGCTCCCAGGGGCGCTCGGTCCGCCGGGCCCTTTCCAGGACCGCCGCCACGTCGTAATAGACGACGGAGAGGGCGACGTGGCGCCCGTCGGGCGAGCAGCAGGCGCCGTCGGTCAGGTTGGTGTGATTTTTGTGCTTCGGGTCGGTGCGCGGAGTTCGCGGGCCTGCTGGGTGAGCAGATCCACCACCCAGGCGGATCGCGGGTTGTCGATCGCGCTGCTGTGCTCCGAGAAGACGAACAGCAGCCGCCCCCCGTCCGGCGAGACCGCGCACTGTTCCGGGACGCGCCCGAAGAACGTGCCCAGTTTGGAGAGCACGGACAGCTTTCCCCCGTTTCCGCGTCGGCGGCGAAGAGGCAGAAGCGGGTGTTGCCCGGCGGCCCCCATGCCCAGGCCGGCGTTGGCGGCGAAGAAGAGGGTCTTGCCATCCGGCGCTACGGCTCGGCGGGCCGATCTGCCAGTTCTCGGTTTTGCGCCACAAGGCCGGGTCAGCGCCCCTCAGGGCGCGGACCTTATCCGGGCGCTTCGCGTTGTCCAGTGCGGCAAACAGCGGCTGAGGGCTTCGCTGCGGAGAAGAGCGTCCGCTGTTTGCCCGTCCCCGGCCAGAGCACCTTGACCGCATCGTCCGTCGCGAAGGCGGCCACGCGGCCGTCGCGCGAGGCGCTGTGGAGGCCGGAGGGGCCGACGGGCCCCCGGCGCTGGAAACGTCCGGTGGCCGGGTCGTACGCGCCGTGGAGGTCCCGGGCGCTCAAGAATGCCGTTTTGCCGTCCGCCGTCCAGATCACCTGCGGGACATGGCCTTTGTCGAGCGGCGGGGGCAGCGGGCGGGCTTCACGGTAGGGCGGGCGGCTGACGAAGCCGCGGGCGCCCGCCGGGTTCGCGCCCCCGGGCGCGACGAAGTAGAGGGCGGTGCCGTCCCCGGGCGACAGCGATACCTGCCAGGCGCCTTCCGCGGCAGGCGGGTGGCAGGGCCGCCCGCCGCCGGGGCGACGTAGGCCGCGTCCCCTTTACGGTAGGCGATCTGACCGGCCGGCGCCGCGTCAATGTGGCCGTTCAGGGCTGCGGCGTGCAAAACCGTTCCGCCGGCCTTGTGCTCGGACAGGAGCGTGTTGGCGTAGGCCCCTTTGTCCAGCAGCGCGCGGGCGTCGTTGATGTCGTTTTCGGCAACGGCCTTCGCCAGCAGGCTGTCGAGGCTCTGCTGCACGGTGGGCGATAGCACGGGTGGTTGCTGGGCGGTGGCCGCGGCGGGAAGGCCGAACAAACCGGACGCCGCCATCGCGGTCAGACCGAGCAATGTCAACGTGCGAGTCGTTTTCATGGTTTTTGTCCTTTGTTAGGGAGCGCCGGTTAGGGGCGCGTCAGGCTCACGGAAAGTTGGTGCCAGTTGCTGTGCCCGGGCGGCGCCTCGCCGGCTTTGGCGCTGCCGGGACGCTGCCATAGCGTGGCCGTGCCGGTCGCCTGCTTGGGATCGAGGCCGAAGGGCCGGTTGGCGTAGGGACCCGTTTCAGTCATCTTCAGCGAGCCGCCGCCGACGAGACGGGCGCTCATTTTGTAGGTTCCGGCCGGGATGTTGTTGACGTACAGGCCGGGGCCGATTCCCTCGCCCACGGGCTTGCGGATGATGATGGTGCGGCCCCGGCTGCCGTCCACGAGCGGGCCCTCCGGCGCGAGCGTCACCTCGACCACCCCGCCCGCGGGCAGGTCGGATTCGCTGGCGAGCAAGGAGCCCTCCCGACTCACGCTCCAGCCCAGCACCACGTTGCCGCCGTAGTAGTTGCCGCTGGCGTGCGGTTGGTCCTGAACGGCGTCGCGGTCGGCGATGCCGTAGGGCAGCAGCACCCAGTTCTTGACCGCGCCGGCGTTGGAGGCGAAGTTGCCCGCCTCACCGTCGGCCGGGTGCAGGCCGAGCGCGGCCCGGCCTTCGCCGTAGTCTATGCTGTAGCCGGCGCAGTAGAAGTGGCCCACGCCCCAGGGCGACTCGACCTCGTAGTAGCCTTTGGCGTCGGATTTGGCCGAGTTGCCCGAGTAGAAGCCGCCCGCCGCCGTCGAGCGCACGCCGATGACGGCGCCCTGGAGCGGTTTGCCGTGCGTGTCATACACATAGCCCCGGACAAAGCCGCGCTTGGGGGCAAGCGCGGGGAAGGCAGGCAGCTTGGGCATCGCGCCTTTCATGACGTTGACGACCTTGGCCGAGGCGTCGACCTCTACGACGATCGCGCCGCTGTCGCTGGCAGCGGCGTCCGCGTCACTCGGCCGTGCGGGCTTGCGGTCAGGCAGAACTTCGGGCGCGGCAGCGGCGCTGCCGGCGTCCCCGGTGCCGCCACCTTTTGTGAACACGCCCCAGGCGAGCACGGTCACTTCCGTTTGCTCCACCCACATGCCCAGAATGAGACTTTTTTCATCCGCGGTTGCCGCGCCGAACAGCGTGACGCGGCCGGCTTCGGTGTCCTGAACGGGCTGGGGCGCGTACTGGTAGCCCTGTTTCTTGAGCAGGCCCGGCAGCGCTTTTTTGGCGCTGTCGCCGCCGCCTTTGAGCCAGATCAAAGCCTCGACTCGGCCGATACGGCCCCCGTTGTTTTTGGCCACGCTGTTCAGCGCGTTCGTGAATTGGGCCAGGTTTTCCGCGCTCGTGGAGCGGTAGGCGCCGGCCGGCAGCGACAGCCCGGCGATGAGCCGCGACGAGGCCGCGGCCTCAAGGCCGGCTTCCTGGGCAACGGCGGGGCCGGCCGGGACGACAATCAGGCTGCCGAGCAGCGGCAGGCCGGCGTAAGCGGCGGAAGATGCAACGGCGGCGATGCGGGCAATAAGGGTTCGGCGTTTCATGGCGGTCTCCGCAAGGTGTTCAGCGATGGGTTCTGCGTGACGCGGTTCGGCGTTCAGTCTTTTTCCGATTCGGCCTCGGCCAGCAGTTCGGCGACGGCGGACTGCTTCATTTGCTCGGCGATCTGGCGCGGCGTTTTGCCGCTTTTGTCCGGCCGGGCCGGGGCCGCGCCGCGCTGGAGCAAAAGCCGGACGACCTCGGCGTGGCCCATGATCGCCGCCTGGTGCAGCGCGGTGCGGCCGGTTTCGGGCGTGACGGCGTTGATGTTTGCGCCGTTGTCGAGCAGCAGTTTGATCAGATCGGGCTGGTCGGTCAGGGCCGCGGTGGTCAGGGGCAGCATGTCGTCGCTGCCCATATCGGGGGTTGCGCCGGCCTTGAGCAGCAGGGCGAGTTTTTCGGGGCTGCACAGCACCACGGTCCGCTGCACAAGCGTCTGGCCGTTGCCCTCGTTGGTGCGCCGGTCGGCGCGGGCGCCTTTGGCGATCAGCGCCTTCACCTCGTCGGCCGTGCCCTGCTCGACGGCCGCCTCCAGCGCGTCGTCGAGTTTCTTTTGTTCCGCTGGGGAAAGCGCTTTGGCCGCGTCCGGGTTTTTGGGCGTGCTTTGTGGCCCCATGCTGGTTTGGCCCCAGGTGAGCATGGATACCTTGTCGTCGGCGAGGAAGAGGCCGAGCAGGGTTTCCTTGCCGTCCGGCTTGGCGGCCACAAAGTAGGTCATGAGGCCGTTTTGGCCGGCCTTTTCTTCGCGGGTGACTTTGTAGCCGTAGCCGTTCTTTTTGAGATTTTGCGCCAGGGTGTTTCGCACGCTCTGGCCGGCAGCCCGGCTGTGCGTCTTGCCGCCCCAGACCAGCGTTTCAACGCGGCCCAGCGTATGGCCGCCGAGGGCGGCGATTTCCGCGAGGGCGGCTGTCATCTGCTTGTTGGTTTCGGCGTCGAGGACGCGCAGGGCGCCGGCCGGCAGCGCCAGCCCGTTCACGCGCGAGGCGCTCGCGGCCTCAAGGCGCGTCTTGTCGTATTGCGCCCGCGCCGCCGCGGCGGCGCGGGTGGGAAGCAGGGGCAGCAGTGACGCGACGGCAGCGGCAACCAGCGGAAGCAGGGCGGCGGCGCGGGAGCGAAGGCGTTTCGGGTTCATGGAAAGATCCTCCGTTACTCGGCGGGCTTGAAGCGGCTCAGGCTCGATTTGCTCGGCCCGATGTAGAGTTGGCGTTTACCGTCCTCGGTGCGCCATTCGTAGGCGAAGGTCATCGGCTTTCGCTTCTCGTCCTCGGTCATGGGCCGATCCACGATCTTGCTGCCGGTGCTACCCTTGTAGTGACCTTTAGTCGGGTGCAACGTGAACGTGCCGTCCCCGTTGAACGTGACCTTGCCCTGGTGGGTCGAGGTGGCCTCGGTGACCAGGCTGAAGGTGCGCTGGCGCATGTACCAGAAGTAGTCGTAGCGGCCGTCGGGGGTGAAGGTGAAGCGGACCGACATGCCCGACGGCTCGGCCAGTTGTTTGGTGATGGTGTCGCGGTAGCCCACGCCGCTGATCGTGGTCCAACTCCACGTTTTGCCCAGCAGGTCGGCGGGCACCTTGCCGCTGCTGCTGGTTTGGGCGGGGCGGGCAGGCGCGGGCGGGTCGGAGGAGGCGGTCCGGGCGGACGGCGATTCCGCCGAAGCGTCAGCGGCGGAGTTCTTGGGCGTGACTCGTCCCCAGGCGAGCACGAAGAAACCCTCGTTGGCGACGAAGAAGCCGAGCATGGCTTGCTTGGCGCCCGTCTTGCCCGCCAGAAACAGGGTGGCGCGGCCGTTCTGGATGTCTTTCTCGCCGGCGACCTGGTAGTTGTAGCCCGCCTTCTGCATGGCCTGGGTCAGGGCGTTTTGGAGCGTTTTGTTGCGGCCGGCGTCGTGGTCCGAACCGCCCCACAGAAGCGCCTCCGTCTGGCCGAGAGCGAAGCCGCTTTCGGTCGCCATGCTTTTGAGCAGCTCCGTGAGTTCGCCGGCCAGCGCGTTCTCGGTCACGCGCAGGGCGCCATCGGGCAGCGCCCTGCCGGTCAGGTGCGACGTGGTTGCCGGCTCAGCGGCGGGCGCGGATTGGGATTGCCGCGCCGCCGTCGCCGCGCCCGCCCGTGACGGGAACGCGGCGACGGAAAAGACGCACAGCGCTGACGCGCCGGCCACAACGGCCCGGCGGCGGAGGGAGGGTTTGGTGTTCATGGTTGAAGCGGCCTTTCTGCTGCGAGCAGATTTCTCGCGGGCGTCACCACTTGCTGCTGTACATCGGGCCGCTGATGGGGCCGAAATACTTCACGTAGTTGTAATCGTTGAGTTTCTTGAAGGGGTCGCTGCTCGGCGTACCCTTGCTTTTGGTCTTCGTGTTCTTGGCCTGGCTGGCGACGCGCGGCTTTTTGGCGCTGGGTCGGCTCGCCTTTGCCGGAGCCTTCGTTGCGGCGGCGGCGCGCGGTTTGGCGGGCGCTGCGGCTTCGGGCGCCGGGGCCGCTGGCTTGTCGGGTTCGGCCACGGTCGGCTCCGGCTCGGCAACGGCGGGCACTTCCATCGGCGCTTCGGGCGTAGCCGCCGGTTCAGGCTCGTTCGGCATCGGGGCCGCGACGGGGTCTTCGGTCGTCGTGGGCGGTTCGGCGGGTATGGCCGGCCGCTCCGCCGCGGCGGGCTTCGTGCCGACGGGGTGGCCGGGGTTGTCCGGGTTGTCGGGCGTGTAATGGCCCCAGGCCAGCAGCACGTAGCCGCCGTCTTTGGTCTCAATCCACATGCCGAGCAGGCCGTCCTTTTCGCCCTTGCGGACCCCCGCGAGGGGGGTGACGCGGCCCGGCTCGGAGTCGAAGGCGGGGAAGGACACGTAGTTGTAGCCGGCCTCCTTGAGCCGGTCGGGGAGGTTCTTCATCGCGGCCCAGGCCTCGCCGCCGCGCCAGATCAGCACCTCGATCCGGGCCATGCGGCCGTGATTCGTCCGGGCGGTCTTTTGCAGCATGTCCTCGAACTTGGTCAGGTCGCGCTTGCTGGTGGAGCGGTGGGCGCCGCCCGGCAGCGTGATCGGGGCCAGCGACGACGCGCCGGCCACCTCGACATCATCGTCCGCCCGGACCAGCGCGGGCGCGGTGACGCCCACCCCGACCGAGGCGACGGGCGCTCCGACGAGAAGCGTCAATGCGATAGCTAACTTCGACATGGTTTCTCCTCCGAGCGGCGCGCCGGGTCCGGCGCGGGCATCTACAAAAGAACGGCAAAAAAGTCGGAAAGGGACCGGCCCATCACTTCGTCGCATCGCTGAGGTCGAAGGCGAAGACGCGGGCCGCGCGGACGTCGATCTGCTTGCCCTCGGCCAGGTTCAGCGTCTTGCCGGCCACGTTTTCCGGAACCGGGAAAAAGAAGCGGACGCGCGCCTCCTCGCCCGGCGCGAGTTCGCCGTCGGTTTTCTCGTCGCGGCTCGCCTTGAGCAGGGCCTGGGTGTAGGGCGCCTTCTCGCCGTCCGCGTCGCGCAGATCGGCGTGGAAATGGCCCCAGTAGTAGCTTTGCTTGCTCGCCGTCCGGTTCTTGATCGTGAAGGTGGCGGTCAGGAACCGCTTGCCCGGGCCCGGCTCGCGGTTGAGGAGTTTCTGGCCGGTGTAGGTCACCTCGTCGAGGCGGGCGTCGAACACGCCGAGCGGGACGAACGTGCTGGCGGGGGTGGGCACCTCCTTGCGCGCCGTCGCGGCGCCGGTATCGGCGGGGTCGGCCATGGGCGCGGGCAGCGGCGTGGCCTTGCCGCGCAGGTCGTAGCGGATGACGGGAGCGCCCTTTTCCCGCTCGACAATCAGCTTGGGCACCACGCCTTCGGCCGGAACGAGGATCGCGGCGGCCACGTCGAGTTTCTGCGCGGGCTTGAGGCGGATCGTCAGCGGCTCGCTGGCGCCCTCGCGGGTGACGGCCTGGATGAAGTTGTGGTTGGTGTCCTTGCTGTCCACGGCGGTGAACGTGATGCCCGACCAGGTGTAGCCCTGCTCGCGGGGCACGGGGTTGTGGACCGTGTAATGGAGCACGAGCAGCTTCTGGTCGGCCCTGGGAACCCACGTGTTGTTGCCGACGGTGAAGGGGACCACCGAATACTCGGCGCTCTTGAGCGTGAAGTTGATCGGCTCGCTTTTGCCGATCGTGTAGGTCGTGCCCAGCTGCCCAAAGTCGCCGGGCAGCTGCGTCGTGCCCAGGACGACGGGGCCGCCCGGCTTCTTGGCCGCCGCGGCGGGTTTTTTGCCCTGCGCTTGCGCCGGCGCGCCGCCGGCCAGGCCCGCCACGAGCGACAGGCCGAGGACAGTGAGGGTGATGTTTTTCATGCGGTTTCCTTGCCTTTGGTTTCCGCCTCCGCGCCCGGTACGGCGCGGAGGCGGCAGGTTTGTGTTTGTATTGGCCCCATGGTACACGGCCGGCGTGTGCATTGCGTGAACGAAATCGTGTGCAGCGCTTCCCGCTGTCTTTGCCCCGCGCTTGTTGCGCCGGCGGCCGCACCCCCGGTGCGCCGCCGGCCCGTGGCCTTACTTGACCGGCGCGGCCAGCTCGATGCCGTACCGCTCGGAGAGAACCATCATCTCCTGGATCGCTGCCGGGGTCGAGGGCGGGCCGATCCGCTCCAGTTCCAGCACGAGCCGGTCGAAGCCGCCCGGCGTGACGAGCACGAGGAGTCTGCCGGGCCCGTCGCCGACGTTCCGCCAGACGTGCGGGATGTCGCGAGGCGCGAACACGCAGTCGCCGGGCCCGGCCTCGAAGGCTTGGTCGCCGATCATGCCGGCGAACCGGCCCGACAGGATGTAGAAGGTCTCGTCCTCGCGCGCGTGCAGGTGCGGCGGGGGCCCGCCGTCCGGGTCCACCTCGACGTCGAGGAGCGAGAACGCGTCGCCCGTGGCATCGGCGCTGATCAGGCAGCGGCTGCGGTGGTCGCCCAGATCGATCGGGCGGCCCGGCGCGGGCGGCGCGGCGCTCCCGCACGGGGCGCTTCCCGGCGCGACCGGCTCCATGCCGTAGCAGTCGAACAGGATCATCAGCTTCTCGACGGCGGCCGCGTCGGCGACGGCCGGGATGCCGCCGATCCGCTCCAGGTCGGCGAAGAAGCGCTCGAAGCCGCCGGGCGTGGTGAGGACGAGCAGCCGGCCCGGTTCCTCGCCCACGCTGGTCAGGCCATGGGGGACGTTGCGCGGGCCGTAGAGGCACGTGCCGGGTGTGGCCTCGACGGTCTGGTCGCCGAGCAGGGTGGCGAAGCGGCCGCCGAGGACGAAGTACGCCTCGTCCTCGCTCCAGTGGACATGGGGCGGCACGGCGGCGCCGGGGGCCATCGTGAGCTCGAAAAGCGAGAAGGCCCCGCCCGTGTCCCCCGCGCTCGCCTTGCAGACGGCGGAAATTCCGTCGCCGAGGTGGAACGTGCGGCCCCCGCCGCCGGGGACGATCAACCGTTTCATCGGAAGCTGGCTCATGGGTTTTCTCCTGTCTATCCGCACCCCTGGTGCGCGGTGTCGGATGGCCCCATGGTACACGGCCGGCGTGTGCAATGCGTGAACGAAATCGTGTGCGGCGCTTCGCCGGGGAAGTTTCGGCAAAAAAAAGAGCGGCAGGAGATCTCCTGCCGCTCGGCGTCCGTTTCGGGGGCGTGTCAGGGGCGGTCGGTTTTCGTGGGGCCGGGAACGGGCTTCGGCGCCGGTTCGTTCGCCGGCGGCGTGACGTTCGCCGGGCGCGCCGCGAAGTAAAGCTGGATGCCTTTGGAGGCGACCACCGACCCGGCGATGCACATCAGCAGGAGCAGGATGATCTGGCGGCCCAGCTGGCTGAACGACCTGCCGATCTCCGCGGCCGCCGAGGGGGCGGCAGACCCCGCCGCCCCGCCGGCCGTCGCCGGCAGCGGGGGAGCGGGGGCGTTGAACAGCGCGTGGGCGGAGACGAACACGGAAAGGAGCAGCCCGATCCCGGCAATGACGAGCACCGCAGCGGACAGCACATAGAA
>JAUJNC010000413.1 GCA_030446525.1 Armatimonadaceae bacterium
CCTGGAGTACGGCGGCGCACTCCTGGACGTTGCACGGCGCGCAGACGTCTGCCCCGAGATGAGCGGCAGGAACTACGAGCTGTGGCAACCGCTTATGGCCTTGGCGGGGTGGGTCGAGCAGCACGGTGTCACGGGCCTACTAGGGCGCGTGCAGCGGCATGCGCTGAACGTGATCGGCAACGCGCAGGAGGATCAGACGCCCGATTGGGACGAGATGCTCCTCGAGCTCCTCGCAAACGCCGTTCGGGAGGGCCGCGACCCAACCCCCGGCGAGCTGGTGGCAAAGGCGAGGGAGCTCGACGCCGAAGCCTTCAAGAGGTTGACGGCCCGCGGCGTGTCTAACGCGCTCAGGCGCTACGGGCTCGCCGCCAGGAAGAGCAACGGACACCGGCGCTACGGCACCGTCACGGCCGAAGACCTGCGCCGGATCCAGCAAAGCTACGGGATCGACTTGGGTTTCGAGGATAGCCCGCCCCCCTAAAAGACCCTTGCGGCCCTGACGGGGGCGCAAGGGTCGAAGCAAAAGGGGGGTGTACCCTGAGCCCGCGTGGAGATCAGGAGCGGATCACGGGGGGAGCGTCGGCGCGGAAGTCCGGTGATTTCGGCAATTCGGGTGGGAGGAATCAAGATGGGCGGGTCCGGGAGCGGTTGGCGGTGGGGCCGCAAGCCGCAGGTCGAGGAGTGCCTGATCCTCTCAGCGGCGACGTTGCAGAGCAGCAGGATGCTCCTTCCGGGGGCACGTGGTCGACGGGCGGCTGAAACGGGTGAAGGGGTTCACCGACAAGGGTGCCTCCGAGCAGTTGGCCGCCAAGCTCGAGCGGGCGAAGGCCCGGGGCGAGGCGGGGCTGGAGGACCCGTACAAGGCCCACCGCAAGCGCCATTTGGGCGAGCACGTGGCGGACTGGGTCGCTGAGCTGCGCCAACTCGGCCGTGACGACATGTACGTGGCGCCGTGTGAGGCACGCCTGGGACGTCTGATTGCGGAATGCGGGTGGCATTTCTTGGGTGACATCGGCGCCGATGCGTTCTGCAAGTGGCGGGAGTCCGCGGTTGCGAACGCCGATCACAACCGGAAGGACCAGGGCACGCGCACGGTCCGCCCGATGTCCCCCAGGAGCAAGAATCACTATTTGGCGACGCTGATCACGTTCTGCCGGTGGTGCGTCAAACGGCACCGCTTGGCGAGTAACCCGCTTGGCGACCTGCAGAAGGTGAATGAGACCAGCGACGTGCGGCGGCAGCGGCGCGCCTTGACGGCAGACGAGCTGCGGCGGCTGCGGGACGCCGTGCCCGAGCACTACCTCCTCGGCTACCAGTTGCTCATGGGAACCGGGCTGAGGCGGGGGGAGCTGCTCGCGCTCCGTTGGGGCGACGTTCGGCTGGACGCGCGCCTTACCCGTTTATTCAGTTGCGAGCGGCCACCACTAAAGGGAAACGGGCCGACGTGATCCCGTTGAGGGCTGACCTGGTGGAGAGATTGCGGGCCGTCCGCGGCGATGCGGATGACGCGGAGGCGGTGGTGCAGGGCGTCCCGCGCGTCCCGACACACCGGAAGTACCTGGCGGCGGCAGGGATCGCCTGGCAAGACGACGCCGGGCGCCGTGCGGATATCCGCTGCCTGCGGCACTCCTTCGGCACGCTGCTGAGCAAGGCCGGCGTGTCGCCGCGGGAGGCGATGTCGCTGATGCGGCACACCGACCTGCGGCTTACGATGAACGTCTACACCGACCCGCGGGCCTTCGACTTGTCCGGGGCGGTGGAGAGGCTGGCGCTCGACCTCAGCGGCTCGCCCGACTCGCAAGCGGCCAAGGCCACCGGGACCCACGGCTCCCTCGGCGAACCGCCGGGACACGCGGCCGATGCCGGGTGGCGCGAAAGCGGCACTAGCGGATCGGCTCAGATAGGGGGGCTTCGGCACGCATCGGCACGACTGCCGACGACGAGCAGGGCGCGCAACCCCCTGTGTATGACAGGGACTGGCAACAAAAAACCCCGTCCGGCATAGAGGGGGCTAATGAGCGGGTGATGGGAGTCGAACCCACAACATCAAGCTTGGAAAGCTACCCGCATCCCGGACGCAAAGTCCCTGCAAGAGGCTATTTCGTAGGCTCTTCGGCTCTCCGGCCGTTCAAAACGGGCCTACTCAATCGTACTCATTCTTAGCCGAATATACGTGGAATGGCGAGGGTTTCGTGGAATTTTCCAAAGAACTCCTGGCCCGACCGGTGCCTGGAGCCCGGGGCGGTGGCCCTGCGGCGCATATGACAGCCGTACGGCAGGGGGGCATCGGCCGGTCGCGTGCCGCGGGCGTGCCGCTTGGCCGCGGGCGACACGTGTATGATCCGCCCATGCGATTACGAGTGACCCACGTCCTATCCGCGTGCGGTGTCGCGGCCCCGTGGACGCTGTTGCCTTCGGCCCGGCACCGGCCCGGGAGTCGGCGGGCGGCGGCGAGCGGCCGATCCCCAACTTGGCCGCCTGGGAGCGGGGGATCACCCGGTGGCTGACCGACACCGGCAACCCCAACCTCCCGCCGGCCAACGCGGTGCTCGCCGCCATCCCCGCCC
>JAUJNC010000414.1 GCA_030446525.1 Armatimonadaceae bacterium
TGACGTCCGCCAGCCCATCGCCGTTCACCGCCGCCGCGTAGAGGTACGGGGCGATCGACCTGCCGATCGCCGTGGGCCTGCTCGTCGCCACCGGGCAGGTGGCCCCGGAGCATCTGGCGGGCACGGTCATCATCGGCGAGCTGTCGCTGGACGGGGCGGTGCGCCCCGTGTCGGGCGTGCTGCCGATGGCGATCTGGGCGCGGGCGGGCGGCAAGCGCCGCCTGATCGTGCCCGCCGCCAACACCCGCGAGGCGGCCATCGTCGGCGACGTCGAAGTATACCCGGTCCGCACCCTGCTGGACGTGGTCCAGCTCCTGAACGACCCCACGTCCGCCGCGCCTGTGACCGAGGACCCGGGCGCCGTGCTGACGGCCCGCGGCGCCGCCGACACGGACTTCAGCGACGTCAAAGGCCAGGCCCACGTCAAGCGCGCGCTGGAGGTCGCCGCCGCCGGCGGGCACAACGTACTGACGTTGGCAACAGTTAGTTCGTCGCGCTGCACCGGGCGCAGGCGGACCCGGTAGCCGTCGCTCTCGGGCGCCACCGAGGAGACCACGCGCGCGATCAGGCCGTGCCGCTCTGCCGTGGTCAGCTCGGGCGCGGACAGCGCCTCTTCCACATCGGCGAGCGCCGTTGACAGCAGGCGGGCGTACTCCTTCGCCTCGTCCGGCCCAGGCCCCATCGCGCGGCAGGCGGCCTCAAGCTGCGACAGGCGAGCCGTCAACGCGGCGCGTCTGTCGGCGAGGTCGGCGAACACGGCGTCGTACAGGGCGGGGCTGGCGCCGAACTGTATTCCCCGTATCTGCGCCTCGATGGCCGCCCGCTCCCGCGTATCCAGATCGGCGAGCGCCTTGCGCACCTGTTTCAGCTCCGCCTCCGCCTCGGCTTGATGCCGCTCCTGCCGGTAGGTCAGCAGGGCGGCCTCGGTCAGCTCGGGGCGGCACGCCATCTCGCGGATCGCGTTCAGCACCGCCCCTTCGGCGAGCCGGGCGGGGTAGTGCTGCGGGTTGCAGACCCGGCCCGCCGCGTTGCGCGACGGGCGGCTGTCCCGGCAATGGTAGTAGTGTTCGCGCAGCAAACCGTTGTCCACATCCTTGCGCGGCCGTTCGCGCCGATAGCCGCACATGCTGCGCCCGCAACAGGGGCAGAGCAGCAAGCCGCTCAGGAGGTGCTTACGGTCGGGCCTGCCGCCGTGCAGCGCCCGGCCCGTGGCGAGCCATTCGTTACTACGCCGCCACGTCTCCTCGTCAACGATGGCGGGTGCGCTAAGGCATACCCAGTCCTCCTGCGGGGTTTCCCGCACCCGGAACGGCTGGCGGAATCCTTGTTGTAGCAGCGTCTCGTCGTGCTCGTTGCGCCGCCTACCGAATGCGGCCGTTCCTTTGTAGACCGGGTTCTCGATGATTCGCTTGAGGGTGGAGGGCCGCCAGAACTGCCCGTTGCGCGGGGTGGCGACGCCGTTTTCGACAAGCCAGCGGCACACGTTCCGCAGGCTGTCGCCGCCCGCGTACCGGCGGAAGATGCCGCGGACCCAGACGGCCTGCTCTTCCACGATCTGGTACTTACCGACTTGCTCCAGGGTGCTGAGGCCGTGCAGCACGTCTTTCTTGGTCGGTATTCGATAGCCGTAGGGGTGCATGTAGTCGGACCGGCACGGCTGTAAGCCCTCCTCGGCGCGGCGGCGCCGGCCCGTCATCGTTCGCTTGCGGAAGAGCAGCCGCTCGTACTCGGCGAAGTCGCCCGTGATGTTGAGGAGCAGGTTGCCCTCGGGCGTGTCCTCGACGGCCATGTCGCAGAAGACCATGCGCGCCTTCGCCTGCTCGATCCGCTTCTTGATGATGCTCTGGTGCTCCCGGTCGCGCGACAGACGCGACATGCTGTACACGATCAGCAGGTTGGCTTTTCCGTCTTCGATGTCCTTGATCACTGCCTGGATGCCGGGGCGGCTGTCGAAGCGCGCTCCCGAAACGCCGGCATCCTCGTAGTGATGCCCGACTTGCGCCCCCAGCTGCTCGGCTTTCTTGAGGCAGGCGGAAAGCTGAACCGCGAGGCTGGTGCCGTGTTCGGCCTGTTCGTCAGTGCTGACGCGGGTGTAGAGGATGGCTCTAGGTGTCTGCTTCGGTGTGTTCATTGGTCGGTGTCCTTTGGCTTGCGGGATAGTGGGGGCCTTGCGGCCCCCGGTTCGGCCTAATACTCGTCGGGGAGCAGGATCGTCGTTGCACTGCGGTCTGCCTCGGTGATGATCCACAGCGTCGGGCCGCTCGTCTCTTCCGGATGAGGGAGCAGAGAGTAGGAAGACAGCAGGCGCAGGCCCTGCTTCAGAGCGTCGGCGTTGGCCTTGCGGTCCTCGGGGCGCACCTGCCCCCAGTCGCCGCTCGCGTGCCGCCACAGCAGGGCGCTCGTGGCGGGCGCGGCCTTGTCGCCGTAGACTTCGGCCAAGGCGTCGATGGCGCCGGGTGTGATGAGGGTTCGGCCCAAGGGGAAAAGCTGATTCATTGTTTTCGTCTCCTTCGCAGGTTTGGTAGAATGTCGTTGTGCCTCTTGGCAGGGGCGGTAG
>JAUJNC010000415.1 GCA_030446525.1 Armatimonadaceae bacterium
CCCGCGGGCGCTCCGGCCGCGCGAGCCGGGCGGCGGCGCCTACGACGTGCTCAACGCCGCGGTCACGAGCAAGGGGGCGCGGCTGCGGACCACCGTCACCCGGCCCCGGGGGGGCGCCAAGCGCCCGGCCGTGTTTCTGATCCAGGGACTGGGCTGCTTTTCCGTCGAGAACCCGCCCGGCGCGCCGCCGGGCGACTACACGCGCATCCTGTACGAGCTCACGCGCAGCGGCTACGTCACGCTGCGCGTCGACAAGCCGGGCTGCGGCGACAGCGAGGGCGGCCCCTGCCGGGACAACGACTTCGAGACCGTGCTCGACGGCTACCGGCAGGCGCTGGAGTCGCTGAAGAAGTACGATTTCGTCGATGGCAACAACCTCTTCCTTTTCGGCCACAGCATGGGCGGCATCATGGGGCCGATCCTGGCGAGCGAGACGCCGGTCCGGGGCATCGCGGTCTACGGCACGGCCGCCACGACCTGGTACGAGTACCTGCTGGAGAACGCCCGGCGCCAGCAGGAGCTGGCGGGAAACAACCCCGCCGAGACGGACCGGGACCTCCGGCGGTACGCGGCCTTCCACCACCACCTTTTTGTCGAAAAGCAGGCGCCCGCGCAGATCGCCGAAAAGCGTCCGGAGCTGGGCGCGTTCGTCGCCGAAAACGTCCGGGAAGGCAAGTACATGGCGGCGGGCCGGCACTACCGCTTCTTCCAGCAGCTGAGCGAGGTCGATCCGGGCGCCCTGTGGGGCAAGGTCGGCGCGCACGTCCTGGCGATCTGGGGCAAGGGCGACTTCGTCTCGTCCGGGGCGGACCACGCGCGAATCGCCCGCATCGTCAATCAGGCCCACCCGGGCAAGGGAGGGTACCTCGCCCTGGACGGCATCGACCACTCCCTGAAGCGGGCGGCCTCGCAGGAGGAGAGCTTCCGGCGCGCCCGGTCCCCGCAGCCGCAGCCCCCGCCCGAGTTCAACCCGGTCATCACCGACACCTTGCGCGCATGGATGGACAAAACGAGCCAGCTGACCTTGAGCAGAAAGGATTGAGAACTACGAATGATCGTTCGAGCTTCGGAAATCAACCCGCGCGCGGCAGCCGCCGCCTTGGGGGTGGCCGGCCTGTTCCTCGCCGCCGGCACGCCGGCGGCGGCACAATCGCCCGGCCTCATACCGCGTCGAGTCCTTTTCGGCAATCCCGACAAGGCGAGCCCGAAGATCAGCCCCGACGGCACGAAGATCAGTTACCTGGCTGACGTCGAGGGCGTGATAAATCTCTGGGTCGCGCCCGCGGGCGACCTGCGGGCCGCCAAGCCGGTTACCAATGACAGGAATCGCGGCATCCAGAACTACTTCTGGGCCTACAACAACAAGCACCTCCTGTACCTGCAGGACAAGAACGGCGACGAGAACGTGCACCTTTACCGCCTGGACCCCCGATCCGGCGAGGTAAAGGACTTGACGCCGATCGAGGGGGTGCAGGCCCGGGTGCAGGAGGTCAGCCCGAAGCATCCGGGCGCGATCTTGATCGGGCTGAACGACCGCAACAAGCAGCTGCACGACATTTACAAGGTCAACCTGGACACGGGACAGCGCACGCGCGTCCTGGAGAACCCCGGCTACGCCGCGGTGGTAACCGACGATGACCTGAGGGTGCGTTTGGGCGTGTCCATCGCCCCCGACTTCACCGGGCGCATCGTTCGCATCCAGGGCGGCAAACCGGAGCCGTTCCTGACCATCCCCACCGAGGACGTCCTGACCACCGGCCCGGTCGGCTTCGACAAGGGCGGCGATTCCGTTTACCTGCTCGACAGCCGCGGCCGGGACAAGACCGCCCTGACGAAGATGCCGGTCCAGGGCGCGGGTAAGGCGCAGGTCCTCGCCGAGGGCAGGCAGGCCGACATCAGCGGCGCGCTCATCCACCCGACCGAAAAGAACGTCCAGGCCGTCGCCACCAACTACAAGCGCACCGAGTGGCAGGTCCTCGACCCGTCGGTCAAAGACGACTTCGCCGCTCTGCGGGCGGTCGCGGACGGCGATTTTTCCGTGGTCTCCCGCACGCTCGATGACAAAACCTGGGTCGTCGCCTACAACGAAGACGACGGCCCCGTGCGCTACTACCGCTACGACCGGCCGGCGAAGAAAGCCGCTTTGCTGTTCACCAGCAGGAAGGCGCTCGAAGAGGCGAAGCTGGCCCGGATGCACCCGGTCATGATCAAGGCGCGCGACGGACTCGATCTGGTCAGCTACCTCACCCTGCCCGCCGGCAGCGACAAGGACGGCGACGCGCGGCCCGACAAGCCCCTGCCGCTCGTGCTGTGGATCCACGGCGGCCCGTGGAGCCGCGACACGTGGGGCTACGACCCGGTCCACCAGTGGCTGGCAGACCGCGGCTACGCCGTGCTCAGCGTCAACTTCCGCGGCTCGACCGGCTTCGGCAAGAAGTTCATTAACGCCGCCAACAAGGAGTGGGGCGGCAAGATGCACGACGACCTGCTCGACGCGGTGGACTGGGCTGTGAAAGGGGGCATCGCCGACCCCAAGAAGGTTGCCATCACC
>JAUJNC010000032.1 GCA_030446525.1 Armatimonadaceae bacterium
GCTCGCGAATCAACGGGGCAAATGAGGCGGAGGAATGGACAGGCTGAAAGATAACGTCGCTATCGTCACCGGCGGGGCTCACGGCATTGGACGGGCCATCGCGGAGATCTTCGCTGCGGAGGGAGCTACGGTTTGTGTCGTGGATCTCGATGAGCGCGCGGGAGAGGCGACGGCTTCCACGATACGCGAGCGAGGCGGGGAAGCTTTCTTTTGTCGCGCCGATGTTCGCTCGGAAGAAGAGGTAGCTCGAGCCGTGAAATCGGCGTCGCAGAAGAACGGACGCATCGACGTTTTGTGCAACAACGCCGCCTGGCTGGGCCCGTTCCGCGATGTGCTGGGAGCCGACCAACAGGAGTGGGACTCGTGTATTAACGTCTGTCTGATGGGCACCCGCCATTTCACCCGTGAAGTGCTGCCCTGGATGATCCGCCAGGAAAAAGGCTCCATCATCAATATCGCTTCCGTTCAGGGGATGGTCGGGGCTCGCACATCCGTCGCCTACACCACGGTCAAAACCGGACTGCTGGGACTTACCCGGAGCGTGGCCTATGACTACGGCCCGCTGGGTATCCGCGTCAATGCGATCTGTCCGGGGGCGGTTCAAACGCGTATTTCTCCTAAACCCGGCGAAGAGCTTTACGAGCGCCAGATTGGTAATACGTTTCTGGGTCGTGTGGGCCAGCCGCGCGAAGTCGCCTATGCCGCGCTGTTCCTTGCTTCCGACGAGGCGTCTTACGTCACCGGGGCCGTACTGGCGGTCGATGGCGGCTGGACGGCGATGTGATGGCGACCATCGCACCGGAATGGAAGGCAGGGACCGCAACGGCGGTGATCACCCCGTCCCGGGCCATGTGGATGGCCGGCTACGCGGCGCGGACACGGCCGTCCACGGGAACCGCTTGCGACCTTCAGGCCAAGGCGCTGGCGCTCGAGTCGGTCGACGGCGACAGGCTCGTCATTGTCACCGCGGACTTGATCGCCGTTTCGCCAGAGATCGCGGCGGCCGTTGCCAAGCAAGCGGCGAATGATTACCGGCTGTCCCGCGAAAGATTGCTCTTCAGCGCGTCGCACACCCACTGCGGCCCGGAAATCCGGCCGGGCAAAGCGCCGTTCTTCGGCATTCCGCCGGATTATGTGAGCAAGATCGAGCCCTATGTTACCCGGTTGCAGGGCAAGTTGATCGCCTTGGTGGGCGAAGCGGTGACCGAACTCAAGCCGGCGCGGCTGGCCGCGACGCGTGCAACAGTCCACTTCGCGCGCAACAGGCGCTCCGAGGACGGGCCGGTTGACCACGACGTGCCGATTCTGGATGTCACGGACGTGGACGGAAGGCGCCGGGCGATTCTGTTCGGTTACGCGTGCCATAACGTGACGCTGCCCCCTTCTTTTCTTCAGTTCTGTGGGGATTATGCCGGCTTTGCTCAGCGGCTTCTCGAAGCCGCCTATCCGGGAGCGACCGCGCTTTTCCTGGCGGGCGCCGGCGCGGATCAGGACCCGGAGCCGTGCGGCGCGCTGGAACAAGCCAGGCAGCATGGGGGGGCACTGGCCGAGTCGGTCGAGCGGGCTCTTGCCGGCAGTGGGCGCGAAGTTCACGGCCCTCTCCGGATCGCCTTCGAGGAGGTCGCTCTGGAATTCCAGCCGCTGCCTGAGCGAGCCGTGCTGGAAGCGGACCTGCATTCCAGCGACATGCCGCGCCGGGTCAAGGCGCAATACCTGCTGCGCACCCTGGCGGAGAAAGGCGCGCTTGATGCGGCCTATCCGTGTCCGGTGCACGTCGTTCGTTTCGGTGAGGAGCTTCTGCTGATTGCCCTCGGCGGAGAGCCGGTGGTGAACTATTCGAATAACCTCAAGGCCGAGCTCGCCGGACCTCTGGTCTGGGTTGCCGGATACGCGAACGACATGTTCGGCTACCTGCCGACACGCCGCGTGCAGCGCGAAGGCGGCTATGAAGGGGGAAGAGCGATTCTCTGGAGCCCACTGCCGGCTCCCTTTACCGAGACCGTTCAGGATCGCGTGATGGAAGCCGCCCGCCGGCTTGCCCGGCGCGTCCGGGATTGACGTCGTGACACGACAGCGCCGCCACATCCGCTTAACCTTTGTCGCCACGGGCGAGTCGGCGCTTGCCGAGCTGCTCGACGACGAGGCGCCCACGGTTTGCCGGCAGGTTTGGGATCTGCTGCCGCTCGAACACGAGGTCGTGCACGGCATGTATTCCGGCGCCGAGGTGTTTGCGCTGCTCGATGACCCGCAGCCGGTGCCGTGCGAGAACCGGGCGCAGCTCCCGCTGCCCGGGGAACTTCTTTACTTTTACGACGACACGGACAACGTGACCAGCGGCCGCAAGGCGGTGGCGGAGATCTGCATCGTTTACGGTCGTGGCGTTGTGTTACGGGGTCCCGAGGGAGCGCCGACCTATGCCAGCCTGTTTGCGCGCATTCCCGGCGACTGGAAGTACGACTGGGTGGATTTCGCCCAGGCCTGCCGCCGCGCCCGTTGGGAAGGGCCGCAGCTCCTGCGCATCGAGCGGGTGGAACAGGATGCATAGACAGACGGAAACCGTTACCGGACTCGGTAGTGTTCCACTTTGTCGTCGTCCAGTTCGACTCCCAACCCTGGTCGCTCCGGAGGCCGCGCCTGGCCGGGCGTCAGGGCAAGCGGCTCGGCCAGCAGGTCGTCGGTGTAAAAGAGCGGGCCGATGATGTCGCAGGGGAACTCCTCGGCGCCGATGCCGGGGGTCGCCATCGCCAGATGGATCATGGCCGCGCTGGCGACCCCCAGTTCGAGGTTGCTGCCGACCGTGCACGTCAAGCCGGCGGCTTCCGCCACCGCGGCGACCTTGCGCGCCGGACCGATCCCGCCGCCTTTGCCCACATACACCGAGAGCACGTCCGCCGCGCCCGCTCGCGCGAGCGCCAGCGCGTCCTGAAGGGTGTGAAGACTTTCATCGGCGATCACCGGCGCCGCAACCTGGCGGCGCACATCGGCAAGCCACGCCATATCGAGAGGCGCGACCGGCTGCTCCACAAAGTAGATCCCACAGTCGCGCAACCGACGGATGGTCGGGACAGGCCACACGCGGCGACCAGCCGCCCATTGGCATCCACGCCCAGCCGCACGTCCGGCCCGATCGCCGCGCGCGCCGCACGCACGCGCGCTACGTCCTGCTCCGGCGCGCTGCCGACTTTCACCTTGATGGTACGGAAACCCTGGCTGACAGCCCAGGCGGCGATCTCTGCCGCCCGGTCCGTTCGAGCCCCGAGACGGACCATTTGGTCGGCACGAAATCGCGCACCGGCCCGCCGAGCAGGCGGTAGATCGGCAGCCCCGCCGACCTGCCCAGGATGTCCCAGAGCGCCATCTCGAGGGCGGATTTGGTAAACGGGTTGCCCGCGACGGCGGAGCGCAGCGTGGCGGTGAGTCGCTCGATGTGCGTCGGGTCTTCGCCTGTAACAGCGGAGCGAGATAGGTGTTGATGAGGTGCGCGGCGGTGACCTGATCTTCGCCGCTCCAGCGCGGTGTGGCGGAAACCTCGCCCAGGCCGACGATGCCCGCATCGGTGTGGATCTTGACGAGCAGAAGAAAAGGCGATACCGTGTGCGAGCCGCCGCGCGCGCTATGGATCGCCAGGCTCCCGGCTTGATCGGAACCCGGACAGGGATGGTTTCGATGCGGGTGATTTTCAAAGGATTTACCGGTGTGGACGCAGGGCGCGCAGGGTTTCGATCACCTGGCGCTGCAAGGCGTGCGCGGCGCCCTGACCGAAGGGGATTCTCGACTTCGTAGCCGCCGTTAGCCCACTCTTCGGCCGTGGGCAGGTAGGCCATGCGGCCATTCGAGTAACCCGGAAAACAACGTGACCGGGAACGGCGACTGGCTTTTGATCGCTGCGCCGATCTCGGCAAAAAAGGCCCACATTGCAGGAGACCAGCGCCACGTCTCCGAAGCAGATAAACTGGGTGTTCACCCCCTCATCGGTGCGGCCCTGAAAATCTTGCGCCAGACGCAGCAGCAGATCGGCGCGTCTCGCCATGGAACGTCGCCTCGCCGGCGGCTTCCTCCCCCGATTTTCTCGCGCCGCTTCGAGTTTCTCCTTCCAGAACCGCAGAGTTTCCGCAGCGGTCTCCACGTCCGGAAGATCGCCGCGCAGGAGCACCGAGATTTCGCGATCCACAACCTGGAGCGGAAGGCTGGATAGCGCCGGAAACGCATCGTCGCCTACATCGAGCGGCGCGCCGACTCGATGACTTCGCACAGTGTCTCGCGCGTCGGAAGGTAGTTCAGTCCCAGAGCGATCTTGGCGGCTTCCCTGTCCCAGGATCGCGCCGAGGCCGCGATTTACTGGGCGTCGGCTTGAAAGCCTTTCACCGGCCCCTGGTCGCCGGCCGCGCCCTGCAGGAACAGGCACCTTCCCCCCACGGCTTCCTCGACCACGCGCTTTACGACTCCTGGGTAATCGGGGGTGATGAGCCGGTTCGCCAGGCCCATGATGGTGGGATGGCAGGCGTAATTGACCAGCGTCGCTACGGTGTTTCCCTCGATGGCATCCAGCTTGACCACCAGCACTTCATGGTCGCTGAAACCGTCCCGATTCTTGCCCAGGATCGGTCTTCCCTCGGCGGTGTGCGCCCGGCGGTTGACGTTGATCGCACATTCCCCGCGCCCGGCGCGCACTTCGACCGGCTGCAGATCGGCGATGGCCTCGCTCGCCGCTTCCGCGGAGAGTTGGTTCAGCCGCTCGAACCACGGCCCTACAAGGTCGAAGCCCTTTTCGATCCAGCTTTTGTAGGGGACCGGCCCGGAATGCGTGTGGGTGGCGGAAGCGCGGATGTTCGCCACGGGCACACCGGTCGCCGCGCTGACCGCCGAGCGCAGACGCGTCGCGACTTCTCCCGTCAGGATCTGGACGTCCACGTCCAGGATGAGGGCAAACGTGTCTTTGCCCGACAGAGCCAGCGCGGTGACCCAGAGGTCGAGGTCGATGCCTTCGGCCTGCTCGTGTTTCTGCGCGCCCCAGCCGCCGTGGGCGATACCTGCCGGCGGATTGGCGCAGCGCCTGCCGGTGCCGGCCGAGAGAGAATCTGGATCGTTTATCATTGTCGAAACTCGTGTTTTTATAGTACCATGCTGCAAAAGGGGAACGCTGATGGGACATTCTCAACCGGCGCCTGCCGTGCCGACGCTCGATGAAGCGCTCGCGGCCAAGACCGATGTGTGGGGCGATGCCGCGATGCGCCAACCCGACGGCGCCAGTTACGCATTCTTTGCGCATCTCTTGCCGCCGCTGCGCTACGTGAACGCGGACTTTCGCCATTATCCCATCGTCCTGAGCGCCCCGGTCGCCACGAAGAAGGCGCGCCTCATCTCCAACGGCAGCGCCATCAACGCGCGGGCGAACACTCGCAGCTGGCGTGAGATGGGCGTGCCGGTCACGTTCCGCGTCGGCGACGACGAGCTTCGCTTCGGCGAGTATCCGCATCGCCTGGACGGGCCGCGTTATGCCGAAGGTTATTTGCCCATCGTCGCGCTGAGCTATCAGCACGGCATGGGCACGTACCTGCAGGAAACGTTCGCCAGCGTGGAATCGCCGTGGAGTGAGCACGCCGTATCCCTGAGCCGCTTTACCTTCCGGGACGGGGAGAAGGGCCGCATGGTCGTCCGGCTCGACACGGAACGATCACTTGAAGCCGGCCAAGGCAGTATTCGCGATGCGCAGGGCCGAATCCTGGTCTGGTACGACAGCAACTGGCACTGGAACGCCGAGCGAGGCCTTCTCGAAGCTGAGTTTGAGCCCGGTCAAACTGCCACGGTCGCCGTCGCCACCGATCCCATGGAAGCTCCCCACCCTTCGCCCTTATCCGACACGGTCGGTTACGACCGGCAGCGCCGGCACTGTGCGGAAACATGGAAGAACCTGCTCGGGCGCGGCATGAACGTCGAAGTGCCGGAAGCGTATGTGAATAATGCCTGGCGCTCTCTGGTGATCGCCAACTTCGCCCTCATCAACGGCGACCGCATGCATTACAGCGCCGGCAACCAATACGACAAGCTGTATGAAGGCGAAGGCAGCGACGCCGCGCGGGCGCTGCTGCTCTGGGGCTACGACGAGGACATGCGCCGCCTGATCGTGCCGCTCCTCGACTTCACACGAAACGGACTGGAGTATCATCAGGCGGGCCACAACCTGGCGAGCCTTTGCCACTACTACTGGCAAACGCGCGACGCCGAGTTCGTGCGAGCGATGCGTCCGCGATGGCAAAAAGAAGTGAGGCTGCTCGTGGACGGTCGTTCGAGCGACAATGGTTTATATCCGCGCGAGCAATACTGCGGCGACATCGCGACGCCCGTCTTCTCCTTGAACTCCAACGCGAACGGCTGGCGCGCGCTCCGCGACATCTCCCGCGTGCTGGCCGAACTGGGCGAGGAGGGCGAAGCCCGGCGCATCGCCGAAGTGGCCGAGGACTTCCGAAAAGATATTCTCGCGGCCGTGGAGAAAAGCGAACACAAAGATACGGAGCGGCCCTTCATCCCCCTTGCTTTGTTCGGGGAAGAGCAGCCCTACGAGCGGATCACCGAAACCAAGCCCGGCAGCTACTGGAACCTGATGGCGAATTACGTCCTCGGCTCCGGCGTGTTCGGCATCGGCGCAGAGCGGGAGAAGTGGTTGATGGAGTATCTGCAACAACGCGGCGGCCTGTGCATGGGTTTGATCCGCACCCGCTGCTTACCGGCGTTTTGGGCCGGCTCCCAGAACCTCAATCCGCTCTACGGCCTGCGCTATGTTCAAGCCGTGCTGCGCAACGATGAGCCGGAGCGGGCGCTGGTGAGCTTTTACGGCATGCTCGCGCAAGGCTTGACCCCGGACACCTTCACCTGCGGCGAAGGCCAGTCCCTCACGCCCCTGGATCATTTCGGCCGGCAATTCTATTGCCCGCCCAACAGCGCCGGCAACGGGTTCTTCCTGCAGATGCTGCGTTCTCTGCTGGTGCAGGACGGCGACATGGACGATGACGGCGTGCCGGAGACGCTGCGGCTTCTCTTCGCCACGCCGCGGCGCTGGCTCAGCGACGGCCAAGCCATCAAAGTCGAACGCGCGCCCACCCCGTTCGGTGAAGTCTCCCTGCACGTGCGGTCGCGACTGAAACGGGGCGAAGTCGAGGCCCGCATCGAAGCGCCGGCCCGTGCGCCTCAGCGAACGTTGCTCCGCATCCGCGTGCCGGAAGGCTGGCAGGTGACTTCCGCGCAAGTCGGGACAGAGACATTAAAAGCCGATGCGCAAGGCACCGTAGATATCTCTTGGCTCAGAGGCCAGTTTATTCTTCACTTTCAGGCCAAAAAGTCTGATACGTCCCCTACGGACGGCTTCCCTAGAATCCAAGGAGGACAGGATGCTTCCCGCACCACGTTTTGACGCTGCCGCACCATGGAAGCAGCGGTTTCGTGCCCCCATCATCGGCTCGACGCAACTTGCCAAAGCCGACCCGGCCCGCGGCCTCGTCGCCAGCGATCAGCAGTCGGATGCGGTCCAACTCTATGCCTGGGAGGTGCCCACGGGCGCGCTACGCCAGCTGACCCACCGTGCCGGCGCGACGCGGGAGGGATGGATCGCGCCCGATGGCCGCTACGTGTACTTTCTGGACGACCAGCACGGCAATGAGCTCGGCCACGTTGTGCGGGTACCCTTCGAAGGGGGGCACACCCAGGATGTAACGCCGGGTATGCCCCCGTATACGCTGCGCGGCGTGGGCTTCAGTCATACCGGCGGCCTGCTGGCCTTCTGCGCGGTGAACGCTGATGGCTTCCAGCTTTACGGTGTGCGTCTTGGGCCGGACGGTGAACCCAGCGCGCCGCGGCTGATCTATCGAAGCCAGAAGGAGGCCTGGGGCGCGACGCTTTCCCACAGCGGTGCGATCGCGGCAATGATCTCGACCGAGCGTGCCGGGGGGATGCGCCACTATAGCTTGCTGGCCTTTGACACCGCCAGCGGCGAGCGCATCGGCGAGGCATGGGACGGACCGGAAACGAGCGTCGAGGCCGTTGTTTTTTCACGGCTGCCCGGTGATCAACGCGTCCTGGCGACCACTACCCGTACCGGCTTCCTCCGGCCGCTCCTCTGGGACCCGCGCACCAACGAGCGCACGGATCTGGCCTTCGACGCCCTGGACGGTGAGATGATCCCGCTGGACTGGTCGTCCGATGGCGAGCGCCTCCTGCTGTGCCAGATCCACCGCGCCGTTCGGCAGCTGTACACCTACCATCTGCCAACCGCAACCTTAACACGCCTGCAGCATCCCGGATATGGCGGGTCCTATTTCGGGCCCGAAGGCGAGATTTTTGGTCTGTGGCAAGACGCAACGCATCCGCCGCAGCTCGTTGCGCTGGATGCCCGGACCGGTGAACCGATGCGCACGGTGTTGGCGGGGGGCGAGGTGCCGCCCGGACATGCCTGGGAGTCGGTGACGTTCCCGTCATCAGACGGCCAGGAGGTCCCGGGGTGGCTCGGGCTTCCGGAGGGTGAAGGCCCTTTCCCCACGATCCTGGAGGTCCACGGCGGGCCGCATTCCGCCGTGACGAACTCTTTTCACCCGCGGAGCCAGGCCTGGCTGGATCACGGCTTTGCCTTTTTAACCATCAACTCTCGAGGCTCTACCACGTTGGGCCGGGCATTCAAAGAACAGATCTGGGGGCAGGTCGGCCACTGGGAACTGGAAGACATGGTCGCCGCCCGCACGTGGCTGGTCGAACGGGGGATCGCCAGGCCCGACGCGGTCTTCCTGCAGGGCGCCTCGTACGGCGGCTTTTTAACGCTGCTGGGGCTCGGCAAACGATCGGAATTATGGGCCGGCGGTCTGGCGCTCATGGCAATCGCCGACTGGACCGTCAATTATGCGGATGCATCGGATGCGCTGAAGGGAGCCTTTGCCGCCTGGTTTTGCGGCACACCGGCGGACAAGCCAGACCAGTATATTGCGAGTTCGCCCATCACGTACGCGGAGCACGTCTCAGCGCCCGTGCTGATCATCCAGGGGCGCAACGACACACGCACCACCGCGCGCCAGATGGAGTTGTACGAAGCGAAGATGCGCTCGCTGGGTAAACCCATCGATGTCGAGTGGTTTGACGCCGGGCATGGCGTGCCGGACGCCGAGGAAACATCCGGTTCCAGGAGCGGATGTTACGCTTCGTCTACCGCACCCTGTGCGGCTAGCGGCGGCGCCCCGCCCGGACGCGGCTCATGCCCGGATGCAGCCCCGGCGAACTGCCGGATGGCGTCGTCCGCGCTCACGGGGCGGGGGCGTTGTTCACGAAGAGCCCTGCCGAGCAACAGGGGGCGACCACGACCCGCCTTCCGAGCGGCGAGATGCGCAAAGATCAGGGGACATGGTTCCTGCCGCTGCCCCAGGTGCGCGGGCGCGTCGCCGAGATGAACCCGCAGTACCTCAACACCTTCCTGTACACGCGCGTTTTGCTGAAGCGCGGCTTGCTCGTCTTCCAAAAGCTGCCGGATGGGGGATGCGGTATAATCAAGTGCTACGTTAGAGCGACAGAGATGTTATGTCGTAGAGGAGTTGTGCCCATGTCCTCTTCAGTTCTCGACCCCGAAGACACACCCAGGTACTTGCGGCTGACCCGGCAGAGGTGCCGCTGCGCGAGATCGGCGTGACCGCGGTCGAGATGCGGGGCACGATGCGGAGGCAGGACGCCGAACCCGCTGCGGTCGTGCTGCCGACGCGGGTGCGGGTGCGGGAGTTTACAAGGCCCGTTACGCGCGGATGACGGGGAGGGACGCCTTATGCGGGCGGGAAACAACCGGGTTCTGGCGGTCATGCCGCACCCCGATGACATGGAGATCCTGTGCGCGGGCACGCTGCTGCGGCTGCGGGAGGCGGGCTGTGAGATCCACGTCGCCACCATGACGCCGGGCGACAAAGGCTCGGCGACCCTGTCGCGCCCGGAGATCGCCGCCGTCCGGCGCGAGGAGGCGCGGCGCGGCGCCCAGGCGATCGGCGCGGCGAGCTGTCGCTGTCTGGAGTTCGCCGACCTGGAGATCGTCTTCGACAACCCGTCCCGGCGCCGGGTCACCGGCCTGGTGCGCGACGTCGACCCGTTCCTGGTCTTCACCACCCCGCCCGGCGACTACATGTTCGACCACGAGATCACCTCCCGGCTGGTGCGCGACGCCTGCTTCAACGCCGTCGTCAACAACTACGAGGCCGACAGCCCGGCGCGCGCCCCGTCGGCGCAGATGTATCTTTTCTACACCGACGCGATCGGCGGCCACGACCTGTTCGGCCGGCCTGCCCCCGTGAGCTGTCTGGTCGACATATCCGCCCGGATCGAGGACAAGATCGCCGCGCTGGCCTGCCACGACAGCCAGCGCTCCTGGCTGCGCAAGCACCACGGCATGGACAACTACATCGAATCGATGAAGGAGTGGGGCGCCCGGCGCGGCCGGGAGATGGGCGTCGCCTACGCCGAGGCGTTCTGCCAGCACCGGGGCCACCCGCACCCGCAGGACAACCCGCTGGCCGACCTGCTCCAGGCCAAAAGCGTTTAACAGGGAGGTCCTCGTGCCAAGACCGCTGAGCACCATCGCCCCCGACTGGTGGGACTACACCACACTGGACCCGGAGCTCCTGCAAGATGCCGCCAGGCTGACCGCCCAGGACATCGGCCAGCTGGCGCGCCCCGGCTTCGAGGTCGAGATGTACGACACGCTGGAGGAGTTCTACCTGGCCGAGGCGCTCGAGTACGTCAACGCCTGGAAGCAGAGCACGCGGGACAACCCGTGCGGCATCTGCGGCCCGATCGGCCCGACCGAGCAGCTCCCGCTCGTGGCGCGCCTGGTCAACGACCTGGGGATCTCGCTGCGGGACGCGCACTTCTGGGGCATGGACGAGTGGTTCCTGAGCGGCCGGGAAGTGCCCGAAGACCACCCCCTCTCGTTCGCGCGGGCCGACAAGGAGCTGTGCTTCGATCGCATCCGGCCCGACCTGGCGATGCCGGCGGAGAACCTGCACTTCCCCGCCGCCGACACCGGCGTTTATGAGCGGTCATGGGACGGGGCGCGCTGCCTGGTGATGCAGGGCGGGCAGGGCGAGGTCAAGCACTGGGCGTTCAACGACCCGCCCCGGCGCGCGGGGGCCTATCAGCAGGAGCCGCCCCCGCCCGAAGAGTACCGGAAGCTGGGAACGCGCGTGGTCGAGCTGCACCCGCTGACCCTGATCCAGAACGCGCGCACGTCGGGCGGCGGCAACATCCCGCTCGTCCCCACGCACGCCGTCACGGTGGGGCCGGTGCAGACCTGGCGGGCCGAGAGGGTGTCCATCTGGCACCCGGGGCACCACGACAACCCCTTCGGCCTGCGGCTGACGACGCTGATGATCTCCAAGAGGATCCCCGACGCGAGCGTGCCCATGTCGCTCCTGGCCGATCACCCCCACGTCCGGTTCCACTTCTACCGCGGCGGCATCGGCACCTGCGAGACCGAAATGCACTGACCATGAACGTCATCGTCATCCTGTGCGACACCCTGCGGCGCGACCACGGCGGCCCCTATCACGGGGGCAGGCGGCTGGACCGGTGCTGGAGTCCGGAGGCGCCCGGCGGGGTGGAAACCCGGGCCAACCGTCCACTTCCCGGGCGGCGTCCAGATGCCGTTCGGCGCGATCGTTACGCTCTGTTTTCTCCTCCTGGCTGTTAACCTGCCGCTGCGCCTGCTGTACCGCCGGGTCCCCTTTTCTGGGCGTCTTCTTCCCGCCTGGACAGCGGCCGAGCTGCTGCCCGTGTAGGCCATGCTGTTGTTCGCCGCGCTTATCTCCACGCCGGGCACGGACAACGTCTTCCTCAGCGTCTCCCGGATGTTCGGGATGCCGGCCGGCTTCCGCTCCGAGATACAGATCCCTTACTGGCCGGCCTGAAGGTCTGAACCGTCAAGGAGGAATTCCGCGCCGCAACGAGGCAACAAGCAATCAGAAGGAGGAGGACCATGGGCGATAAGGAAAGAGTGCTCGGCGCCGCGATATTCGGCGCGGGCTGGGTGGCCGGGGAACACGCGCGCGCCTATCAGGCGTGTCCGCGCACGCGCCTGGTGGCGGTGGGAAGCCGCAAGGAGGAGTCGGCGCGCCGGTGCGCCAGCTACGGCGGGGAGCCGGACGCCTTCATCACCACCGATTACGAAGCGCTGCTCCGTCATCCGGGCGTGGACATCGTTTCGGTCACCACGCCGCCGGATCTGCACCCGGAGCTGACGATCCGGGCGGCCCAGGCCGGCAAGCATGTGTGCATCGAGAAGCCGGTCGCGCTGGACTGGCCTTCCTGCCTTGGCATGCAAAAAGCGGTCAACGAGGCCGGGGTGAGATCCGTCGTCTCCTTCTGCCTGCACTGGAACCCGTCGCTCGTCACCACCAAACAGCTGATCGACAGCGGCGCGATCGGCAGCCCGTACTACATCGAGGTGGATTACTGGCACGGCCTCAAGGAATGGTACCCGCAGTACTCCTGGTCGGTGAAGAAGCCCCAGGGCGGCTCGTCGCTGCTCTCGGCCGGCTGTCACGCCGTGGACGCTCTGCGCTGGCTGGCGGGGGTGGACAAAGAGATCGTCGACGTCTTCGCCTTCAACGTAGCGCACAAAGGCGAGAACCCGGACTGGGGGTACGACCCGACCACCGCGTTGCTCTGCCGGTTCGCCGATGGCACAGCCGGCAAGACGACATGCACGCTCGACTGCAGGATGCCCTATGCCTTCAACGTCGACGTGCTGGGCACCAAGGGCACGATCCGCGACAACCGTTTGTGGAGCGAGGAGCTGCTGCCCGGCCAGACCGGCTGGGCCACCATCCCCACGATACTTCCCGACAGCGGCGATGTCACCCACCACCCGTTCAACGGCCAGATCGAAGCCTTCGTGGCCTCGATCCTGGACGGCGCGCCGTGCCTGCCTGATCTGGACGACGCGGTCAAGACGCACGAGGTCGTCTTCGCGGCGGATCGCGCGGCCCAAAGCGGACACCCGATCCGGCTGCCTTTGGAGCGGTAGTGTGGGGACGGGATGGAACCCTGGAGGCGCTCCGCACGCTCCAGAAGCAGGTAGGTGTCCCGTTGACCGGCTTCGGCGACGAGGCTGCCGGTCTTCGTGATGCGTTCGCGACAACCACGGCCAAGCTGTCGCGCTTCGGCGAGATACTTGCCGAAGCCGTAGCTGTGACCGCCGCCTCATCCAAGGAGTTCGTCTAGGCCGCGGGCCGAGACGGAGCTTCTTCTGAGGACAGACGAGACGATGGTGCGCCCGAGGTGACCGCCGCGACTGGTTCGGCTGCTCAGGCCGAGGCGGCAGCGTGAGGCGGCGCGGGCGCGACGGCGCGGCGGAAACGAGCCAGCACCCGTTTCGTGCGCTGTTCGATCTGATGCTGGCGCTCGTACTTGCCGCTGTGGTTGTCGCGCAGCACCGGGTGCTGTTCCCGCCCAAGCACGCACTCGCCCCGAAGACTGTAGATACAGCGAGTCGGGAAAAGAGCCACGGAACCGATCCGGCACAAGTGCTCGAGCGCGAACTGCTACTGCATAAAGTGGAACGCCGCCGCGCCGATCCGGGTGAGGCCGCACTTTACGAGGACTTTGCCGACCTGCCTCCCTCGGATGAATGCGCACGGTATCATGCGGAGCGGACCCGCAGGACCGATCCCGGTCACAGCGCCACCATCGCCAGAACCTCCTCGGGGCGACTTCAGAAGCTCGAAGCGCACCGTGATACACTTTTCGCACATCTCGAAACCGTTCTTCGCGACCAGCTGTTAGGGACGCGGATCACCCGCGTGGTCGGTCAGGACGAATTGCGCTTCGCATCCGAGAGCGCCACGCCGACAGATCAGAGTCAACTACCCGCGATCCTGGCCCTGATTTGGCGGCGCTACCAGAAGGGTTACTACCGCATCCGCATCGAAGGCCATACGGACAGTGTGGCCATACAGACGGTGCTGTTCCCCTCGAATTGGGAGCTGTCCGCGGCGCGGGCGATCTTTCTGGCAAAAGCGATCGAGCGTGACTTTGAGCGGCGCGGCGTTCCCACAGGGGAGGGTGGCGTCACCGTGGAGGCAATCGGCTACGGAGCGCGGGAACCCGTTGCATCCAACATGACCGAGCATGGGCGCCGCCAGAACCGGCGAATCCGCATCGTGTTCGAGAAGTAGTGGCCGCGCAGCAGCGTAGACGTCCATGAAAGCAGCACGCCCTAGTGTGCCAGCGACACTTGGCTCGGGCGCGACAGGAGCCGTCGGTAAGCCCTGCGTTGCAGATGGTATGATGCAGCGGCTGGAACGGCCGCCGGGTCACCAGGACAGCGGCCGTGGGGAACTGGGCCTCATACATGGAAAACGTTTCCGCAATGTGTGTGCCTGCCGATGTCTGTTGGGGTGAGGAGTAAGGTGGGCGGGACCTGGGGCGGAAGCTACTTTCGCGGGTCGAGTTCTGTACCGGCCAGAGGTGGGACAATCACCGTTACCAATGCTTTGACCGAATTACGTGGTTTCCTGCGTCCGAGTATTGCTGCCGTCTCTATATCAATGAACGCCACCACGAAAGCAGACGGTGGCGAACTATATACTCGAACAGGTGGAGCAGCATCGGAGTGTCCTTGGCGGCCCACTGGGCTCCATGATGGGAGAACCCGAAATCCCTAGGCACCTCCGCGTACGTCGTCTGACCAAACGGCTGGCCTACTGCTTCCGCGCGTCGATTTCGTCGCTCTCTGATCAAGGCCCGGTTATAGGCATTCACCCGACACCTCGATGGATAACGCACCTCCGTCACATCCGGCTCATTGGCACGTATTTCTTCCGGGGGCGCGCACATAGGGGCGGGGAACGGGAGACCCATATGCAGTGCCTTACTGCGGTGCTCGTAGACCTTGTTCAGACTGATCTCAAGGTTGTCTTTACTCCAGTCAAAGCGTGCCCATTCCGGAGGGCGCGAAGGAGGAGGGGGAGGCATGGAGTGCATGAGGAACTTCATAAACTTGCTTCTGGATTTCACCACATCGGCAATCTGGTCGGCGGCCTTCTTTAGTGTTTCCTGGTCACATGATGCGGCGAGTAACTCGTGAAGTTTAGCATGATATGTCTGGAGTAACTCCACGCTATCGACCTTCACCCGCGGTTGGTACGGCTTTCTCCGGCTCCACCGTCCTGCCGCAGCCTCGACGGCCAAGACGAGCATTACCCACGAGAGATGCGGTTCGGACTCCGCAATCCACACAGCGTCCTGGTAGAACCGCGCGGCACGCACCAGTGCCACGGCGGAGGACGGGTCCATGTCCGGCAACCCTTTCAGCAGTGCCAGTTCCTCGTTCATGTTGTGCGAACCAAGCGCGACTCGCGGCAACACCGAGGATTGGCTGGAACCAAGAAACGAGGGGACTTTCGTAAAGCCTTCGGCTTGCGGCTTGCCTAGTGAGGGGGAGTCGAACTCGAAAAAGCGGCTTGGCTCTCCGGGGCGCAAGCGGATGCCCATGAGCAGGGAGAGGAGCGCCGTTGCCTCGTCGATCACTCCCCCTCCATGATACCGCTCCGTGTTCGTCTGAATTGGCAGGAAGAAGAGGTGTCCTCGGGTGCGGGCGCGAAACCGGAAGACAAGCGCGGGCTGTATCAGCCCAGGTTCGTTCCGGCGGGGGGCCGTGTTCAGGAACTCGAACGGACCATACCCATACTCATGCGCCGAGCCCTCATTAACGATGTCCCCGGTGAGGCGCGCGTCCGTGAAGAACGGTACCTCAGCACCAATGGGAAGCGAAATGCCTGCTTGGAACTCCTTCCAGAGTTCGCACATGAAGGGGCCGGAGGAGACATCTGAAGGGGATTCACTGCCTGTGGGTGACGACGCCATGTCTTGTATGCCGTATCCTTCTTCTGGTATTGCTGCCAGTTCCCGGACCGGCTCGCCTTGTACTACACCAGGGCCGTGATCTCCTGGAGGGGAAGGGGTTCGTTCTCAACCCTTCCTACTTTTACCCCCTACCCCTGGTGTCCTGCCCGTCTGCCATTGGGTTCCCGTTGCGGCCTTTTCTTTCTGCGGCACCGACGTGCCAACGTTCCCACCAGCGGCAGCAGGCCGGCCGCCAAAAGGGCGGAGGTGCCCGGCTCGGGGACCGGGCTGACGAACGTCTGGAAACCGGCCAGGTACGGGTTCGGGGAAGGCTGCCACGGGTCGCTCACGCCAAAGCGACGAAACGTCCTCCCGCCGCTGTACGTGGACGGGCCGGTCCGCCACAGCGCCCACGGCGGCGCGAAAGCGCCCTCGCGGCGCAGGCTGAGCGCCAGCACGTCTCCGGGCGCCACGGCGATCGCCGCCGCCGACACGTCCACCTGCGTGAGCGGCACGGCCGTGAACGGACTGTCGATCGTCGGGAGGGCGTCCAGGGGGATTAGGCTGCGGAACAGTGCCTGCTCGTTGACCGGATCGGGGACGCCGCCCGGGACGCTGCGGATCTCGAACACCAGATCGCCCGTCGCGCCGGTGGTCTTGTAGATCTCCAGCTCGACCCGGTCCAGTACGCCGGCCATGCCCGCGGTGAAGGTTTGTGCAACCGATTGAGAGCTGACGAGCGCCAGGTCATTGACCGCGCGAAGCCCCAGGACATTGGACTGGTCCAGCAGGGCTTGGGCGCGTGCGGCGCGCGGGCCAAACAGGGCAAGCGTGGTTACGCCGACGGCGACCAAGGCTCGCCGAGAAATGAGGCGCATCGGTCCCCTCCATCTTGGGTGACTGGATGAAGTGTCCCTATATAGCAGGCAAGACCCACTGCCTGTTCCGGGCCGTGGACCGGGACGGGGGCGAGTGACCTGGTCATGGCGGACCTGTCCGGGCACGAGGGCGGCCAAACCAGTCGCGGTGGCTTACCGAAGGAAGCGAGCAGATAATCCGTGTGCAGATTCAGTAGTTGTTGCGTGCGTGTAGTCATCGGCCCAAGCCATTATACCAAGTCCAAATTGCGTAACGTGATTAACTCGCTTTTCTGCCGGGTAAAAAGTCAGGGGCAGCGGCAACCCCTGACTTTTGGTAAATTTTGGCAACGGAGGTAGGAACATGTCACGCAGGCGTGACGTAAACAGCGGATTTACCGGTGCACGGGGCGCGTTCACGCTGATCGAGCTGCTCGTCGTGATCGCCATCATAGCCATCCTCGCTGCCATCCTCTTTCCCGTCTTCGCGCAGGCAAGGGAGAAGGCGCGCCAGACCGCCTGCTTGTCCAACATGCGCCAGTTGGGCAACGCGATGATGATGTACGTGCAGGACTACGATGAGACGTTCCCCCATCACTTCGGAGCGGCGCAGGCCGCAACGCCGACCTATACCCTGTATAACTCCGGCCAGGCTTGGCCGCTCATGATCTACAGCTACGTCAAAAATAAGGGCGTGTTCGACTGTCCGTCCAGTCCCGACAAGGTAAGCGACGTTTACCCGGAGGGCTTAACGCTCTGGGGACCGGGGACCACGGATTATGACGGCAACTACATGTTCAACTACGACGGCATAACCTACGGCACCAGCAGCAGTATGGCGGGCATCCCCGAACCAGCCTCGACCTACATGCTCTTCGACGGCGGCGACTTCGTCTGTTGCTGGGGCACTAACAGTTGGACAACCTTGATGGAGGAACTCGACCTGAATTGGAACTCCGGCAAGGAAGGCCCCAACCGTCACTCCAACATGTCGAACGTGGCCTTCGCGGACGGGCACGTCAAGGCCGTACCATTGAAGCAGCTCGTCAAGCGCAACGCGAAGGCGAAGGTTCCGCCGTGGAACATCCCCTGGGATGACAACCCGACCGATACCGAGAAGATCCCGTACCCGGATCGTTAGCTTTCATGGTCGGGAAGGGGTACCCCTTCCCGACCTCGCTAATGGTGGCAAATATCGAGATCGTGAACCCCTCCACTGCGGCTGTCTGCTACAAGCGGCACCAGTTCCCGCACCGATCCGTACCGGGGTCGCGCCAGCGTGTGTCCTGTACCCAACTTCTCACCCTTTCGCCCTGCGTATGCAGGTGTGCGTCGACGGCAGCGGAGCGTTTAGCCCAGGAGCGAGGCGTCGCCGTCGACGTAAATGTCTACCCCGGAGACGTGGCGCGACAGGTCGCTCGCCAGAAACAGGCACGTGTCGGCCACGTCCACGGGCTCGCCCTTGCCCTCATTGATGACCGGACGGCCTTCCGGCATCTCCACCTTGATCTCGACTTCCTCTGTGTTGCGCTTGTAGGTACGCTCGCCGATGCTCGTCTCGATCGCGCCGGGGCAGACGGCGTTCACCCGGATGTTGTAGCGCCCCAGCTCCAACGCGGCCATCTTCATGAAGGCGACCTGCCCCGCCTTGGAGGAGCTGTACGCCGACGCGCCCGCATTAGAGAACTTGCGGTTGCCGTTGATGCTGCTGGTGATGATGACGCTGCCGCCCCCGGCCTTGCGCAGGTGGGGGATAGCGTAGTGCAGCGTCAGGTACGTTCCCTTGAGGTTGATGTCGAGCGTCTTATCCCACTCGGTCGGCGACAACTCCTCGATCGGCGCCCAGACACCGTTGATGCCCGCATTCGCGAACACGATGTCGAGCCGCCCCCAGCGCTCGATCGTTTCATCAATGGCCTTCTTCACGGATTCCGGGTCCGACACGTCGCAGGCGACGAACAGGGCTTCGCCGCCCGCTTTCTCGATCTCCGCCCGCACCTGCTCGCCCTCCTCGGGCTGCATGTCCGCCAGCGCGACGCGCGCACCTTCCTGGACGAACCGGATCCCGGTTCCCTTGCCGATCCCGCTCGCCCCGCCCGTGATGAAGGCCACTTTGCCGTCCAGCATTGCCATAATCCACCCTCCTTGTTAGCGCGCCGAAGTTCTGTTTTTCGCTTTCCTGCGGCGTTTATGCCGGCACTACCCCATTAGCCTGTCGTCTGGGGTGCGCCCAGCGAGAGCGGAGACTCATCGTAGCGCGCCAGTAGGTCGGCAGGATCCTGGTAAATGGCCATCGCTCCGGACAGATCCGCGTCGTTCCATCCGCCACAACGCAGCGCGATGGCGGCCACTCCCGCCCGGCTCGCGGCCTCCACGTCGTAGGGTGTGTCGCCCAGCATCACGACTGAGGGGCCGGATCTTCTCGAAGGGTACGTCATAGCCGTTGACCGTGAACGCTTCCATGAACGCCCCCGCGTGCGCGTCGTTGCTGTCGATCAGCGTGCCGTCGATGTCCAGGATCACGCCCCGTAGTGCCATCGCCTACCCCTAACCGTTCCACAAACCAAGCGGGAGCGTGCGGTCCCTGCCGCTCTTGCTCCCGCCTCCGCTTGCAGTTCTCAGGCTCGTTTGTTTCCCCAGTGTTCCCCGGGAAACCAGCGATGAAACCGCGATCCTAAGCGGAATTGCTGTCGGTCAGGAAAATGTATTGGCACCATGTTATCCGCAACGTATGGAGTTAAGAACCGTATCTAACTGTATGACAAGAAGAATCGCCCAGTATTACGGCTTTGTGCAAAGTTTCTCGCAGTTGTGCGACGGGTAAGATCGCTCTACGAGGATCACAAAGGTAAGGCTGGCCCCCCGATTGCTCCCCTATTTTGCAGAAGACGATTCCGCTGTTAGGGGGCCGGCATTCGAGATACTACATCATCGGCGTCATCTGGCTCACTGGTCCGGCTAAAAGCTCCTGCAAGTGTTTGACATAGAGCGTATGGGGATTGTGCTTGTCGGGCTTGGCCGTATGTATTGGAGTTTCTCTTCGCACGATCCGACAGTATCAGGTTGCCGCCACGAAGAACCCACCTGGAAGACCCGCACGAGTAAGACTCTCCCTATGCACTCTGTAACAGACTCCCCGATCATCGAGGACACAACACCTTCGGGGCGGCGATGGCTGCTCGCCGTCAGCATGTTCCTCTCCGTCGCCGCCTTCGGCTTCCTGGAGCCGTTTGTGCCCCTGTACCTGGAATTGAGCGGCCTGGAGCGCAGCCAAATCGGACTGGTCACGGGGATCGGAACTGGCCTGTCTCTTCTGATCCAGCCCCTGCTGGGCCGCCTGTCGGACCGACTGGACGCGCGCCGCCCCCTGATGCTGGCTGCCGCCCTCGCCGCCGGGTGCGCCTACCTCTTCTACCGTAAGGCCGACGGTCTGCTCGGGTTCATGGTCCTGACGGCGCTGGGCATCAACGGCGTGATGTACCTGAACACGGCCGCCGCCGTGCTGGTGGGTCGCATGACCAGCCATGCGGGGGACGGCCGGGGCGGTGGGGCAACCTTCGCCTCGTTCCGGGTCTGGGGCTCGGTCGGCTATGTGATAGTCTCGCTGCTCACAGGCTGACTGCTGGGCCGGACCCTGGGAGCGCAGGCGGCGCTGAGCCGTACGGCCCTGTCGCCCCTGCTCCAGTACGGTCCCTGGCTCTTCTTCTTGATCGCCGGCGTGGTCTTCTTCCTTCCGGACCCGAAGAAGCGGAAGAGTACCGCGGTGGTCGCGGAGGCCAGCCGTTCTTCCGACAGCCATGCGGACGACGCGTCCGAGAGGCAGGCCTGCGACCGCAACTTGGGCCGGTTCCTGCGGGCCTACTTTCTGTTCATCTTCGCTTACACCGGTTCCGCCTCGTACCTGAGCCTGTACCTGAAAGGGCTCGGGGCGACGCCGTTTTGGATCACGGGCGTGTTCGCCACAGGCGTCGCGTGCGAAGCCCTGCTGATGACCCAGGTGGGGCGGCTCAGCGACCGGTTCGGGCGGCGCCCGCTGCTGGCCCTGGCCTTCGTCTTCCTGCCGATCCGGCTGCTCCTCTACATCCCGGCCACGGGGCCGCTATGGGTGCTCTTTGTGCAGACAATCCACGGCATCAACTTCGGCATCCTGGTGGCCGTGGCAGTCGCCTTCGTCAACGACCTGTGCGCCGAAGAGAGCCGGGGCGCGACGCAGGCGCGGATGGCCGGGACCGGGGGTCTTGCGGCGGCGCTCGGTCCCGCGGCCGGCGGCCTTTTGGCGCAATGGCTGGGCATCGGGTGGACCTTTGGCATCATGGCGGGCGTATCGGCGGTGGGAGCGGGGGTGTTCCTGTGGAAGGTGCGCGAATCGTTACCGCAGCGGGTGTCCCTGCACCGGCATGTACCCAGCTATCTGCGCTCCGCCGCCGGTGTGCTCTGCGTGCCGCTGATCCGGCTCGCCCGGCGTCCCCGATTGCGCAGAGAGAGTCAGACCCGGAAACGGACGGAGTCATAGAGAGAAAACTCGCTCCCGGAGGGGGTACGACAACGAGAGCCGTCACTCCCCGTCCCAGTCCCCCACCGCTTCGTACACCGCACCTTTACCACCATGCCGCTCGCCAGAAGACGGTCACGGAACCCTCTATGTGAACCATCAAGCTGACGCGCGAACCGACCTGGCAAAGCCAAATTCCCCATCAGAGAAGATAGCTGCACAATCCGTGGACATGGCTTTGCCTCCCGTGGTGCCACTATTACACCCGGCGTCTCGGCTTCTACCCCCAGAGCTTGCGGTCGAGGGCGCGGTACTGCACCGCCTCGGCCACGTGCGCCACGCCGATCGCCTCCTCGCCCGCCAGGTCGGCGATCGTGCGCGAGAGCTTCAGGATGCGGTCGTAGGCGCGGGCCGACAGGCTCATCTGCGTGATCGCCGCCCGCAGCAGCGCCCCGGCATCCTCGCGGATCGCGCAGAACTGGTGGATCTGGCGCGCCCCCATGTGCGCGTTGCAGAAGAGGCCCGTGCCCGCCAGGCGCCGAGCCTGCCGCCGCCGGGCCCCTTCCACCCGGGCCCGGATGGCGGCGGAGCCCTCGCCCGCCGGCGGCGCGGTCAGCTCTTCGTGGCGGAGCCGGGGGACTTCGATGTGGATGTCGATGCGGTCCAGCAGCGGCCCGCTGATCTTGCGCAGGTATTTGGCGAGCGCCGCCTGCGGGCAGGCGCACGGGCGCAGCGTGTCGCCGAAGTAGCCGCAGGGGCAGGGGTTCATGGCCGCCACCAGGGTGAACTTGGCCGGGTAGGTCAGCGAGGCGGACGCGCGGGCGATGGCGACGCGGCCGTCCTCCAAAGGCTGGCGCAGCACCTCCAGGGCGTCGCGCCTGAACTCGGGCAGCTCGTCCAGGAAAAGCACGCCGTGGTGAGCCAGCGACACCTCGCCGGGGCGCGGGACCGAGCCGCCGCCGGTCAGGCCGGCGTTGGAGATGGTGTGGTGGGGCGAGCGGAACGGGCGCTGCGTCACCAGGGCGGCACCGGCAGGGAGCAGATTGGCCACCGAGTACAGCTTGGTGACCTCGAGCGCTTCGTCCACCCCGAGCGGCGGCAGGATCGTGGGCAGGCGCTGCGCCAGCATCGTCTTGCCCGAGCCGGGCGAGCCGACCAGGAGCATGTTCGCAACAGTTAGCAGTTCGAAGGTGGAAGTTTCCCCACACCTCGACCCGAGCAAGGCGGTGTAGGACAAGGGGGTCCTACGAAGTAGGTTAGCAACGCGCCCTTCGATTCCCTGTCGCCGGCTTCGATGCATTCTTACCATGCTGGCGAACTACCACCCAACCTCAAGCGCAGTTAGGCCAGCAAAGCTCGAAGCAAAGAAACATAAAAAATGGACGAGACTGCCTTGACATATCGAGACCATGCATGGTAACATCAACGCGTCGTCTAAGGTTGTCGGCCCGTTTGGGCTAGACAATGGAAAAAGCGGGTAGGCTAAGCCTACCCGCTTTTTAGTTTTTCTCGGCGGTGTATAAATGAAGCACCGTTCAGGAACGTGGGCTATGGATTTAGGCGCGTTGTGCCGATGATAGGAGTATGGTCACCCTCTCCTGCCCGCACTGCGGGAATGTCAAAGGCGTCATCAAGTTCGGTACCAACCGCTCCGGCACCGCAAGATGCCGGTGTCATGCCTGTGGTAAAACGTTCACGCTCAACCCAAAAAGCCAGACGCTCAGCGCCGAGAAGGAAGAACTCATCTGCCGGGCTCTTGCCGAGCGCATCTGCCAGCGCGGTATCGCTCGCGCCCTGAAGGTGGGCCGGCAGACCATCCGGGCCATCCGCAAAAAGGGGCAGCCCGCGTAGACCAACGCTTCGAGCGCGAGGGCGTCGCTTTGGTGCCTGCGCCGCAGGGCGATACCATCGAGATCGACGAACTCTGCATCCGGGTGTCTCCCGCGCTGTGGCTGTGGACTGCGGTGGCGCGTCGGGTAGGGCAGATCGTCGGCTTCGTGATCGGCGACAGGACCGATGCCATGCTCGAACTGGTCTGGTCCGATGTGCCCGCGGATTACCGGGACAAGCCGGTGTATACGGATCATCTGAGTGCTTATGCCCGCTTCTTTCCCCAGGAGCAGCATCACCCGTGCGACAAAGGTTCGGGCCTGACTAGCCGGGTTGAGGGCCTCAACACCAAATGGCGGCAGAGGCAGTCGGGCCTGGTACGCCGGTCTTGTGGCGTCCACCGCAAACGCGAAGACGACCTGGCCGAACGCTTCTTCCTGCTGGTGGACGAGCACAATCAGCAAGCCGCCAGGCGGTGGGAGCGCCAGCGGAACCGGGCAGGCGCAGCAACGCAGTCAAACCCATAGCCGGAACGTGGATGTCGAAGCGGCTATCCTTAGAATGATCGTGCTATCGCGCCGTATGCATTGAAGCCTACTATGAATGTCAATGAATCCCCCTCACGGAGTCGGAGCGTTTCGATGCTATTACGCGGGAAGAATGCTTCGAAGTTTTCCGGTACGGCGATTACACTGCCTCCGATTGATCGCACCCTCTTCAGCTTGCCAGTAAATCTTTTATCCTTACCGTTCTCAGCCTTCCAGTATTCCCTAATTTTCTGACGTTCTTTACTCTCTATCGGGAGTTGTTGCGCCGTGCTGAAGATGGAGGCAGCTTCGTCCCGGATGCCGTGTATGAAAAGGAACGCCCCGAATTCTACCAGCAAGTTTATATCACCGCGGTGATGACGGATAGCAGCTACGTAGTGTCCCTTGATCGCGTCTACGGGAGCATTCCTAAGCTTTAGCAATCGCGCTATATGTTGCTGTAGCCTCCAAGACGTTGGGTCGAATTTCACGCCGTCCTGTGCTATTTGTAACGCTTTTTCGTAGTTGCCAGCCTTCATTTCGTACCGAACCCAAAGATCCCGCAACCGTGTATCAGTGGGGTTTTTGGTCAGTGCGGTCTGCAGGATATTGATGGCGTCCTTTGTTTCTCCGACTTGTTGACGTTGTTCTGCCAACACGTTTGCTATTATCTCGTGACCATCCGTAACTTCATATGCTTCTTCCAACAGGGACAGCATTTGGGCACGTAATACGGCTTTCACTGAATTGTCCGGTTCCCGGTCCACTTTCTGTCGCAGAACATTGACTTGACCAACGTACCCGTAGGGGTCCCGCACATTTCGCTGGACCGCATCGTTAAAGAGCCGGGAAGCCTCAGCCAGCATGCTACTAACCCTGAACGGGTCACTGGTAGACCGGGCTGAGAATTCTAGAGCGAAACCTAATGTACTTAGGAAGGCTGCATTCTGAGGCTCCATTCTGACCGCATCACGAGCATATTGTAGAGCCAACGTCGGGTTCCCAAGGTCGCGTTCGATGATAGACCGGTGTTGCAGCACATAAGGGTCGTCAGGTAGGAGCGTTTCCAAACGCTCGTATAGAGCGCGCCTCACGTCGGCCGAGGCAAAAATCCCGATGATATCTCGCCGACGGGATATTTGGCTCAGGAGGCGGTAGTCTTCAGCGTAACCTGTATCGAGTTGTGTGAGGAGCCTGTTAATTATCTCAAACTTCGCATTGTCATCGGGTGCAACCATTGCAAACACGATGGATGCTATGATGGGGTGCCGTGCCCTCAAACGGAAACCTTCATTGTGACGTGAGTATCCAGTAGCCTCGCTGGAGATTAATACCCCAGTCGTTGGCGTGAAAATCATGTTGCGGAGTTGGTCGTAACGCACGTCAAGTATGTGCACGAGCGTCTCATAACGCACCGCAAAGTCGAACTGCCCAATAGCCGCCACATAGACGTAAGCTTCCTGTGCGACCGGCGACGGGATTCTCTGATACTCGTCCTTCACGATGTTATCGAAGGAGTTCCCCATCGTTAGTTCCCTTAACGCGACAAGCAATTCTTTTTGTGAAAGTGCTGTAAAATGCTCCACTTGATACTGGAAATCAGAACCCGTAAGCTTCCCTAACGCGCGGTGTTTGGCAAGACTATGGAGAATCGATTTGATTTCGTTTCCCGACAGAGCACCGAGCTCAAACTCCGCTGTTGGTGTAAGACGGCTTCGCAAGAAAGAAGTCGCGAAGTTCCACTGATTCCTGCGTTCTTCGAGGACTACAGAGACAGGAACGGAACGCTGCTTTGCGTCCTGCATAAACCGCTCAAGTGCGGGTATAACTTCGGCGGCGTGATTGACAACCAGCACGATCCTCTCTGGGTTCTTCTCTGTCACCATTGGAGTAATAGCCGCGATGTCCAGCGGTGTGCCGGGTATGTGATAAAGAACTGGAGCCCCGAACTCGCGGGCGATGTAGAAGGCAATCGAGCGCACAAGGGTGGTTTTACCGGTTCCTGCTGCACCTGTGATCAAATAGAGGCTGGGGTTGTGGTGTGGGTATGCGAGGTCATCAAACAATGCTTCGAGCAACGGCTCGAAAGCGTCCCTGTACGGTGCCACTTCATCGCGGATAGTTGCCCAATTAGGTTCCTCGCCAGAGAAGAAACTAATGGCGTTGTTTGTTCCGCTACAATCCGCAGCTACAATCCTATAAAAGGACTCCGCGACACGCTGAAAGGATGTGTCTTCTTCTACCTGGAAGAACTCGCGCACCCGCCTCTGTGCATAAGGAATAACGGAAAGTTGTGACAGGAACCACGTCTCTTTTATTTTTTCTAGAGGGTGTTATGAACTTTTCTGCCTCATCTGCTGTTAGCAGCTAGCATTTTCTTTTTAGCCTGATCGCTAGGCTGAGCAGCTGTACAATTCTGGTTCTACGCTCTACGCTTACGCGACGCTGATTATCTTGTCATTTAACGAATCGGAACAGCAGAAATCGTTTCGCAACGCTGTTTTCTGCCTTTTCTGCGTCGTTGTGACAAAATGCAAAAAACCGAGTTCATAACACCGTCTAAGATCTCCGCCGCGTCTCCTTTTATCAACTGTATGTTGTACTTATCGCGCCAAAACGCTTCTTGAACGTCTGTGAAATCGTACATTACCGCAAAACTTAGCGGGATCGTTTTTGGCTTTCAGAGCATTACGGCAATCGTCGAGTATAGCGCGAAAGTTGTCATCCGACAGAGAGAGTAGCCAATAAATACGAATGTCCGCCGTAACAACTCTCGCTTTAGCCGGGTGAACAATGGCTTGCGGTTTAACTCGTAATACCTGTAGTCCTCTCGAGTCAGTATCAACCGCCCTTCGTCCGTGTTGGCGGCTTCTATGCTCCCGTGAAGCTTATAGTACGGAACGTCACTCTCACCGAATTGACTTACTTCTTCCTTCGCAGAGAACACAGGTACAATCCGCCCTGCCGGAACAATCGACGGGAGTTGTGCTGCCTGTTCCACAAGGTTATCATAGTTTGTAGTGTAGATAACATCCCATGGGAGCTGAACTAAAGCGAGGGTGAGCTGCGCCTGGGTGGAACTTGATAAACTTGTCGTAAATATACTGGTTGACGCTTTGAGCACCCAGACGGTGGGAGGCAATTTCTGCAGCTTCCTGTAGGGAGGTGTCGAGATTCGGGCTTTCCAGCAGGTCTCTACAGATCCATTTGCTCAATCCTTGGCCCAACGGGAAAGCTCGCCGGCGTCATTACGCACTCCTGCGTTTATGCCCGCGCCAGAAACAATGTTGCCGTTCTTTGAGTCAAGCGGTCGCAAATCGTCGCGATTGCTTGTTCGATCCCTTCATGACTAATCACGAGTACTTCTCCCAGCCGGTATGTAAGCAGATAATTTCTTTGAAGTACGCCTGTGTTCCTGCCCTGATACTACATGCTTACCGCCGATTCACTACGAACAATGTCGGTTTTTACCCTGGCTGATTTACGAGCGGCGACCTGAGGCGCCTACTCTAGACGCCTCAGACACTTACTCTGCCTGTAGGCTGCGCGGCCTCCACTCAAACCTTTCGTCGTCGAAGTCAAACAGGGTTTCACCTTGGTCGTTGACCCTCTTAAGCCGCAACGGGACGGACATGGCGGTAGGGTCTTTGGGAGAAACTCCGGTATCATCCGGGACAACGCGGCGACGCTTTGCCGAATCCGAGTTATGGCTGAATAACCAGTAAACATCATCGCGCTCAACGACGCCAGGACGCTGCAATTGCTTTTTCAGGCGGCACACATGGCTGGGGTGAACGGCAACGACAAAGACTCCGCGCTCCTGGCGCGTCCTAAACGGCTTGACGAGAACCGATAAGTCGTAGGTGTCGAAAAGGTTGTTCCAGTGATGCTCGTAGCTGGAACCGCCGTTGATACCGGACAGGAAAAGACAGTGCTCGTCATCCACTGCCCGACGTACTTCGCGCGGCATGACACGCCACTCGTAATGGGACGGCACGTTGTAGATGGGAAGCGCGCCCTGCTTCCACGCTGCGCGACGCCGTGATATCCACGACGTCCTGATAATGTCCTCGATGCGGACAGCCACGCCGCCGGACGCATTTAAAGTTCCTGATAGTTTTGGACAACGCCTATCCGGAGCGCGCTCGAAATGGCAACGTGCCGCATAGAACGGCCCATCAGCGGCAATATAATCCCGGAGTTGACGGGCAACACCAGCGATGGTGTCGCTGAAGGAGTGAGTCAGCCCTTCAAGATCATAGCCGATAGCGTCCACGGTGGGCACGAACTCCTCCAGAGGCATCTTGATGTGGGCTGCGAATTTGTTGGCGTTGCGCTCCTGTTCCTGCCGGTGTTCTTTCTTGTCCAGCCTGTACACGTGGGGATTGAGGGCCGCTGTTACGGCCACTAGAATCTCGTAAAGTTCGTGGAACAGCGTTTTCACCCGGCTCGCAGGAGGGCGCTCGTCGTTCACGTAGATCAAAATGCCTGTCGGCGTGAAGGTCCAAGCCCCTCTGCGGTTTTGGTGCTGTTCCATCAAAGGGACGGTGGTTATTGTGACATTCCCAAGCCCGAGAAGTAAGTCGCGGGCTTCGTCGAGATGCAAGGGGCAACGTAGATTGAAGGCGCATCGGAAGCGTTGCGCCACGACCTGAGGATCAACACGGGTTAGCTCTACACCGTCGTAAAGCAGAGAGCCACAGAATAGCACAAGCTCGCGAGGGGCTACTTCGAGGATGTTCGAAACGCGCGGTTCACTCATTACCCGTTTCCTCCTCTTGCTCCTTCAATTCCGCCAGCAGATCAACGCCTGTGACTGTCTGGTACATCTCGATGATGAACCGCTTGCCTGCTGGAGTCAGTTCATCAGTCGTCATGTGCGTGCCGAACGTGAAGCGAGGATCGTTGACCACGTACTCGTAAGCCCGATCAAGGAGGTTACCGTATAGTTCATAGTCCTCTGGCTCCTGAATCTTCGCGGCTGCCATCAAAGCTTTCAGGCTGACTTTGTACAGGCGGGCAAGTCGACGTAACACCTCCGGCTTGGGCGGGTTCCTCTCGCCCTTCTCGATTAGCAGCAAGTACGGGCTTGAGATACCTGCCTCCGCCTCCACGTCCCGCAGAGACAATCCTTGCCTGGTTCGCAGAGAGTAGATATACCTGCCAAACTCCTTTCGCTCTTCCTCTGTCATGGTTGTGCCGCCCCTCCCGGTTGTTAACAACTGTTATACAATACTTTGCAAACAATTGCAAGCATTTCTTTTCAAAATTTGTCAGCAGGGTCTTGCCTGTTCCCGTGAGGCGTGTTACACTTCTGTAAAGATCTGTTAATATAGAATAGTGAGGGGTTTATGCTGAAGGTGCGCCTACGAAGCGATCGGGTACGCGAGGCTTTGCTTCGCCGAAACATCAGCCAGAATAGCCTTGCTGATCGCCTTCACATCAGCAGTGGCTACTGCTCCCAGTTGCTGGCAGGCACCCGCTGCCCTTCCCCACGGTTGCGTTCTCGCCTGATGGGAGAACTCAAGGAAGATTTCGACGCAATCTTTGAACCAATCGGCAGCCCAAAGGCTGGTTAATGTGTGTCAAGCACAAGGGAGCAAAGTCACCGAAGTCGTAAAAGCGAATCCCGCATGGGCCGGCTTCTTTACCGAAGCGCGCCGACTTGCCGCGCTGGCACGCGCCCGCCGTGCGGCTTGTGAACAGAGTGACACTGACGAGAACGAGACCAACAAAACAAAAGGCGGAAGCCCACGCGAATGAGCCGCCGCCTACAAGGAGTATTTTATGTTTCAAAGCAATTATCGCACGACAATGTGCGATCTGTCAAATGCCGGCGCAGGGAACGCTTGCGCTTTCCTAACCTTGTTTGCCCCGTCGGACATATGGCGGGTCGCGGAACTCTTTAAAAACAATGTTCGATTGCACACCGCGACGCCCCGCGAAATCGTCGCCTGGGTCATGCGCGACATAGACAGCTTCCTGCACGACGGCGGCTCGGGCGAGTTGCGCTGCACATTGCTCACACTACGCGACGCGATACAGGCCAGCCCCGAGGCGGCCACACGATACGCGAGATATGTCAAGCTGCGGACGGCGCGCGCGCAAGGCCAGGCACGCCCGTGAGTGACAACATCTTGAGCCCGATGCGCCCCCTGCTTCCTGAAGGCTGCGTGGTTGAAGTGCGCGCCTTGAACACCCGCAGGGGGACCATCAGCGGCTATTACGATGACCCCGAGAAGCTCGCACGGGACGCCGCCACCCTGTCCGGCAAGGCACAAGGCATCTTCTTTACGCTGAACCGGGTGCGGCCCGACCTGCTGGCGCGCAGCGCGAACCGATTGACCGAATACGCCCGGCACACCACCAGCGACGCCGACATCCTGCGCCGCACCTTGCTCCTCATCGACTTTGACGCAAAGCGGCCCGCCGGCATCTCGGCCACCGACGCCGAGCACCAAGCCGCCATGGACCGCGCCCGCGCCGTCTACCAGTTCCTGCGGGCGCAGGGCTGGCCCGATCTGTTCACCGCCGACAGCGGCAACGGGGCGCACCTGCTCGCGCCCATAGACCTGCCCAACGACGCCGCCGCGGCCGACCTGCTGCGCCGCGTGCTGGAGGCGCTCGCCTTCCGCTTCGATGACGACGCCGTAGAGATCGACAAGAAGACCTTTAACGCGGCCCGCATCTGCAAACTCTACGGCACGCTGGCCGCCAAGGGCGACAGCACGGAGGACAGGCCGCACCGGATGGCGCGCCTGCTGCACGTTCCCGAGAAACGCGAGCCGGTGTCGCTGGCGCAGTTGGAAGCCATCGCCGCGCTCTTGCCCTGCCCGGAAGCCAACGAAGCGGCTCCACCGTCCAGAGGGCTTTTTGGCGCACGCGGGTCGTACGAGGGCAGCTTTGACCTGGCTCGGTGGATCGAGCAAAGTAACCTGCCGGTACAGCGGGAAGGTCCGTGGAACGGCGGGCGCCGCTGGATACTGAGCCCCTGTCCCTGGAACCCGGATCACACCAACGGCGCCGCCTATATCGTGCAGCTGTCCAGCGGTGCCATCGACGCCGGCTGCCATCATAACGGGTGCCGCGGCAAGGGCTGGCCGGAACTACGCGACACCGTGGAACCACGATGGCGTGACCGCAATGCAGCGGTGAGACCCAGCGGCACGACTACTCCGAACAGATGGGAGGTGCGCCCGGCAAGCGCCTCCTGGCCCGCGCCGCCCGACGAAGCGGCCTACTACGGGCTGGCCGGCGAGATCGTGCGCGCCGTCGAGCCGCACACCGAGAGCGACCCGATCGCGCTGCTCGTGCATCTGCTTGTCGCCTTCGGCAACCTGATCGGACGTCAACCTCATTGCCGCGTCGGTGCGACCTGGCACCGGGGCAACCTGTTCGCCTGCATCGTGGGCAGGACGGGCGTCGGGCGCAAAGGCAGCGCCGAAGACGAAGTGCGCGCCATCATCCAGGGCGTGGACCCGGACTGGAACCAGGACCGCGTCAAATCCGGGCTCTCGTCGGGAGAGGGGCTGATCTTCAACGTCCGCGACGGGCGCGACGAGTTCGAAGGCGGCGACGACAAGCGCCTCCTGAGCATCGAGTCCGAGCTGGCCAGCGTCCTGAAGGTCATGGAGCGTCAGGGCAACATCATCAGCGAGCGCATCCGCAACGCCTGGGACGGCAAGAAGCTGGAGACCATGACGCGCCGGGACCCGCTGGTGGCCACGGACCCGCATGTCAGCATCATCGGGCACATCACGCCCGAGGAGCTCGCCCGCTGCCTGGGGGCCGCCAACATGACCAACGGGTTCGTCAACCGCTTCCTCTGGACTCTGTCGAAGAAGTCCAGAGACCTGCCCGACGGCGGCACTTTGACGGATGCCGACCGCGCCCCCCTGATCGAGCGGCTCAAGGGAGCCGCCGACTGGGCGCGCGGCGTCGGACGGGTAGAGCGAGACGAGGAGGCCCGGCAGATGTGGCACGCCGTGTACCCCAAACTGAACGCCGAGGTCTCCGGGCTCTATGGCGCCGCCACCTCGCGCGCCGCCCCGCAGGTGCTGCGCCTCTCGCTGCTGTACGCGCTGCTCGACCGCTCGCCCGCGATACGCCCGCCGCATCTGCTGGCGGCGCTGGCCCTGTGGGAGTACGCGGCGGCATCCGCCCGCTACCTCTTCGGCGACGCTCTGGGCGACCCGGAGGCCGATGAGATACTGCGTGCGCTGCGGGCCGCGCCGGGCGGTCTCACCCGCACGGAGATCAACGACCTTTTCGGCAGGAACAAGAACGCGGCGCAGATCACGCGCGCCCTGAAGCTGCTGGCGGAGCGGGGGCTCGCCTGCTCGCAGACGGCGCCAGCGGACGGCAAAGGGCGTCCAACGGAAACATGGTGCGCGGCACCGGTTACGAAAGAAACGAACGAAACGAAAGAAGTCCCTGCGCCACCGAATTAATTCGTTAGTCTCGTTTTATTCGTAGCGCAGAGAGAGTGCAGACAATGGGGCATTTGCTGGACATAGCCAAGAAAGCCATGGCGCGCGAGCGGGCGGGTTCGTCTGTCGGGTCTTCCTGCCCGGGTTACGAAAGAAACGAAGTAAACGAGATAAGCGGGGCAGAGCGGGCGGGGCGCTTCGACCGCCCGCCCGCCGCGGCGCCGATGACGCCGAAGGAGGCGGGGCAAATGGGCCTGTCGGAGTTCGCCCGCGCGGGGCTGCTGCTTGCCGTGCGCCTGCCGCTGCTCGGGGAGACGGTGTGGCTCGCTTCCGATAACGCGAAGATCGAAGCGGACGCGCGCGGACACCTGAAGGGGTGCGTCGTCTACCGGGCGCACGAATGGGCGCATCTGGTGGAGTGCGTGGCGCGGGGAATGGACCTGCGGGACCTGCGCCTGATCCACGAGGCGAAGAAGGTCTTCGGCGGCGAACTGTTGCCGGAAGACGAAGCGGCGCAAACGCGAGGAGGTTGCACAAGACCATGAGCTGGGAGACGCGCGGCGGCAGGCGCTACTACTACCATGCCCTGAAGGTGAACGGTCGTGTT
>JAUJNC010000416.1 GCA_030446525.1 Armatimonadaceae bacterium
GAACGCGTATGTAGGCCATTCGTGAACGACTTGAGCCCCGCGGGCTCACGTGCACTCTCCTTGCCGCCTCTCCCCCGCACGGCCTATATTCCCGCATCGCAGCGGGTTATACATTCCTTCGACAGGCGAGAGCGATGGCCAGGTTCCAGGGCGTCGACTACTACGACATAGACGGGCTGCTCACCGAGGAGCAGCGGATGATCCGCGACACGGTGCGCGAGTGGGTGGACGAGAACCTCCTCCCCGTGATCAACGACGCGTACATCGGCCGCTACCTGCCGAAGCAGCTCATCCCCGGGATGGCCGAGCTGGGGGTGTTCGGCGCCAACCTCCCCGAGGAGTACGGGTGCGCGGGGCTGGACAACGTGTCGTACGGCCTCATCATGCAGGAGCTGGAGCGCGGCGACTCCGGGATCCGCTCCTTTGCGTCGGTGCAGGGCGCGCTCTGCATGTACCCGATCTACGCGTTCGGCAGTGAGGAGCAGAAGCGTGAGCACCTGCCGCGCATGGCCGCCGGCGAGGTGATCGGCTGCTTCGGCCTCACCGAGCCCGATTTCGGCTCCAACCCCGGCGGGATGATCACGCGCGCCCGCAAGACGGACGACGGGTACGTGATCGACGGGGCCAAGATGTGGATCACCAACGGCTCCACCGCGGACATCGCCATCATCTGGGCCAAGACGGGCGAGCTGGACGACACCAAGTCGATCCGCGGCTTCGTCGTCCCCACGGACACGCCCGGCTTCACCGCGCGCGACCAGAAGGGGAAGCTCTCCCTGCTCGCTTCCGACACCTCGGAGCTGGTGCTGCAGGATGTGCGCGTCCCCGAGACGGCGCTGCTGCCGAAGTCCGGCGGGCTCAAGAGCCCGCTGATGTGCCTGACGCAGGCGCGCTACGGCATCGCCTGGGGCGCGGTGGGTGCGGCGATGGCGTGCTATGACGAGGCGCTTCAGTACGCAAAGAACCGCGTGCAGTTCGGCGGCAAGCCCATCGCCGCCACGCAGCTCCAGCAGACGCGCTTGGCCGAGATGCTCACCGACATCACCAAGGCGCAGCTCCTGGCCTGGCGCCTGGGCACCCTCAAGGACGCGGGGACGATGCGGCCGGAGCAGGTGTCGCTCGCCAAGCGCAACAACGTGGACATCGCCACCAACGTCGCGCGCGAGGCGCGGCGCCTGCTGGGCGGCAACGGCATCCTGGTGGAGTACTCGGCCATGCGCCACATGGCGAACCTGGAGTCGGTGTACACGTACGAGGGCACGCACGACGTGCACGGCCTCATCCTGGGGCAGGACGTCACCGGCTACGCGGCGTACTGAGGGCGTTCGGCGGCCCCTCCCGCGCACCTGCGGGAGGGGTTGACGACGCGGGGGGCCGATGGCATATTCTTGGCCCCGCAACCCCCGTAGCTGGAAAACGGGGGGCGCGGGCGGTTGACACATCCGGCTGGAATGCTTAGCTTGCAGGGCTTCCAGTGGCAACGCACCGATAGCTCAACTGGCAGAGCAGGGGACTCTTAATCCCAAGGTTGTAGGTTCGATTCCTACTCGGTGCACTGCACGCGCAAGCGTATTTTTTTGACAGAACCGTCGGTGTATGCGCCCGTAGCTCAGCTGGATAGAGCGTCTGACTACGGATCAGAAGGTCGGGAGTTCGAATCTCTCCGGGCGCACTTCGGCGGCGTGGCTAACTCCACGCCACCGGCCAGTCGGTACCAGCTACGGACATTCTCGCTCTTGTGGCGGAATTGGTAGACGCGCTAGATTCAGGATCTAGTGGGCGTAAGCCCGTGGAGGTTCGAGTCCTCTCGAGAGCACTGTCCGAAGCCTGGCACCGGCTGTTTCTATGCCCAGGTGCTGAAATTGGTAGACAGGCCAGACTAAGGATCTGGTGCCTTAACCGGCGTGGAGGTTCGAGTCCTCTCCTGGGCATCGTATTTTTGACAATTCGGGTCTGGGAGGCGAGTGAGGACCGCGGCGCTGTAAGGCGTCGAGGAAAGTCCGAGCTCCACAGGGCAGGGTGCCGGATAACGTCCGGGCGTTGCGAGGCGACGGAAAGCGCAACAGAAAGCAGACCGCCGATGGCTCCCGCCGGGAGCACAGGCAAGGGTGAAACGGTGCGGTAAGAGCGCACCGCGCGGCTGGCAACAGTCGTGGCACGGCAAGCCCCACCCGGAGCAAGGCCAAGCAGTGACGAGGGGCGGCCCGTCCCGCGAAGGACTCTGGTTCTTCACAGTCACGGGTAGGCTGCACGAGGCCGGCGGCGACGTCGGTCCCAGAGAAATGGTCCTCCCCCGGCTCGCCGGGGACAGAACTCGGCTTATTCGCCTCCCTGAACATCTGCGCTCGTAGCTCAGCTGGATAGAGCGTCGCCCTCCGGAGGCGAAGGCCACAGGTTCGAATCCTGTCGAGCGCACTGCACCAACACGAAGCCCCGCGGCAACCTGCCGCGGGGCTTCTGTTGTTGTGGGGTCAGGGCCGGGGCGAGTGAACTCGCGGCAACAACAGCACAAAGTCCGCCTGCGCGGACTCGGGG
>JAUJNC010000417.1 GCA_030446525.1 Armatimonadaceae bacterium
CCCCCCGGCGCGGGTCCGGGCGCCGGCCGCCGCGCCGGGCCTGGTTGGCCGCGGGGGCGCCCCCCGAGGTGAATCAGATCGCGCCCGTTGGCAATCTCGGGGCGCCCGCCGGGTTGGCGCCCGCGCGGACGGGCGTCGTACGCGCCTCCTGCCCCCAGGCGTGGACCGACGACGGGTTGCCGAAGCTGTCCGCGGCGTCGCCAAGAAACGGCAGCATCGCCTCACGCACGGCGGGATCGACGGGCGTGGTGGCGGCATAATCCAGATAAATACGTCGTGCCTGCATAGGATCTTTCAACTTCACCTTTTCTTAAGACATGATGCGTATTTGGTGTAAACTTCCGGTATGGTAACTAGATAGCGAGGAAGATCGGGCGGCAGTCAGACGCATGTTCCGCTGGCTCTTGGAGACGGCAGAAAGCCTCGCCCCACACTTCCAGGTTATCGTCACTGGCCATGCCGATCTGGACGAGGATTGGTTCCAAGATCACATCGTGCGCGGACCTGACGGCGTTCTGGAGAGATGGCGGCGTGGGCGCAAGCTCATCCCCGCCGAGTGGCTTGAGGGTGATGTCGCCCAAGTGGTGGAGTGAGGATTCCCACCCGGATCTTCGTTCTCACACCGTCCGGCCCTTTGTTAGGCCGCTTCGGGTTCTATTTCACCCACGGGCGACGTCTCCGTCATTTTTTCCTGTACCCACAGGTTGAGCAGCGTTTCGGGTGAGACCCCTCGTTGTTCGGCAACCAGGCGTAGTTTCGTGGACAGGGTTGCTTCGATCGCGTAATAGTTCCTTGTGGAACCAATCTCTACGTCAAAGTGGACCGCCTCCGTCCGGTCCCAGGTATCACCAAGGTCATGCTCATCCCAGTATGCGCCCATCTCCTGATAGGATGAGGCGTCGGAAACGGAGCTTTTACCGCCCTTCATATCTCCTCCGTTCGGCATCTGTCATATTTCGCGCCGATATAACAAGCGCGCGCCCGTCCGTCTTGTATACGAAAAAGACGATCAAATACCTTCCCGCGTCGCTCCGCCCGAGTGCGGCGTAGACGTTCTCCCCCTCGCGGTGTCCCTTCTCCACAAAGCGGAAATGCGGTGTAGTCTGCGGATCCTCGAAAACCTCGCGCACTTCGTCCTGGTCAATGTTGTGCTTTTGCAGCAGTTTATCAACAATGTCCTCAAGCCAGATGAAGCCGGTGATCTTCAAATCTTGCCTCTGGAGCTTTGTCACAGCGTGCCGGTCAGGCGCGCCACGATGGCGTCCACGTCGTAGACGCAGCCGCCCCAGGTGCCGCCGCCCGTGGCCTGGAGCGCGGCCCAGAGGCGGGTATCGTCGGGCAGGTCGGGGTCGGGGGCCAGGTCGGGGCGGGGGGTGCGGGCGGCGAGAACGCGCGTCCCCTCGGCCGCGCCGAAGTGGGTGTCGCCGACCCCGACCAGGTTGATCGAACCCTCCAAACGCTCCCGGTCGATGACGATCTCGATCCGGTCGCCGTCGAGCACCTTGCCGATGGGGCCGCCCGCCAGCGCCTCCGGCCCGATGTGGCCGATGCAGGCCCCGGTCGAGACGCCCGAGAAGCGCGCGTCGGTGAGCACGGCGACCTGTTTGCCCCAGGGGAGGAACTTCAGGGAGGAGGTGATCTGGTAGATCTCCTCCATGCCCGCCCCCATCGGCCCGCGGCAGATGAGCACCAGCACGTCCCCCGCCTGCACGCGCCGCTCGCCCTGCCCCTTGATGGCGGCCATGGCAGCCCGCTCACTGGTGAAGACGCGGGCCGGGCCGACCTTGCGGTACACGCCGTCGGCGTCCACGACGGACGCGTCGATCGACGTGCTCTTGATCACCGACCCTTCCGGCGCGAGGTTGCCCGTGGGGAAGCAGACCGTGCTGGTCAGGCCCCGCGCGCGCGCCCGCTCCGGCGCCAGGATCACGTCGTCCGGGTCCACGCCGTCCTGTTCGCGCAGCCGCTCCCGCAGCCGCGCGCGGCGCTCCGACGCTTCCCATTCGTCCAGGTTCTCGCCCACCGTCTTGCCCGTCACCGTCAAACAGTCCGGGTGGAGCAGGCCCAGACGGCGCAGGTGGAGCATCACCTCCGGCACCCCGCCGGCGAGGAAGAACCGGACGGTCGGGTGATCGGTGGGGCCGTTGGGGAGCACATCCACCAGGCGCGGCGTCCGCTCGTTGACCCGGCTCCAGTCCTCCACGAGGGGGCGGCGCAGGCCGGCGGCATAGGCGACGGCGGGGACGTGCAGCAGCAGGTTCGTCGAGCCGCCGCACGCCGCGTGGACCGCCATGGCGTTCTCCACGGCCTCGTCTGTGAGGATGTCCCGGGTGCGGATCCCCTTCCCTTCCAGCTCGACCAGCGCGCGGGCCGTGCGGCGCGCCATGTCCCGCCAGATCGGCTGGCCGGAGGGGGCGAGGGCGGCGTGCGGGAGCGACAGCCCCAGCGCCTCGCCGACCGCCTGCGCGGTCGCCGCCGTGCCGAAGAACTGGCAGCCGCCGCCGGGCGTGGCGCAGGCGCGGCA
>JAUJNC010000418.1 GCA_030446525.1 Armatimonadaceae bacterium
CGAGGTCGGCGACGACTGCCGCCTCGGGCCGTTCGCGAACCTGCGCCCCGGCACCCGGCTCGGCAAGGGCGTCAAGATCGGCGACTTCGTCGAGACCAAAGCGGCGACGCTCCACGACGGCGTCTCGGCGAGCCACCTGAGCTACCTGGGCGACGCCGAGATCGGCGCCCGCACCAACATCGGCGCGGGCGTCATCACCTGCAATTACGACGGCGTGCGCAAGCACCGCACCACGATCGGCGCCGATGCCTTTATCGGCTCGGACACGGTTCTGGTCGCGCCGGTCACCGTGGATCACGGTGCCATCACCGCCGCGGGGTCGGTCATCACCGACGACGTTCCTTCCGGCGCGCTCGCCGTGGCCCGCGAAAGGCAGGTCAACAAGGAGGGCTGGGCGGCACGTAAACGCGCCCAGGGCGGAACGGGGGCGTCGCGCCCGGCGGGCGAAGCGAGCACCCGGGTACCCGACACCGCGACGCCCGGGGAGGGCACGGACCGATGAGCTTCCATTACAAAGACGACCTGCGCCTCTTCGCCGGCAACGCGAACCCCGCCCTCGCCGAGGAGATCGCCGCGCACCTGGGCGTGCCGCTCGGCGAGATGACGGTGACGCGCTTCCACGACGGCGAGATCCGCATCCAGGTCGAGGAGTCGGCGCGCGGGACCGACGTCTTCATCGTCCAGCCCACCTGCTCGCCGGTGAACGACAACCTGATGGAGCTGCTCATCATGATCGACGCCTTCCGGCGGGCGTCGGCGCACCGGGTGACGGTCGTCCTGCCCTACTACGGGTACGCGCGGCAGGACAAAAAGGTCAAGCCGCGCGAGCCGGTCACGGCGCGGCTGGTGGCCGACCTGATCACCGAGGCCGGCGCGAGCCGCGTGGTCTGCGTGGACCTGCACGCCGGGCAGATCCAGGGTTTCTTCCGCATCCCGATGGACCACCTGTACGCCGGGCCGCTGATCGCCGAATACCTGCGGGACAACGGGCTGGAGAACGGCGAGACGTGCGTGGTCTCGCCCGACGTGGGCGGCGTGCCGCGGGCGCGCGCCCTCGCGGAGACGCTCAGCACCTCGATCGCCATCATCGCCAAGCGGCGGCCCGAGCCCAACAAGGTCGAGATCAACGAGATCATCGGCGACGTCCGGGGCAAGATCTGCGTGATGATCGACGACATGATCGACACCGGCGGCTCGATCGTCCACGGCGCGGAAGCGCTGCAGGACCGGGGCGCGTCCGCGGTCTACGCCTGCTGCACGCACCCGGTCCTGTCCGAGGGGGCCGTGGAGCGCATCGCCGCCTCGCCCATCCAGCAGCTCGTGACCACGGACACCATCCCCTTCAAGGAGAAGCGGCACATCGACGAGGGCCACGTCAAGATCCTCTCGGTCGCGCCGCTGCTCGCCGACGCCATCAAGCGCATCCACAAAGACGAGTCGGTGTCCCAGCTCTTCGACAAGTTCTGGTGATGAAGATGATCGTCGGCCTGGGCAACCCGGGCAAGGAGTACGCGGGGACGCGGCACAACGTCGGGTTCGACCTGGTGGACGCGCTCGGCGCGGCGCACAAGATCCGGGTCGAGCAGCGTGTGGCCAAAGCCGTGGTGGGGCGCGGAACGATCGGCGGTGAGACGGTGCTGCTGGTGAAGCCGCAGACCTTCATGAACAACTCCGGCGAGGCCGTGTCGAGCCTGCTGCGGCGCGAGCAGATCGGCGTCGAAAACCTGCTCGTGACGACCGACGATGTCCACCTCCCGATCGGCCGCCTGCGCCTGCGCGCCAGGGGATCGTCGGGCGGGCACAACGGGCTGAAGTCCATCGCCGCGCACCTGGCGACGCAGGACTGGGCGCGGCTGCGCCTGGGCGTGGGCGAGCCGCCCCCGGGCCTGCAGATCGACTGGGTGCTGGGGCGCTTCTCCCCGGCCGAGCGCAAACAGGTCGACGACCTGTTGATCCAGGCGATGGGCGCCGCCGAGCTCTGGCTGACCCAGGGCATCGAGGCGGCCATGAACCGCTTCAACAGCGCTTCCGCCGCCACCGACGGCTAGGCGGCTTTTTACAGGGAGGTAAGAAATGGCACAGATCAAGGCGGCGGTCATCGGCTGCGGCAACCGGGGGCGGGCGCACGCCGAGGGGTACGCCGCCTCCCCGGACGCGCGGATCGCGGCCGTCGTGGACCCCCTGCCCGAAGCGGCGCGCACCCTTGCCGAGAAGCACGGCGTCGAGTCCGTCTACCCGAACCACCAGGAGATGCTGGCCGCCCAGCGGCCGGACGTCGTCAGCATCTGCACCTGGACCGGGCTGCACCCGCAGATGGTGCTGGACGTGGCCGCGTACCTCGGTCACCGGGCGTCGGCGTGGGGCGGGCGAGCGCAAGTCGGCTCGGAGTAGTTATCCTGGCGAACATGACGGCGACCTGCTACGGTCGGCGGTGCGGGCACGGCCAAGCCCGCGTGGGAGGGACGGTCATGGCCCACGTACAGGATCTCGTGCGGTTGGCGCAGAGGCTC
>JAUJNC010000033.1 GCA_030446525.1 Armatimonadaceae bacterium
GGCGTAGGTGGAGAACTTCACCCCCTTACCGGGGTCGTAGTTGTCGAGCGCGGAAAGGAGCCCCAGGAAACCCTCCTGGACCAGGTCCTCCAGCGGCTCGCCGGAGTTGGTGAAACGGCGCGCGACGGACTCCACCAGGCCGGTGTAGTGCCCGGCGATGCGCGATTTTGACTCTTCGAGCGCCGGCCCGGGCGCGGCGTCGCCGCGGGAGCGGAGCCGCACGTACTCGTCCAGCCAGAGCGCCACCTGCTCATCGCCCGGCCGGCCCGCCGCTTTGCTGGCGGCGCCTGCCGGGGCTCGTTTCGAGCATTCCTTCCCTGTGTCGCGGGTTATTATCATGCGATTGGCTTCCTGCTTATGGTAATAGCCTGGCCCTCCGTGGCCGCCGCGCCGGGTACGCCCCCTTCCGAGAGAATACCGGGTGCTGATTCGATTGTCGGACGCCCGCCCGCTCTTCTCCACCTCTTCCTGGAATTCTGCCGGTTTTGGGTGCGCGCGCCGCCCCCGCGCGGGCGGCGCCTGAAGAGAAGACAGGGAGCCGCCGACAATACGTAGCGCAACTAACCGTGTGGAGTGAGGGTAACCGTGTCCAATCTGCTTCTTCCCGACGATGAGCCGTCCCATCTCGTCCAGCCGCCGCCGGTCAGGCAAAGCCTGCCGCCCGGGGCGCGGGACGCGGGGCTGCCTCTGGACCTGCTGGGCGACCTGCCGGCAAGCCTCGGCGCGGCGCGCCCGGCCCCGGAAAGCCACGCGCTCCCCCCGAGCGACGCGGAGCTGCTTATGGAGCTGCTGGACGATGTGCCGGCGGCAAGTCCGGCGCCGCCCGGCATCGGCCTGGACGACGGTTTCGGCCTGGACGGGCCGGCGGGGGAGGACATGGAGTCCCTGTCCCTGGAAGGGCTCCACATCGACGACGTTTTGCGGGCGTCGCAGCAGATGAAGGCGTCGGACATCCACCTGACAGTGGGCCTGCCCCCGATGGTGCGCGTGGACGGCAAGCTGGCGCCCACGCACTGGCAGGAGGTGGACGCGCGCGAGGCGCAGCGGCTCGTCTACGACATACTCAGCTCGGAACAGATCGAGCGGTTCGAGCGGACCAAGGAGCTGGACTTCTCGTACGGCCTGGCCGGCGTGGGGCGCTTCCGCTTCAACGTGTACCGGCAGCGCGGCACGGTGGGCTGCGCCATGCGCGCCATCCCCAACGCGATCCCCTCGCTGGACCAGCTCCGGCTCCCCCCGATCCTGCGCGAGCTGACCCGCAAGACCTCGGGGCTGATCCTGGTGACGGGGCCGACGGGGTCCGGGAAATCGACCACCATCGCGTCGATGATCGACGTGATCAACGCCGAGCGCGAGGTCCACATCATGACGATGGAGGACCCGATCGAGTACCTGCACCACCACAAGACCGGCATGATCAACCAGCGCGAGCTCGGGGCCGACACCGACAGCTTCCACAACGCGCTGCGCGCCGTCCTGCGCGAGGACCCGGACGTCATCCTGGTGGGCGAGATGCGCGACAAGGAGACCATCGCCGCCGCGCTGACGCTGGCGGAAACGGGGCACCTGGTCTTCGGGACCCTGCACACCCGCAACGCGCCGCAGACCGTCGACCGCGTCGTCGACGTGTTCCCGCCGGACCAGCAGGACCAGATCAAGGTCCAGCTGTCCAACTCCATCGAGGCGGTGGTCGCGCAGCAGCTCCTGCCCCTGCTGGGCGGCGGGCGCATCGCGGCCATCGAGATCATGGTGGCGACCTCGGCGATCCGTAACCTGATCCGCGAGGGCAAGACCTACCAGATCATGTCGTCCATCGAGACGGGCACGCAGTACGGGATGCAGCCGATGGACAAGGTGCTGGCGGATCTGCATCGCAACGGCATGATCAGCTACGAGGAGGCCATCACGCGCGCCATCGACCGCGAGAACTTCCTCCGGCTGGTGAAAGGACTTTAAGGAGGGATTCTCGCATGGCAACGTTCGTATATGACGCCATCGACCCGGTGGGGAGGTCGATAAAGGGCCGGATCGACGCCGATTCGGAGGGGCTGGTTCTTTCCAAGCTGCACGACCAGAACTTCCACGTGCTGTCGGTGTCGGAGCACAAGGCCGGCCTGTCTTTGAAGAAAAAGGTCGGCGCCCCCAAGCTGCAGGCGCTGGTCGTTTTTTCCCGCCAGTTCGCCACCATGATCGACGCGGGCATCCCCATCCTGAAGTGTCTGGACATCCTGGAAGGGCAGACCAAGGATCTGGCGCTCAAGCCGGCGCTCGGCGCGGTCCGCAAGGACGTCAAGGGGGGGCTGTCGCTGGCCGACGCCCTGGCCAAGTACCCGAACTGCTTTTCCAAGCTGTACGTGAACATGATCCGGGCGGCGGAGCTGGGCGGCATCCTGGACACCATCCTGGACCGGCTGGCGACCTTCCTGGAAAAGGAGATGGAGATCCGGCAGAAGATCAAGAGCGCGATGATGTACCCGATCATCGTCCTCGCCTTCTCGGTCGGCATGGTCTTCGCGCTCTTCTTCTTCGTGCTGCCCCGGTTCAAGGAGATTTTCGTCTCGATGAACATGCCGATGCCCGCCATGACGCAGGCCCTGTTCTCCCTGTCCGATTTTCTGGTGCACTCCTGGTATGTGTTCCCGCTCCTGGGCGGCGGCGCGTGCTACGCCCTGAAGCGGTACGGCAACACCACCCAGGGCAGGATGCACATCGATCTGCTGAAGCTGCGCGCGCCGGTGGTGGGCGAACTGGTGCTGAAGATGGCGGTGTCACGGTTCAGCCGCACGTTCGGGACGCTGGTGGCCTCGGGCGTGCCGATGATGCGCTCGATGGAGATCGTGGGCGAGACGGCGGGCAACGCCGTGATCGCCGCCGCCATCGCCAGCGCCCGCAGCGCCATCCGCGACGGGCAGCGGATCTCCACCCCGCTGGCCGGGTCGAACCTGTTCCCGACCATGGTGACGCACATGATCGACATCGGCGAGGAGACGGGGCGTTTGTCGGAGATGCTGGTCAAGGTTTCCGACTTCTACGACGCGGAGGTGGACGCGGCGGTGAAGGGCCTGACCAGCCTGATCGAGCCGATGCTGATCGTCTTCATGGGCATGGTCGTCGGTTTTATCGCCATCTCGGTCATGGCCCCGATGTTCCAAATGGTGAACAGCATCAACCAGTAGGGGCAGGGCAAGCCCTACCCTTGCCACGGCGTTCCCCGAAAGCCCCCGGCCCCCCGGCCGGGGGCTTTTCTGTTCCGCCTTCCCGCGGCAGGAATGCGGCCCGGCGAGGAGAACAGGCGGGTGGCTGCCGGCGGCGCCTGGGGAAGGGAGGGTTCGGCGTTGGGTGCGGAGGAGCCTGGAGTCCCGCTGCACGGCGCGGGCGAGCGGGCGTGCCTGTACGACCTGCGGGCGCGGGTGCTGCGGCCGGGACGTCCGCCCGAGGAGAGCCGGTTCGCGGGCGACGACGACCCGGACGCCGTGCACCTGGGGGCGTTCGTCCGCGGGCGCTGCGTCGGCGTCGCCACCCTCCTCCCGGACGGCGGCCTGCGCCTGCGCGGCATGGCCGTCGAGCCCGACCTGCAGGGGCGCGGCATCGGGGCGGCGCTGGTCCGCCGCGCCCAGGAGACCGCCGCGCGGGCCGGACAGGACCTCTGGTGCAACGCGCGGGCCTCCGCCGCGGGCTTTTACCGGAAGCTCGGCTGGGTCACCGAGGGGGGCGCTGACGTCCCCGGCATCGGCCCGCACTACGTGATGCGGTGGCTAAGTCACGAGAAAGACAGGCAAAGGAAACAAACGCTCATGTCGGAAACGAACGCTCTTCCCCTGACACTCGACGCCGCGCATCTGGCGCCCGATATCACACCCGAACAGATTGCCGCCTGGCGCGGGCGCCTCGCCTGGGCGCAACAGACTTTGTTGGAGGGCACGGGGCCGGGGCCGACTTCCGCAGCCTGGCTGGACCCGGCGGCGATGGTGGACGACGGCCTGCTCGGCGAGATCGAGGCGATCGCCGCCGACCTGCGCGAGCGCTCGGACGTGCTGGTGGTGATCGGCATCGGCGGTCGTACCTGGGGGCGCGAGCGGTGATCGAGGCGCTCGCCCCCGCGGGCGCGTCCTCGGTCGTGTTCGCCGGGCAGAATCTGTCCGCGCGCTATCACGCCGACCTGCTCGGGTCGCTGCAGGGCAAGCGCGTCGCCCTGAACGCCGTGTCCAAGTCGGGCACGACGACGGAGCCGGCGGTCGCGTTCCGGCTTCGCGCGCCCACGTCGAGGCGCAGGCCGGCCCGGACGAGGCCAAGAACCTGATCGTCGCCACGACCGACGCCCGAAAGGGCGCGATGCGCAAGTTCGCCGACACGCGGGGCTACCGCACGCTGCCCATCGCCGACGACGTGGGAGGGCGCTACTCCGTGCTGTCGCCGGTCGGGCTGCTGCCATCGCCTACGCCGGGATCGACATCCGCGCGCTGCGCGCGGGGGCGAGCGCCTGCGCCGCCGCCGCCGCCGAGCCGGACCCGCTCAAGAACCCGGTCCTGTTCTACGCCGCCGCGCGCAACCTGCTGTACAACCAGGGCTACGCGACCGAGGTGCTCGCCTCGTTCGAGCCGCGCCTTCACTACCTGATGGAGTGGTGGAAGCAGCTCTTCGGCGAAAGCGAGGGCAAGGACCACATGGCCCTTTACCCGTCGTCGGTCGCTTTCACCACCGACCTGCACTCGATGGGGCAATACCTGCAGCAGGGCCGCCGCGACCTGATCGAGACCTTCTTGTGGGTCGAGGGCGAGGGGGAGCCCGTCCTGCCGCTGCCCCCCGGCGATGACGCGGACGAACTGGGTTACCTCGCCGGGCGCCCACTGACCGAGATCAACCGGGCCGCCTACCAGGCCACCGCGCTCGCCCACCGCGGGGGCGGCGTCCCGAACCTGACGGTGCGCCTTCCGCGCCTGGACGCGCACGCGCTGGGCGGCCTGCTGTACTTCTTCGAGCGCGCCTGCGGCGTCTCGGGCTACCTTCTGGGCGTCAACCCGTTCGACCAGCCCGGCGTCGAGGCGTACAAGCAGAACATGTTCGCCCTGCTCCGGAAGCCGGGCTACGAGGCCGAAACCGGCCGCCTCCGGGAGGCGGTGGACGCCCGCCCCGGAGGCAGCCTCATCTCGTTCGAGTGACGGCCACGGGGGCAAGGGGGTGACCCCCCTGCCCCCCGGCTTCAGCGCCGTACGATCTTGACCGCGTCCGCGATCACGTAACCGGTGCCGCTGGCCCAGCGACTGACGCCGACGACGTTGTGGTCGCCCGCCGCCAGGTTGAAGGTGCCCAGGCTGACCCACGTGCCGCCGTTCACCTGCTGGTTGACGTTGCGATACACGCTGCCGCCCGTGGTCGCGATGACGAACGGCGTGGAAGCGTTGTAGCCGGCGTTGGCCGGATACCAGACGTACACCTCGTAGTTCGCGGTCGCCGGGAGGTTTACCTTGAACCACGCGGCGTCGCTGACCGGCTCCGGCGCTGCGTAGCGGTAGTCCGCCCCGTTGCGCTGGGCGCTGTAGCTCGACGTGCCCCAGTTGGCGCTGGCCGTGAACCGGCCGCCGGTCGCGTTGTCCACGATGGCCGACCAGGACGTGCTCTGGGTCACCAGCTGCATGTAGTAGGCCCAGTTCCAGTGCGGGCCGGGGTCGGTGTGGTCGTTCCCGGGCACCTCGACGTGGCCGAGGATGTGGGCCCGGTCCATGGGGATGCCGTACTTGAGGCAGATGCTGCGCGTCAGGGCGGCGGAGGCGCGGTACATCGCGTCGGTGAACCAGGCGGGATTGCTGGAGATGGCCTCGTGCTCGATGCCGATCGAGACCGCGTTGTTGCTATGGCCGCTGACCAGGCCGTAGCCGCGGACGTGGTGGGCGATGTCCTTCTCGCGCACCATCTGCGTGATCTGGCCGTCGCTGGAGCGGATCACGTAATGCGCGCTGGTCTTGTACGGGTTGTTCGGGCTTTGGAACCAGCTGATCGTGCCCGCGTAGGAGCCTTCCGTGGTGTGGACGACGACGTACCGGATCGGCGACGACGACGGGCGGCTCGCGACCCCGTAATGGCCGTCACGCGCGGGCGCCCAGAGGGCGGGACCGTAGTCGAGGGAGTCGGTGCTCAGGATGCCTCCTTGCCCAAAAAGGTCGGCGCCCGGCAGGTCGACGTCGGGCGCGGGCGGGGCCACGGCGTCCCCGTACCGGCCCCGCTCCGGCGCGACCTCGCGCGCGAGGACGCTCAGAGCCTCGCCCTGCCGGCTCCGACCCTGGAACCCTTTGTTCAAAAAGTCGAAGATCTGGTCGGCGAAAAGGCGCGCGGCGACGTCACTTTCGGCGCAGCTGAAGCGCGCGGTGACCTGGTACCAATTGGCCAGATCCTTGCGGCCCGCGTTGTTCAGGCCCTGTTCATCCGCCCAGGCGCGCAGGACGGCGGCGGCGCCCCGGATGTTCTGCCCGGTGCTGGTCCTGAGAACCTGTTTAGAGACGCCCAGGATCGCCGCGGCCGCCGCCAGGGTGTCGGCGTTCCCGTTCTCCGCCAGGTGCATTATACCGTAGCCGTTGTCGTCGTTGTGCAGGTCCGAACCGGCGTGGGGCGCCGCCGCCTCGTCGAAGCGGGTCTGGGCATAGGCGATGGCCATCAGGAGATCGCGAGGGACATCGAACTGTTTTGCGGCCTGACGGAAAGCGCGGTTCAAGCGGCCCGGAAGCCGACTTTGCGCCTGCAGGTTGCGCTGGCGATACCGCGCCGTATCCGGCTCTTCGCCGGAACGTCGCGTGTCGGCGCCCTGCGCCAGGGCGCGCGGGACGGATGACGGGGAAACGGTCAGGGACCAGACGGTCAGAAGCAGGACCGAGCGCACGGCGGCGCGTGCGAGCGCGTGTGGCATCCTCCACCTCCACAAACAGACAGAGTTATGCCACAAATTGTGCCAGAGCGGCGACGATTCCTTTCCCGACCGGGCGTCCGGGCGCGGATTTTTTAGGCCTCGCCTTCCGCCTCGTCCAGGAGCGCTTTCAGGGCCTTTTTCGTGGTGGCCGTGACGCGCCGGTACAGGTCGGCGCGGATCTTCGAGAACTCGGCGTCGTAGTCGTCGCCCTCCTCTAACTGGCACTCGACGGTGACACCCGCCGTCGCGCTCTGGTAGCGGGCCGAGCGCGTCTCCTTGTACTCGACCGTGAACTTGGTGATCTGCATACAGCTGTTCCTTCCCGGCACAAGCGCCGCAAAACGGGGCTTTCCTCATCATACGTCGTGCGCGGTCAACGGGTTGCACGCCCCGCGCGTTGCCAGACGGTTTTGCCGGCCAGGGTGACGCTCAGGACCTTCCGCTCCGTACGCAGTGCAGTCTCGTGCACGTCTTGTGTCAGCCCTTCCAGGTCGCTTCCGTGCTCCAGGCCCGCCTCCTCCAGCCGGTCCAGGGCGCTCCGGTGCATTGCCGCGTACGCCTCCAGCGCCTCCGCCGATGTGCCGAGCAGCGACTCCAGGATCACCGCGTCCACCGGTCTGCCTTGCAGGCGGGAAGTGTCGGCCTCGATCTCCACGAAGGACAGCGGCTTGCCGACTTCGAACGAGCCGATCTCGCGGTCCAGCCCCAGTATCCGGGCGGGGGCGAGCGTGGCGCGGAACAGGGCCTCCTGCGGCGTCGCCAGGGCGGAGCGGCCGGCGTGGACTTTCAGGAATTGGGCCATCTCGCACAGCACCGACGTGGTGGGGGACGCGCCCACGTCGGTGCAGAGCGCGTAGGGGAGGCCCAGCGCGCGCACGGTGTCCAGCGGCAGGATCCCGGAGCCGATCAGGGTGTTGGACGTCGGGCAGTGCGCGATGGCCGCGTCGTGGCGGCGCAGGGTGTCCCACTCGGCTGGGGCCATCCGGAGGCAGTGCGCCAGGATCGGGGCGTGGTCCAGCAGCCCGTCACGCCGGTACACGTCGGTGTAGCTCGCGTACCCCGGATACAGCACCTTCTCCACCAGAGCCTTCTCCGCCCGCTGCTCGTTCAGGTGGGTCTGCATGCGCAGGCCGAGCCGGCCCGCGAGCGCCGCGCCGCGCCGGCGCAGGGCCGAGTCCACGCTGACCGCGAACCGGTCGGTGAGCACCAGGCGCCGGCCGAAATCCGCGGCGAGGGCGGAGACTTCGCTCTCCAGGGACGCCTCGTCGGTGCGCAGGTACGCGGGACAGTTCTGGTTCATCAGGACCAGCCCGACCGACCAGACGGGGGGCAGCAGGGCGAGGGCGGCGCGGGCCGCCGAAGGGTGCACGGTCATGTACGCCGATCCGCCGACCACGCCCTGGGAGAGCGCGTCCTCGTGGAAGGCGCGGGTGACGTGGGCGGCGTATTCCGCGTCGGCGCAGCGCGACTCGGCGGGGAAGACGTTGCGCTGCAAACCCGCCAGCAGGCGCCCGCCGACGGGGTCGTCGCCGACGCCTTCGGTGAACCGGCCGCGGATCGGGTGCTGCGGGATGTGCGTGTGCGCGTCGAGAAAGGGCGGCGTGATGATCCCGGCGCTGCGCGTCACCGGGACGTCCCGGGCGCCGAGCTGCGGGGCAAGGGCCGGCCAGTCACCCACCCACGCGATGCGCCCCTGCGGGCCGGCCACCAGGGCGCCGTCGGGCAGGAACGTGACGCCACCATCGGGGCGGGGGTTCAGGATCGGTCCGCGGAGGATCCGGGCGTTCATGCGCTGCCCGTTTACGGTCTCAGCAGCACCTTGATGGACTCTTTGCCGCTGTGGACCTTGTGGATCCCGTCCAGGTAGTTCTCCAGCGGGAGCTGGTGCGTCACGATGCCGTCCACCTTCAGCAGGCCGCGGTGCAGGTAGTCGATGACCTTGGGGTAGCAGCCGGGCCCCAGGTGCGCGCCGTAGATGTTCAGCTCCTTGCTGTCCCCGATGATCGTCCAGTCCGTGGTCGTTTCGCGGGCCATGACCGAGAACTCGACGAAGTTGCCGGCCTTGCGGATCAGGGACAGGCCCTGGTTCACGGCCTCCGGGTGGCCCGTCGCCTCGATATAAACGTCGCACCCGTAGCCCTCGGTCATCGCGCGCACGCGCTCCGCCACGTCGTCGCGGTCGGGGTTCAGCGTCACGTCGGCGCCCAGGCGGCGGGCCACCTCCAGGCGCCTGTCGAAGCGGTCCAGAACGACGAGGGCGCCGGGGTTTCTGAGGCGGGCGCAGGCGACCATCCCCAGCCCCAGCGTGCCCGCGCCCGCGATGACCACGACATCGCCGAACGCGATCCCGGCGCGCTCCACGGCGTGCATGGAGCAGGCCAGCGGCTCGATCAGGGCGGCCGTTTCGACCGGCAGTTCGGCGGGCACCTTGTAGTTGAGCGCGCGGGCGGGGAAGAGCATGTAGTCGGCCATGCCGCCCTGGGTGTACTGGTGGAAGCCGTAGATGTCGTGGATGTCACAAAGCCAGTATCTGCCCGTGCGGCAGTAGCGGCAGGCGTTGCAGGGGACGATCTGCTCGGAGATGGCGCGATCACCGAGCGCGAGGTCGTGAAGCGCGCCCGCCCCCTCGCCCAGGGCGACCACGGTCCCGATCAGCTCATGGCCGGGTGTGACCGGCGCCTGGACGTAGGGCTTGCGGCCGGCGTCACCCCAGAACAGGGGGGCGCCGACGAAGCACTTGACGTCCGAGGCGCAGACGCCGCAGGCGTCGAGCCGGATCAGCACCTCGCCGGGGCCGGGCGTGGGCACGGGCCGCTCCTCCAGGCGGTAGTCCTCCGGCCCGACGCAGCGCACGGCGCGCATGGTGCGCGGGAGCGTATCGAGCGTGACGGCATCCATGTGGCAAACCTCCCGGGCGTATCTTCGCCACGCGGCGGCGCCCTTCCTGCGGCCGGTCCCGGGCGGGGGCTACATCAGCCCCTTCTCGCGCAAGCTCACCCAGCGGCTGTCGCCCACGATGACGTGGTCCAGCAGTTCGATGCCCAGCAGCTCGCCCGCCTCCTGGAGGCGGCGCGTGATGGCGGTGTCTTCGGGCGAGGGGGCGGGGTCGCCCGACGGGTGGTTGTGCGCGACGATGAGCGACGCCGCCGAGTGGCGCACCGCCTCGGTGAAGACCTCCCGCGGGTGCACGAGCGACGAGGACAGATCGCCGACCGACACGGTGCGGGTGCGGAACACGCCGCCCTTGGTGTCGAGCAGCAGGGCGACGAAGTGCTCGCGCTTCTGGTCCCGCAGCGTCGGCCCGAGCAGGTTGTACACGTCCTGCGGCGACCGGATCTTGGGCCGCTCTTCCGGCGCGGCGGACACGAGGCGCCGCCCGAACTCGATGGCCGCCTTGATCTGCGCGGCCTTGGCCGGCCCGATGCCGTGGACCTGGCTCATCTCCTCGATCGTCGCCCCGGCCACCCCGCGCAGCGACCCGAAGGTCGACAGCAGATGATTGGCCAGGCCGAGCGCGGAATACTGCTCCGTCCCGGTGCGCAGCAGGATGGCGAGCAGCTCCGCCGTGGAAAGCACGTCCGCCCCGTAGTGGATCAGCCGCTCGCGCGGCCTTTCGTCGCTGGGTATCTCCCGGATGCGCACGTCATAGCGGGGCGCCGCCGGGGCGTTTGGTTCGGCGTCCCCGTCGCAAGCGAGCATGGTGTAACCTCCACCGTGTATGATAGCCCAAGCGCCCCGGACGGGTCAATCTGGTGAAGTTGCCGGCAGCCGCTACGCAGCCAGGAGGGAGGGCGCGGCGTGTCCTTCTGGCCCCCGACGAAAAGTGCGCGGCTTCCGTTTGGAACAAAAGGCGGAGCGATCCAGTCAGCAAAGAAAGCGGCTGCCGTGCCGCGCTCTGGCCGGTGCACTCTGCGTTCGGGCCGCATGGGGCGGGGCACCGTGCAGGGGCCGTATCCCGTCTGCCCCACGACCAACTTGTCAGGAGGAGCGAGTATGCAGAAAAGAACCCCACCCGCCTTTGCCGCCGTTCTCGCGCTGGGGGCGCTGGGCGCCGCCGCGGCGGCGGCCGGCGCCGAGGAGATCTTCGCCGTCACCTTACGAACCGGCTCGGTGGCGCCCAGCATCTTCCGCTTCGACAGCGCCACCCCTAGCGTGATCAGCCCGCTGGTGCCGCTGACGGGCGCCGTCCCCATCGCCATCGACTTCCGCCCGTCCACCGGCCAGCTCTACGGCGTGGGCAGCCTCTCCGACAACCGCCTCTTCACCATCGACACCGCCACCGGGGCGGTGAGCGCCGTGGGCCCCATCAGCCCGGCGCCCATCAGCGCCGCCGTGGGCCTGGACTTCAACCCGGTCACCGACGAGCTGCGCGCCACCATCGTAGAGCCCCACCCGTTCGCCCAGCGGGCCAACCTGCGCATCGACCCGGCCACGGGCGCGTCCGTCTTCGAGGGCAACCTGCGCTACGCCCCGGGCGACCCCAACGCCGGGCGGGTGCCCAGCGTGGTGGCGCGGCCTACACCAACAACGTGGCCGGTGCCGAGTCGACGCGCCTGTACGGCATCGACACCGGGAGATGTGCTCGTCAGCATCGAGCCCGAGAGCGCGGGCACGCTGCGCACCGTGGGCCGGCTGGGGTTCGGCCCCGACCTGATCGGCACCAACCTCTTGGGCTTCGACATCTCGGGCGTGACCGGCACGGCGTATGTGGTGGCGACGCCGAACATCGGCCCCAACGCCTTCGTGCCCCAGGCTCTACACGGTGAACCTGGACACGGGCGCGGCCACGCTGGTGGGCGCCATCGGCGACGGCACGGTACAACTGTCGGTGGTCGGCATGTCGGTGGCGCCCGCGCCGAGCGAGGTGATCCCGGAACCCGGCACCCTGCTGCTGCTGGGCATGGGATTGCTGGGGGCTGGCGCGGCGGCCGTGCGCAGGCGGCGCAAAGCGGACAAGCCCGCGCACGCGCGTAGAGCTATGGACGCGAGCATAAAGCCACCCGTGAGCCCGTTGAGCTTGCGGGTGGCTTTGTCATAGATACTGCTGGTCAGACTCCCGCCGGTGACGCACTCGTTCGGTGTGGGCCAGCGCTTCAACCAGAGGGAGACCGACACGAGCTTCGAAGACGAAAACCGCGTCCGCGTGCGCAGACCGGCCAACGCGAACGCGTGCCCGCCGGGCCACTGCATGCACTTCATCCTGCGGCCCAACCCCGACATGGGCGGCTGGCTCGCGCCCTCAGTGGCCCGGATCATCCGGATCGGGTAGGGCCCCCAGACGAATATAATAAATCACGTGCGGGCGCGAGGCACGCGCCCGCACGATACTACGGTTAGGAGGAAAACACCATGCGCCGTATCCTGATCGGCGTCCTCGCCCTGGCCGGGCTGGCCCTCGCTGCGGCGCGCCCTGCCCCCGCCGAGACCCTCTTCGGTCTCGGTGTTCTGACCGCTGGCGTCCAGACCCTCTACAGTTTCGACAGCGCCACGCCCAGTGTGATCGGTGCGGCTGTCCCCGTCACCGGTCTGCTGGCCGGGAGAGACCCTCCTGGGCATCGACTTCCGCCCGGCCACCGGTCAGGCTCTACGGCTTCGCCGGCCCGCAGCGCCGTCTCTACACCATCGACACTGCCACCGGCGCCGCCACCCTGGCCGCCCCCTGCTGGGCGTGCCGGGGGCCATCCCGGGAGGGGGTTCGACTTCAATCCGGCGCAGGATTTCCTGCGCGTCCTCGCGTTGCCCGCGGAGCCCGAACTCGCGCGCAACCTGCGCGTCAACCCGGACACCGGCCAGACCACGGTGGAGGTGCCCCACTTCGCCCCGGGCGATCCCCTCTTCGGCGGGGCCGTGTTCATCGGGGGCTCGGCCTACGCCAACAACGTCCCGGGGCCGCTTCCACCACGCTGTACGGGATCGACGCCCGGGGCGTGCTGGTGCGGCAGGGGCAGGCCAGGGGCTGCTCAGCACGGTGGGTTCTTTGGAGTCGGCTTCAGCATCAGCACCGCCCTGGGCTTCGACATCTCCGGGGTGAGCGGCACGGCCTACGCGGCGCTGAACCCGTCCGCCGGGCAGCCGCAACCTTCCCGCCTATACACCATCGACCTGGGGACCGGCGCGGCCACGCTGGCGGGTAGTATCGGCGGCGGCGCGACCCTGGTCCGCCTGATCGGCTTGTCCGCGGCGCCGATCCCGGAACCGACGAGCCTGCTGCTGCTTTGCACGGGGCTTATGGGAGCCGGCGCGGCGGCACTGCGCAGGCGGCGCAAGGCGGGCAAGCCCGCACAAGCTTAAAGCAACCGACGTGACCACGAAGCCTCCCGTGAGCACCGAATAGGTCGCGGGCGGCTTCGTCATAGATGATGCTGGTCAAGCTCCCGTCGGTGACGCGCGCGTTCAACATGGGGCCGGCGGAACAAGGTAGGGGCTCATCCAGTCTGCAAAATAAGCGGTTTCCCCGCGGGGTTCCAGGATTTATCCGTCGCGTCGCATAATCACGCTATCGCAGGCAAAACCAACGCGTCGGACAATACAGAGTTGGGCGTGCGACACGAGGCTGCACGATAGCCAGTGAAGGTTAACCCTTCCCGGTTAGTGTCGAAACCGGTCTCCGCTCCTGCATGCGCCGCTGGCAACGGCGGGGTGTGAAAGCCAGGGGCAAAGCCTAGGGAACTAGCCAGTCGCCAGGGCAAACCGGGCCAGAGAAGACGAAAAGGGCGAACGAAAGTGAACCCGTGGCGGAAGCGGCGTTACTGTAGCCAGTCGAAAGCGACGGATACGACTGTTCTGGGCCTGGAAACCGAGACTGCCCAAGCTCGGATGCCGACACCGCGCCCCCGCCGTAGAGCGGGCGCCCTCCTTCGTCGTGTTTGGCACGTGCGGAACGTGGAAACCCCGATGGCGTCCACGGCTGGGGCCGTGGTAAGCCCAGCGCGAGCAAGGCCTAATGCCTCAGCGGGACAGGAAGACCCAAGAAGCCAAGGCCAGCGGCCGAAAGGCAATGGGAAGACATAACCGGCTGGATAGGGCTTGTGCCCGACCTGAAAGAAGTGCTGACGTGGGTCTGGTGGGCAATCTCTGGATCCGGTGAAGGCCAGGAACCGGTTGGGAAAAGTTAGACGCGGGAAGTATCCCGTGAACGTAACCACCGGGGCGACAAGCCGGTGGCTGGAGACCGGAGAAGGAGAAGCGCCTTTCTTGCGCCGTGTGCGGTGAGAGTCGCACGCACGGTTCTGAGGAGGGGGAGGCGGGGGTGACCAGCCTCCCTATCCGACCGCAACTATGGCGAAAAGGTACCCGGTTGAAGCCGAAGGTTTTCCACAAGCCAAAGCCGAAATGTAAACCAAACGAGGAGATACAACCCCATGATGATCACTATTGACCTTGCGCCGGAGGTGGAGGCACAGGCGCGACGCGGCGGCACAGGAAGGACAGGAAGCGGAGGCCGTCGCCGCTACGCTGCTCGCCGAGACGCTGGCTTGGAAGGCACAGGAGCGCGCCGAGGCCATTGCCGGTATACAGCGGGGCCTGGACGCCGCCGCCGCGGGCAGAGTCCGACCGCTTAAAGAGTTCATCGCCGAGGAGCGGGCCAGGCTGAACTTGCCGCCGGTTTGAGCCTCTGTCATGTCACTGCCCAGTTACGAAATCGAGATCACCGACGTGGCCGAGATGGAGGCACGGGCAGCGCAGGCATGGTACGCCTCACGCATCACTCCCCGGAGCGCGCCGAGGCGTGGTACCACGGCCTGCTCAAAGCCTTTGATCCCTTTCCACTTTGCCAAGGCGAAGGCCGCTCGCGCCGGAGAACGCGGTTTTCAAGGGCGTCGAGATCCGCCAACTGGAATACGGCACCGGGCGGAGCATCTACCGCATCCTGTTCAGCATCATTGACGACGAGAAGGTGCGCATTCTCCACGTCCTGCACGGCGCGCAGCAACGGCTCGGTCAGACTGAGCAGAATGAAGACGACGGACAGGCATGAGCCTGGTCGCCAACTGGTGAGGAAAGCGCAGGGCGAAGCGGCCCAACATCTATCTCGCAGGGGACGCGAAAGCCGCCGGTGTCTTGCTTCGCACCAAGTCAACTGCTTCGCGCCCTGAGTTCGGGCGTTATGCCGCGCGCAGTAAAATCGCGAGACAGCGTGCGGCATAACAAACGTGCTGCAACCGCATATACCGCCGTTCTGCGGTGTCTGGCGTGCTTTATCGCTGCGGCTGAGCACGATATTAGGCTCCTGTAGCGGCGGGTACCGGAGGAGGATTCGAAGCTGGGCGCAGAGAAGCAAAAGTGGAAATGAAAAAGGTCATGCCGCAGCTACCTACCTTCGACGCGATGATGTTGCCAACTCTCCAGGCGCTGCAGATTTTAGGTGGCTCCGGCACGACCGAAGAAATCTATGGCAAAGTTGTGGAGATCCTTTGTCTGCCCAATGAAGTTCTGGACGTTCCGCATGGGGACACTTCGCAAAATGAAGTGGAGTACCGCCTGGCGTGGAGCCGCACCTACCTGAAGAAATACGGGCTGATAGATAACTCAGCCCGCGGGGTGTGGGCATTAACATCAACGGCCAATGACTTCGGCAGCCTTGACCCGAAGGAGATTGTCAAGGCTGTTCGCGAAGCCGACAGAGCCAAAGCGACAAAGCCAGCAGCAAGCGGTACGCCAGTCCCGCCCATAGACACCGAAGAGGAAGAAGCACTCGGATGGCACAAGCAGCTTCACAAGGTGCTGATGACGCTGCCAGCGGCAGCCTTTTGAGCGTCTGGCACAGCGCTTGCTGCGCGAGTCGGGTTTCATCCAGGTCGAAGTTACAGGCAAGTCCGGCGACGGCGGCATCGACGGCATCGGCATCGCCCGCATCAACGGCTTTTTGAGCTTCCATGTTCTGTTCCAGTGCAAACGCTATCAGGGAGCTGTCACACCCAGCCAGATACGTGACTTCCGGGGAGCGATGCAGGGGCGCACGGACAAGGGGTTGTTTATTACGACCGGCACGTTCACCCGGGAGGCCGTCAAGGAAGCCACCAGGGATGGCGCACCACCCATAGACTTGATTGATGGTGAGCAGTTGGTGCAGCGGCTCAAAGAGTTGGGATTGGGCGTCAAAATTAAGATGGTCGAGTCCGTAGAAGTAGACACAGAGTGGTTCTCCAAGATCTAAGCCGTCAAGTTCTGCAGGCAGTGGGTGCGGAAGCGAAAGGAGCCATAAGCCGTGACACAACCAATGATCACCCCCCACATGACCGAGGAGCACGCGCGCGCGGCACGCGCGCGGAGTTGCCCGGCGACGTAGGGGCGCGCGAGCGCGTGCCCCTTGCCTTGTGCTTTGAAGAATTGCTCGGCGGGTATGACTCGCCCGAATAAACTGCCTATGATATCATCGGCGCGGTCCGGGAGTGGCGCGACACGCCATCCAATAGGGGCCTCGATTAGTGGCGACTGTCATCGATACGGATGTCGTCTCGTACCTTTACAAAGGGGACACGCGCGCCGAGCTGTACCGCCCGCACTTGACCAGCCCGCCGTTCATCATCTCGTTTATGACGCTTGCCGAACTCAGGAGCTGGATGCGGCAGCGGAACTGGGGTGTAGCACGGCGGCGGAAGTTGGAGCTGTACCTTGCGCGGTACGTGGTCTTGTATGCGAATGATGCCCTCTGCGAGCGGTGGGCAGAGGCGACGGACAGCGCGCGAAGAGGCGGGCGCCCCATCGCGGCGGCGGATGCGTGGGTCGCGGCGGCCGCCTTGCAGCAGGGCGTGCCGCTGGTGACGCACAACGGCGCGCATTACGCCGGGGTTGCCGGCTTGACGCTGATTTCCGAGAGTTGTGGTGCGCATTCTGGCGCTCACGTGGGCGGAAGAGAACCCGACGGCGCCTAACGAATACTGCAAGGGACGCGAAAGCAGCCGGTTCTTTGCTTCGCGCCAAGTCAGGTTCTTCGCGCCCCTGAGTTCGGGCGTTGGGCCGCGTTGTGACGAAAGGTCATGCGCCTGAGGCGGGCGGTCTGCTGTCAGGAACGTGCGCCCACAGAGACGTGGGTAATGCACTTGTCTGCGCGCTGCAGGATTCAGCGGCCTATCTCCTGTCTCGTCTGTTTATCCGGGCTGCCGCAATGAAATCAACTACCCCTTCATACACGATCATCGGTCTGGGCACCTTGGGAGGGGACACGAGTAGCGCCAGCGACATCAACAACCGGGGCCACATCGCTGGTTGGGCTACGACCGCACGGGGAGAGGCCCGCGCTTTCCTGTGGCGAAACGGCAAGATGATAGAGCTTGGCGTGCTTGCCCATCACGGACGCAGCGCCGCCACCGCCATCAACGACAAAGGCCAAGTGGTGGGCATCTCGGAAGCCATGCCCGCGCCGCCGCCGCCACGTGTGCCCGGCGTACCCGATGATCTTGCCCGCGGGTTCTGGGCGAAGTACCACATTACTGAGAAGCGCGCCGTGCTGTGGGAAAGCGGCGCCATCCGCAGCCTGGCAAGCCCCCCCGGCCGCCGTGTCAGCGGCGCCGTCGCAGTCAACAACACGGGCCGGGTTGTCGGCTGGACGCGCGGAGCCAACTTCCTGTGGCACCGGGGCAAGGCCACCGATCTCGGCATCAGCGGGGTATCGGCGCTAAACGACCGGGGGGTTCTCGTCGGCACGGCGGCGACGCGTCGCAACACCGGCGACAGCTTCGCCTTCGTCTGGCGGGACGGACGACGCACGGAGCTGGGCACGCTCGCAGGCGGCCGGTTCAGCCGTGCGCACGCCATCAACAATAAGGCGCAGATCGTCGGCGCCTCCGACACCGCCGGCAGGGTGACACACGCGTTTTTCCGGGACCGAGACGCGATGCGAGACCTTGGGGCGCTGCCCGGCTATGCGCGCAGCGCGGCCTGGGACATCAACGAGAACGGTCACGTTGTTGGCTGGTCGAGTGCCGGCTTGTCGGACCGTTATCGGCAGTTCCCTTTCATGCCTTCGGGGCGCTCGCCGGAACGGGCCGTGCTTTGGCGCGACGGCCACCTGGCCGACCTCAACGATCTTATTGCGCCCGGTTCCGGTTGGGTCCTGCATTTTGCCGCGGCCATCAACGAGCGTGGGATGATCGTGGGCAGCGGCAGTTTCCGGGGCAAAGCACGGGCGTATCTGCTGACTCCCCGGTAGGCATGGCGTGGTTCAACATGGTGAGCGAAAGCAGGGAAAGGGTGACCAGATGCGGAGCGCCCCAACCACTCGCTGCACGGGACGCGCCTGCCTCTGATCGGGCCGCGAACCATGGGGCCGGCGGAACAAGGTAGGGGCTCATCCCGTCTGCAAGGTAGGCACTTTCCCGGCGGCGCTGTTGTGAGCAGGCCGGGCTGGGTGCTGTGCTGGGAGTTAGGCCCGCACGTGGCGGGGCGATGTGCGGGCGTGTGCCTTCCGCCCCACGAGGAACGTGTAGCAAGGAGCAAGCGATGCAGCGAATCACGCGACGGACCCTGGTGGCCGCGCTCACCCTGTTGGAACTGGTCTGTGCTGGCGCGCAACACGTCCGTGCCGAGGAGATCTTCGCCGTCACGCCACAGATAGCCGGCGTGGTCCCCAGCATCTTTAGCTTCGACAGCGCCGCGCCCGGGGTGACCAGCATGCCACTGCCGCTGACGGGCATCGGGCCGCAGATCCTGGGAATCGACTTCCGCCCTGCCACCGGAGAACTCTATGGCGTGGGTAGCGACAACCGCCTCTTTACCATTGACACCGCCACCGGGGCGCGACCGCCGTCGCCACGATCAGCCCGAATCCGGGTGGCATCGACCTGGGCTTGGACTTCAGCACGGCTACCGACGAGCTGCGCGCCTTTGTCCGCGGGCCCGAGGGGGCCTTCCGGCGCAACGCACGCATCAACCCGGACACGGGCGCGGCCGTGTTCGAGGCGGAACTGCGCTACGCGCCGGGCGACCCGCGCTTCGGGCTGACGCCCAACGTGCTGGGCTTGGCCTACAGCAACAACGTCGCCGGCGCGGGTGTGACCACGCTGTACGGGATCGACGGCGAGTTCCTGGTCCGCTTCGACTCCGAAGGCGAGGGGACGCTACGCACCGTCGGCCGACTGGGCCCGGCCCCGATCGTGCAGGGCGCCCCCTTCCTCGGCTTCGACATCTCGGGCACGACTGGCACGGCCTACGCGGCGGTGACGCAAATCACGGGGCCGAATGCCCTGGTCGCCCAGCTCTACACCGTCAACCTGGACACGGGCGCGGCCACGTTCGTAGGCACGATCGGTGACGGCACCACGCGGCTGCCGGTGATTGGCATCTCGATGGCGCCGGCGCGGTCCGAGGTGATCCCCGAGCCTGCGAGCCTGGCGTTGCTGGGCATGGGGATGCTGGGGGCCGGCGTTGCAACCGTGCGCCGGCGGCGCGGAGCGGGCGCGGGCATCGGAGCGTAAGAGCGGATAAAAGAGATGCCAAAGAGGCCCCCTCCGCGCTCCGGCAGCCGCTACGCTGCCAGAAGCAGGGGCTCGGGGGCGACCGATGGGTGGAAATGGACGCGGAAGGCCTTGATAAACAGGGCGCCCAGGTACGGGTCGAACTGCGTCCCGAGCCCCTTCTGGATCAGCTGGAGCGCCTCCTCCGGCGGCAAACTGTTCCGGTACGGGCGGTCCGTCGTCATCGCGGAAAAGGCGTCGGCCACCGCCATGATGCGGGCGATCAGGGGGATGTCGGTATGGGCCAGGCCGTCCGGGTAGCCGCCGCCGTCCCAGCGTTCGTGGTGGTGGCGCACGGCCGGCAGGATGTGGGCGAGGCCGGGGACCGCGCCGACGATCAGGGCGCCCACACCGGGGTGGCCCCGGATGATGGTCATCTCCTCCTCGGTCAGGCGGCCCGGTTTGCGCAGGATGGTATCCGGGACGCTGATCTTGCCGACGTCGTGCAGGAGGCCGGCGACGGAAAGCGTCTCCCCCTCCTCGGAATCCAGGCCGAGCGCCTGCCCCAGAAGGCAGGCGTACTCGGCGACGTCTTCGGAATGGCGGCGCGTGTAGCGGTCCTTGTTGTCCACGGTCCGGACGAGCGAATCCAGCATCGAGTAGCCGGCGATGCCGCGCGCCCGCGCCGCGCGCGCCGCCCCGGCGGACACCCTGTCCCTGGCGCCGGATTTGCTGCGGTACAGGTCCCCGTCGGCCAGGCAGAGCAGGTCGTGGCGCGCCGGGGCGTCCGCGGGGTACACTGCGATGCCGTAGCTCATGGCCAGCGGCACCGGCTGTTCCTCGCCGGGTGGACGGTAGCCGATGCTGGCGAGCGACCGGCGCAGGTTCTGCGCCACCGCCGTGGCCGCCTGCCGGTCGGCGCCGGGCAGCAGCAGCATAAACTCGTCGCCGCCGTAGCGCCCGCCCATGTCCTGGGGGCGGCACGCCCCCTCGATGGCGCGCGCCACCAGGCGCAGAACCTCATCGCCGCAAAGGTGGCCGTACGTGTCGTTGAAGAACTTGAAGTTGTTCAGGTCCATCAAAACCACGGCCAGGGCCGTGGTTTCGCGGTCGGCCCGCTGCATCTCTTCCGTGAGCCGCTGCTGGAGGGTGCGGTGGTTGAACAAACCGGTGAGGGGGTCACGCTCGGCGCGGTGCAGCGCCTCCTCATACATGCGGGCGTTGGAGATCCCGATCCCGAACTGCTCGCCCAGGACGTTCAGCACCCCGTCATCCTCGTCGTCCAGCGCGTTCGTTTCGGTCATGCCCAGCGCCATCAGGCCGATCACCTCGTTGCGCGCCCGCAGGGGGACGATGGCCAGCGAGCCCAGGCCCAGGCGGGCCGCGAGCCGCGCTTCCAGGCGCCGCTCCCGCCTGGTGTCGCCGGCGAGGGCGCAGCGCCCGGTGGACAGGCACCCGGCGGCCAGACCCAGCCGGGGCCAGCCGCGACGCAGACGCCTTATCCAGTGCCGGGGGAGCCCTTGCTGGGCCTGCAGCACGGCGGGCTGCCCCGGGGGGCACAGCCAGACGGCGCCGACCTTGGCGCCCAGCATTTCCCCCGTCAGGCGCAGGACGCTGGCGGACACTTCCGTCACGTCCAGGGACTGATTGATGGCTTCGGAGAGCGCGTTGATCGTGGCGAGCTGGCGGTTACGCCGCGCGATCTGGGCGGTGCGGGTCGACACGCGCTCCTCCAGCGTCTCCGCCCACTGCACCAGCCTCCTCCTTCGCCGCTTCGAGCCGGTCTTTTTCCTGTTCGAGCCGCGCGTAGAGCGCGTTGTTTTCCAGCCCGACGCTGACCTGGCTCGCCAGCGTCCGCAGCGCCTCCAGATCATCGCGCTGGGCGCGGCCGTCCAGGCCGCGCCCCACGAGGATCGCCGCCTCGGGAAGCTCGGAGCGGCCCGGGTACCCCTTCGGCGTGATCGGGACCGCGAACAGGACCGGCAGGGCGAAGACCTCGGCCAGGCGCGCCCGCGTGGCTGCCTCCTGCAGGTCGGCCATGCCCAGGCCGGCCAGCAGGGTCCGCAGATCAGCAAGGCGGCTGCGCGTGCACGCACAGGAGGCCCGCACCACAAGCCGCCCGGACGGATCGGGCCCGACCACCAGGCCCATCTCGTAGCCCATCCGGTCGACCAGGATGTCGGCGACCTTCTGGTACAGGTCGTCCGGCGCCTGGGCGCTCGTCAGCATGCTGCCGATCTCGTGCAGCGTGCCCAGGGCCGCGACCTTGGCGGCCAGCTTCTCCTCGGCCTCGCTCAGGGCGCGGTTGGCGCGCAGCGTGCGCTGGATCGCGTCTTCTATCACCGGATTTTGGTTGTGCATCGCGTTCAAAGGCGTCAGGCGAGCAGAACGAGGACGACGGTTTTGTTGTGCAGGCGGCACGGGCCGCCGTGTACCACGGGCGCGAGCCTCCCCGTACGTGTAAAACCCGAGCAGCGGCGTGTCGGGGCCGATCACGGCGGCGATGCGCTCGATCTCTTCGTGGGCTTGCGACCCGAAAACTTTGTAGCGGCCGGCACAATTGAAGAGGAGCGCCGCGCGCGGGCGGGGCCCCGAGCGCCGCCAGCGCCGTGCGGGCGGCTTCTTCCGCCGCCTCGAGGAGGTCGTGCTTCGTCCCCATGATCAGGCTCACGTCGGAGCCTTCCGCGATATCGCCCGCCATCTGTAGCTCGCCGCCCTCGCGCAGATGGAGCACGTCGCGGGCCAGCAGGAAACCCTCGTCGCTCCGCACGCCCAGGGGGTACTCGGCGCACAACAGCGCCATCGGCTCGTGGCCGATCTCCTCGGCGTCGGCGCCGAAGTAGCTCGCGTAGAAGGCCACGGCCGGCCGCCCCGCGATCCGCATCAGCAGGTTGTCCCGGGACGAAGTCACCGGCTGCGGCGCCCCGGCCGGACAGAAGCCGTGGCGCACCCCGACGCCGACCCGGAGGTCCCCGCCCAGCGTCAGCAGCGCCGCGCCGTTGCACGCGCCGCCTTCGGGGCCGATCTGGTAGGTCCCGGTGAAGCGCAGGCCGTCCGCCGCGCAGCCGCCGGCCAGAGGGGCCAGCGCCGGATCCAGGGCGTCCTGCAGGGCCTGCAGGGTCGCCGCCCCCCGGGCCGCCAGCCCGTCCATCAGCAGCAGGTGCAGGCGGGGATCGGCGCCCGTCTGCCGGGCGAAACGGGCGAGCCGGTGGTCCGCCCCGGGCTGCTCGCGGTCCAACCCGTCGATCACGGTTGCGGCGGCCGTCAGCCCCTCTTTTTGCAGCGCCATCACGGCGACGGCGCCTTTGGTGATGCCGTCCCCGGTGATCACGCCGGCCTCGCTGCACCCGACCAGGGTGGCGTCGGACAGGACCGAGCGTACGCCCGCCCGCACCTCCTCCGCCGCATACCGGACGCACGAGAAGAGGATGGCGACGTCCGCGCGATCACAGCCCGCGTTGTGCCGTGCCGCGAGCGCCGCGTTCCTGCCAGCCTCAAAGCCGTCGCCGCCGCGGGCGACGCCGACCCCAGCGTGCAAACCCATGTTGGTCCCCTCGTTCCTTTTCGGTGTGCCGTGATACAGTTATTGGCAGCCCGGGCGCCTTCCTGAAGGGCCCGCAAAGGCGGGCATCTTTGTGACCTGTACGGCCGTCTCGAAAAAACCGCTACAAATACCGATAAAGATTTGCCGGACGCCGTTTCCTGTCAGAGCTCTGTCAGAGCTGCCGGATAGAATGGGCTTGATGATCGGGCGGTGAGGCGGTTTTTGGGGTGACGCGGGGCGCGCAAAAAAAACCTAAAGTTCTGCAGACTTGGCGCCGACAATACAAATAGCTACCCTTATTCCGTTCCGGCACGACAGTTGCTGCTAGACACAACACGATCTATTGCGGACTCGCTCCGCGCCAGAAGAAGGGGTATCTCCGTTGCAGTATCTCGCGCTCATCGCCCACGACGGCAAGAAGGCTGATATGGTCGCCCTGGCCCGGCGTAGGCACGCCTGCCTGTCCCGGGAAGTGTTGGTCGGCACGGCCACCACGAGCTCCGTGCTCCAGCGGGAGGCCGGCCTTCCCGTCACCGGCCTGCTTTCCGGGCCGCTCGGGGGCGACCTACAGATCGGCGCCCTGGTCGCGACGAACCAGGTCAAGGCGGTGATCTTTCTGCGCGACCCCCTCACCGCCCACCCGCATGAGCCGGACATCGCCGCCCTGATGAAGATCTGTGACGTCCACAACGTCCCGCTGGCGACCAACGTCGCCAGCGCGGAATCGCTCCTGCACTGCCTTTCCCAGGAGGTCGCCCCCTTCGAAGAGGCCGCCCCTGCCCCCCTGCCTTTCGCGGTGGCGGAAAAGCCTGCCGAACGCAAGAACGACAGGGGACTGGCGGGCGTCCTGAGCTGGTCCCGGGGGCGCGGCAAAAATCTGTCTCTGCGGCAGACCCGAGACCGACGCGTCCGGGTCGGTCAGTCCGAAGCAGCCGCCCCCGTGCGGGTGTAGAGCCGGGGAACGCGGCGGGACAGGGCGCAGGTGGGCTCGTGCGGGGTGGTGTCCATCTGCTCCGCGAGGTCGAGGACGGTTTGCGCCAGTGCGCCGTCGGCGCCGAGGAGAATGGCGGCGTCGCCGAGGGCCACATCGGGGGCGTCGGTGACGTCCACCTGGCACTGGTCCATCGAAACCCGCCCCACCAGGGGGAGGCGCCGCCCGTGCAGAAGGACGTGGCCGCGGTTCGACAGGCGGCGGGACAGCCCGTCGGCGTAGCCGGCGGCCAGGGTGGCGATGCGGGACGCGCGGCCAAGGGTGTGGGTGCGCCCGTAGCCGACGGTCGCGCCCGGGGGCAGGTCGCGCAGCAGGGTGACCCGCGCTTTCCACGACAGGACCGGCTGAAAGTCGGCGCCCCCGAGGGCGCGGCGGAACGGCTCGATGCCGTACAGAAGCAGCCCGGCGCGCACGAGGACCCCGCGCGCGCCGGGCGGAACTTCGGGCGGGGGGAGGCGCAGCGCCGCCGGGGAGTTCGCCCACGACAGCCAGACGCCGCGCCCGCCGCGGCCGTCCTCCCCCGCGGCGTCGAGAGGCCCCAGCGTCCGGACAAAAGCGGAGAACACAGCCGCCTGGGCCTCGGAGGGGGCGAGGTCGGACTCGTCCGCGCTGGAAAAGTGCGTCGCGATGCCGGTGATGCGTACGTTCCCGCCGCGGGCGGCGAGGCCCCACAAAACCTGTGCCTCCTCGGGCAGGCACCCGGAGCGGCCCATGCCCGTGTCCACCTTGAGGAAACAGCGCGCCGGCAGCGGCGCCCCGGCGGCAGCGGCGGCGAGGGCGTCCCACTGCTCCCGGGACGAGACCATCGGGATGACGTCGGCGCGGACGATGCTCTGTGCCTCGTGCGGCAGGAACGGGGACAGGGTGTAGATGTCGCCGGAGATGCCCTCCTCGCGCAGCGCCTCGGCCTCGGCGACGGTGGCCGCGCCGAAGGGCGTGACGCCGGCGCGCGCGCACTCGCGGGCCTCGGGCGCCGCCCCGTGCCCGTACGCGTGCGCCGTGAGCGCGGCCATGTGCTCGGCGCGCGGCGCGTGCCGCCGCAGCGCCCCGGCGTTGCGCCCGGCCCGTCCCAGGTCCACCTCCGCCCCCCTCCGCGCGGTCCGCCCATCGAAATCTTCGAACATCTCGGCGGGGTATTTCGCGAGAGCGCCGGGGAAAACCTACAGGCCCTGCCCTTGTCGCCTTACAGGGCGGCGCGGCGGGCCGGGTACCCGCGGGCGGGCGGCGGGGCGACGGCGGCGCGGGCGCGGTCGTAGGCGGCGCGGCGCGAGTACACCACCAGCACGTTGGTCAGGTGACGCCGGGGGCGGATGACCGGGTTGCCCTGGAAGAACATGCCGGTGGAGGAGCCGCCGTCCAGGTTCAGCGCGCCGTGGGCGCCCAGGCCTCGTAGCACCTTCGCCCAGCGCCCCAGCGTCACGCGCTTGCCGGTGGCCACCAGGAGCAGTTTGCCCGCCGGGGTCAGCCCCACCGCGACGCGGGGGTTGGGGCGGAACAGGGACGGATCACGGAAGCCCTGCGCCCGCGGGTCCAGCGCCAGCACGCCGTCGCGCACGAGCCACATCCCGCCCGCCAGCACGGTCTCGCACCCCGACCAGTCCGTGTGCCGCCACAGGCCCGCGTTCGCGCGCATCACGGCGCGGGTGCCGCCCGTGAGCGGGTCCGGCGCCAGGCACAGCGCCGCGCCGCGGCCCCCGAAGTGGGCGAGCTCGCCGCCGATCACGATGTCGCCGATGGGCAGGAGCGAGTTGGTGGCGAAAAACGTCCCCGTGACCGCCGCCGCCGGGGCGGAGCGGACCATCATCGCACGGAACGACTCCGCGCGCCCCGCCCCGCCCGCCGCCAGCATCGGCGTGACCCGGACCTCGGGAGAGTTCAGGTTGACGGTGATGACCTTGACCGGCGTGCCGAGCACGGTCTTGCGCTGGAGCACCACGCGCGGCGGGACGGGGGGGGCGATCTGGTCCGCCCGCGCCGGAGCACCGGCGAAGGCGGACAGGGCCGCCGGCAGGAGCAGGGCGGCGCGGGCGAGACGGCGGGACAGACAGAGACGCATACGGGTTCCTTTATACCCATAATACGATCTCTCTCCCACGCCTTGTTGCCGTGCCGCCCCCGGCAAAGACAAACCGGTAAAAACCGGGGGCGCGGATCGGCGGGCGCCGGGCACTGGAAACGCCCGGCACTTCGTGTTAAAATACACCGTTTTCGCCGGCGATAGGGCGACATAGCGGGGGGAGCAGTATGCGACGGGTGACGTTTGTGCGCTGTGCGGCGTTTCTGGGTGTGGCGGCGCTCCTGGCGTTTGCGGCGCGGGCGGACGAGATACAGGTGGAGTCGGCGCCGCCGCCGGCGCCGTTCCTGCTCCCGGCCCCGCCCGGGGCCGGCGCCGCGGTGGATGCGGCCCTGGAGGCGTCGGCCGTGGAGCCGATCGGCGACGGGCGTCTGCTGCTGGTGGCCGATGACAAGACCAACGGCCTGGTGGTGGTGGAGGCGGCCACCGGCCTGCGGCTCGGGCAGCCGCTCGGCTGCCGCGCGTTCCCCGCCGAGGGGGCCAAGTGGGAGGCGATGGCGCGCGACCAGGACGGGCACTACTACCTCATCGGGTCGCACTCCGGGCGGCCCGACGAGCTCGCCGCGCACTCTAACCTGTTTCGGTTCCGCCTGACGGGCGGCGGCGCGGACGGCACGCCGCTTGCCATCGAGGAGTCGTCGGTGGTTCGGTGGGACGTGGCGGGCGGCCTGGCCAAGGAGGGCCTGTACAACCGGTCGGACCCGGCCAAAAACCGGGTGACGATCGACGGGCTGGCGGTGCGGACGCTGCGCGGCGCGGGGGGGCGCGCCGCGCGGCGCGAGCTGGTGGTGGGCCTGCGCGAGCCGGACGACCCCATCACCGCCTACGCCGCCGACATCACCGCGCCGCCGGCACCGGATGCGCCGCTCGCCCTGCGGCGGCTGTTCACCTTCGCGGGGGGCACGCGTGAAAAGGTGCGCTCGCAGCTGTCGTCGCTGGAGTACGTGCCGGCGTGGAACGGCTTTCTGGTGGCGACGTCGAGCGAGGACGCCGGCAACGCCTATCACGGCAACACGCTGTGGTTCCTGCCCGACGCGGAGCTGTCGCCCACCCGGCTCGCGCGAGGGCAAAGGGTGTGGCTTTTCGGGTTGGGGGTGAAGGTGGAGGGGCTGTGCCTGCTGCCGGACCCCGCGGCAGCGCCGGCGGGCCGTGACGCCGCGCGCCTGGCCGTGGTTTACGATAACGACGCGGCCAGGACGAAGAAAGAGAGCCGGCTCCAGCTTCTCACCCTCGCGCGCTGGCCGCAGTAAGGCGCGCGGGTAACGCGGGAACGGCCGAAACGGGTACAATAAGAGGGCGGTCAGGCGCCGCGGATGAGCGCCTCGGCCCAGGAGCATGATGGTATGTACGGCACCCCTCACCGACGCGCCGCGGACTTCCTTTTCGCGGCGGGCATCCCCGCGACGATGACCCTGATCGCGGCAAATGTGATAACGTTTCTGGCATCCTTCTTCACGGGCGGGTGGGCGCGGGGCGGCCCTTTCTCCTGGCTCGTGTTCACGGGCGATACGTGGCCGCAGAACTTCTGGACCCTGCTCACCTGGCCGCTGGTCGCGCCGATCGACCTGATCGGCCTGCTCTTCGGCGGGCTCTGGGCGTACTGGATCGGCGGCAGCCTGGAGCGCTCCTGGGGCACGCGCCCGTTCCTGGTGTTTCTGGTCGCCGCGTCCGCGCTGACCGCGCTGACCCTGTGGGTCGGGGGGCTTCTGCTGGGCGCGCCGGTCAGGGCGATGGGTCTGTGGCTGGCTACCGCCGCGCCGACCGTCGCCTGGTGCGTGCTCAACCAGCGCGAGGTGATCCGGCTCTATGCCGTGATCCTGATCCCCGCCCCGCTCCTGGCCTGGCTGACCGTGGCGCTGACCTGGTTCCAGATCAGCGTGCAGGGGGGCAACCCCTTCCTGGGGGCGTTCGCGCTTTCCGGCTGCGCCGCCGCGTACTGGTACGCCAAAAGCGGCCGGCACCTGTACCGCGGCTACTCCAACGCCGGGGGCGCTCCGGGGGCGTCCCGGACTGGCAGCCCGCCGCTGCAGTTCCGCGATTTCGACCGCGACCCGCCGGTGGGCCGCGGCTTCGACCCGTCCGCGGGCTGCGCTCGTGGTGGCAGCGTCGCCACCGAAAGCTGTGGAAACGCTCGGGGTTTTCCGACCCCGATGAGAGGAACCGCCGCCGGTAACAAACATCACCATCGTAGGCGGTGACGAGGACTATGCTGGATAAAACGACCGACAACATAGAGAACGCGGAACAGGTTCTGGAAGCGCTGCACGACAAAAAGATGGTCGCAGCCCCGGTCCCCCTTCGGCCGCCGCCCAGACGGTGGCCGCTTCCGCCAACGGGGCCGGCAAGGATCTGCTGACCCTGCGCGAGCCTGCGGCGCGAGCCGCGGGTCCGCGCGTACATCACCAAGGCCAACGAGCAGATGGCCGCCATCGGGTACACCGAGCACGGCCACCGGCATGCCCGGGATCGTCTCTACCATCGGGCGGTCCATCCTGACGGGCCTCGGCTACGACGCGCGCATGGCGGAGCCTGGCCGCGATCGCCGGCTACCTGCACGACATGGGCTGCGTGGTCAACCGGGAAGGCCACGTCGAGGCGGGCGCGATCATGGCGTTCCACATCCTTTCCGACCTGAAGATGGACCCGCTGGAGATCGCCGCGATCATCGGCGCGATCGGCAACCACGAGGAGCCGCACGGCCTGCCCATCTCGCCCATCGCCGCCGCCGTGATCATCGCCGACAAGTCCGACGTGCACCTCACGCGGGTCCAGAACCCCGACCCCGACCTGTATGACATCCACGACAAGGTGAACGCCGCCGTGCGCAAATCCTTCCTGCGCGTGGACGCCGAGGCCAAGCGCATCCGCCTGGTTCTCGAAGTCGACACGGAGGCCGCGTCGGTCATGGAGTACTTCGAGATCTTCATCCTGCGCATGGTCATGTGCCGCAAGGCGGCGGAGATGGTGGGCTGCCAGTTCCGCCTCTCGATCAACGGCCGTGATCTGTAGCCTGAGCCGTCCGCCATCGGCCCTGCGCCTGGGCTTCCGCCGACTGCTGCGGCGCCTTGTCCGGCGGCCGCCGTTGACCTGCATCCCTGGCCCCGAGCGGCTACCGCTTCCACTCTATCTTGTCTGCGCTGACCGAGCCGCAAACGGCCCGCCCGTAGCGTCCGTCATGTCCACAACGGCCTCGATGGTGGCTTGCCCGGCCGCCGACGCTCGCTCGACGGCTTCCCAGCCGATGTGCCTGAGCTGGATTTTCGCCCTGCGGAACCCGTCCCAGGCGCCGTCCCGCCTTTCGCCCCAGCAGAGGTAGACGAAGCGCTCCTCGGGAGTGCCCTGGGCAAACGGGCCCAGGAAGTTGGGCCGCTCGCCGCCGGGAGTTCCGCTGACCCGCAGCGGAACCGTGAACGTCACGCCCTCTGCATCCGCAGGGACGTCTCCGATGACCTCCCGGCCCCTCTGGATGCCGAGCCTGACCCCTGTCCTGTCTTCGAACTGCGTCCCGGGCAGGTTGCGGCAGTGGATGCGGATGTTTATCTCTCGGTGGTCTTTCATGCTTTTGGCCCAATGGTCGCGAAGGTATTTCACAACGCTATCCTCCTGGTTGGAGCCGATGAGATGTGTCGCATGGCGCTTCAACTCTGCGGTCGCGTTGGCGACGGCGACAGCGTGGTCGGCTATCCGGAACATCTTGATATCGTTGTTCTGGTCGCCAAACACGACCAGTTCGCTGCCGCTCAATCCATAGGTCTCCATCAACACGCGGACGGCCTGGTCTTTGCTGGCCCGCCGGTCGTGGACGGTAAGCCAGTACCATCCCGGCGAATACGGGTTCTCGAAGTGATGCGTCTCGACCATGCCGCCGTGCCTCTCCTGGACCGCGACCTCCAGTTCAGAAAGTACGTCGGCGCCGCCGACGATGGTCAGGCACACCACCCGGTCACGAAATGAGCGGGTCAAATCCTCCGTGCTGCGCCACCGCTTGTCTTTCCTGGCCAGACGGTCGTTCAAGTACCAGCGCATTCCGTCGTTGATGATGTCGCGGTAGTAAACGCAGTCTTCCGTGCCGTTGAAGGTGGAGATGAACGGGACGCAGCCGAAACGGGGGAGGAGGCGGTAAACGTCCTCGACGACGGCTGGCTCGATGCTGTTGATGACCTCGTGCCGGCCCGTCTCCATGTCGGAAAGGAACGCCCCGTTGAACTCCACGACCGGCAGGGGCAGTTTCAATCCCTCCAACAACATGCCCATCGAGACGACGCTGCGCGCGCTTGCGACGGTAAAAAGGAGGCCGTCCCGCAGCAACTTCTGTAGGGTTCTCTTGCTAAACTCGGACAGGGTGGCCTCGTTGGTCAGCAGCGTGCCGTCCAGGTCCGAGACGTATACCGTGTTCATAGCGTCTTGCAAACCCTCACTGGTACCGGTCCGGGACGGGGCCGAAGGCGTGGCGGTAGCCGGCGGCGGCGTAGCGCAGGATGTCGTTGAAGTGGATGACCTCGTCACGCACCAGCAGCTCGTATTGGCCGACGATGCGCCCGGCGTCGCCGTGCAGGGCCGGGTTGTCGGTGGCGATGGACAAGGGCACGCCGGCCGCGTCGCAGCGCTCGAAGACGGGGCGCAGCTCCCCCAGATCGCCCAGGGTGTTGGTGCGCAGATACGTGGTCGGGCAGACTTCCAGGCAGATGCCGCGCGCGGCCAGCTCGGGCAGGAGATGGGGGTGGCGCAGGGCGATCTGGATGCCGTGGCCGATCCGGTCCAGGTGGGGGAACAGGGCGGGGTGCACGTCGTCGGGTTCGGACTCGGCCATGTGCGCCGTGGTGCGCAGCCCGCGCGCTCTGGCCTGGGCATACAGCTCGCGCCACTCGTCCCAGGTGGGGCCGCCGGGCTGGTACGGCCCCGCCAGGTCGACCGCCGCCACCTCGGGGAGCGCGGCGGCCAGGTCGATGACGGCGCGGGTCTGCTCGGGCGCGAAGCCGCGGTCCATGCACAGGATGAAGGCCGTGGTGATGGGGAACTCGGTGCGGGCCGCCCGGATCACCTGCCGCGCGACATCGCCCATCAGGGCGCGGCGCTCGGCGGGGGGGAGGCTTTTGGGGGTGCGCTTGTAGGGGTTGAAGCGCAGCTCCAGGTAGTCTACCGACTCGAAGACCGCCGCGCCGCGCACAGCGCGCAGGGTGAAGTAGGGCACGTCCTCGGCCTGGAGCGCCTCGACCAGGTGGTGGACGCTCAGGTAGTCGGCCAGGTCGGCGAAGGGCCGGCTGAACTCGCGGGCGAAGTCGTCGTAGGTCGGGAAGCGCGCGCGCAGCCGCGCGCTCTGCTCGCCCGCGTGCTTCTCGATATAGCCCCACAGGATGCTGGCAGGTGGCCCCGCCCAGGTGCCGGTGCAGGTCGGGGAAGTTCATCGGCCGCCTTACTGCCGCCCTTGGAGGATTCGGCGCGCGGGACCTCCTCGTACGGCTGCACGACCACGAAACCGTCACCCCGGAACAGCATCTGGAACGTTTCGCCGCCGCGCCGCGCCCCACCAGGGCGCGGAACGAGATGTCGGTCTTCGCCTCCGGGGAAAGATTCCCGGACCAGGCGACGGTGGCGTTGGGGTCGGTGCTCACCGGGTCGTCCGAAGTGACGCGCAGCGTCAGCGGCTGGCCGTGCGTGGTGATCGCCACCAGGCCGTGCCCCGTCAGCTTGACGGAGAACAGGCCGCCGGCCATCATCCCGCGACGCGGCGGATCAGGTGATGTCGTAGCCGATGGTGTCCTCGAAGGCCAGCAGGTCGTTCCCGCTGACGTTGATGGTCTCGCCGGCCAGGCGCAGGATCGAGATGTGCTTGCCGCCGTCCGCGCAGTACAGGCGGCCCCCCGCCCTCGACCTTGCTCAGCGGGCTTACCTCGCCGGTCACCATGCGTTTGAGCATCTTCCGACCCCGCCCTCCATCATGCCCTCGCGGACGAAGCGCAGGTCGCCCTGGTACGCGACAGCCGCGCCGAGCTTGGTCCAGACGCGCCCGCTGACGTGGATCTCGAGCATGCGGCTCGACTCGAGTTCGAACACGTCGCCGGGTTGGTCCTCGCCCGTCGCTCGAACGAAGTCGGCGACGGTGTAGGACGGCACGTCGCCCGGGTTGCCCGTCTCGTTCATGAACAGCCCTCCCCTGCCTTTTGTTATTCGGTGTTGATCAGGAAGCGGTCGAGGAAGCGCAGGATGCGGGCGCGCATGTCGGCCGTCTCGAAGTGACCCGTGTTATAGCGCGCCTCCCAGCGTTCTCCCGCCCCGGCCTCGGCATACACCTTTTTGAGTGCCGCGTCGACGCGCTCCAGCTCGCCGGCGGCGTCAGTTTGTCCCAGTTGCCCGCGAGGCTCAGGGGGCGCGCGGGCAGATCAGGGCGTTGATGTCGGCCGTCGAAGTGCCTCAGCAGGCCGGGGACGTAGTAGTACAGCCTGTGCCCGTCCAGGTTGCGCGTCTCGATCAGCGCCTGGAAATCGGTCAGACAGCACAGGTCGACGCACGCCCGCACCCGCTCGTCGAGCGCGGCGTGCCACCAGGCCATGGTGCTGCCCATCGAGATCCCCAGGCTGCCGATGCGCCCGGGGTCCACCTCCGGCCGCGAAACGAGGTAGTCGGTGGCCTTCAGGGTGTCGTAGACCATCAGGCCCCACAGGACCTGCCCGTGCCAGAGCAGCCGCTTGAACAGCTCGGACTCGGCCAGCCCGCGCCGCTCGCCGAAGTTCCAGGTGTCGATGCAGAGCGCGCAGACGCCGCGCCGCGCCAGCGCCCCGGCGTACGGCGGGCTCTGCAGCGCCCCGCGCCCGCGCAGGAGCCGTCGTCCTTGCCAAGCACGTAGTCGCCGCCGTGCGCATGGTTGTAAACGACGGTGCCGAAGCGGCCCCGCCAGGTCGTGGGCCGGGTGAGATAGGCGGGGACCGGCTCGATGCCGTTCAGGTCCAGCAGGAGGACCCGAGCCGGTACTCTTCCCGCGTCTCCTGGCCGATCGCCTCCGCCCGGACGGGCCGGTCCCGCGCCGGCAAATCACCGAGGAGGCCGTAGAGCCGGCCGCGCCTGCCGTTGCTGGTGTTCGTCCAAAGATCCTCCTGCGGGGTGCACGCGCCTTTGCCGTCTATTCGCCATCCGCCGCCGGATATCCTGTGGCGGGGCGGCCCTCACCCCCGTCCCCGGCCGGGGGAGGTTTGCGGCGCCTTTTCGCGAACAATATCCGGGACAAGGGGGAACGACAAATGCGGTGGATGGGAGTTTTCCTGTTACTGTCGGCTTTGGCGGCCGGCGCGCGCGCCGACGAGATGCCGGCCATCCACGCGGGGCATCCGCGGATGGCGTTCGCGCCGCAGACGGCCCGGCAGGATGCCGCCCGATTGACGCGCAGCCCGTTCTGGAAAGACTTCCGCCAGCGCGCCGCCGGGCACCTGGATGCGGGCAGAGATAGCCCCCAGGCTCTGGCCGACGCCATCTGCTACGGGGGGCTGCTGGCCCTGGCCACCGACGACGCCGCCGCGGGCACAAAGGTCGGCGGCGCGCTCGAGCGACTGGCGCGCCTGGTCGAAGCGGGCGGCTGGCAGGTGAGCGACGATCTGGCCCAGGCGCGCTACCTGACCGACATCGCTTTCGGCTACGACTGGGCGTACCCGTTCCTGGGCGAGGGGCAGCGGAAAAGCGGGGCGCAGACGCTGGTCACCCTGGCCGCCTACTCGCGCAAGCGGTTCCCCGGCTATTTCCAGAAAGGGACGTACTCCGCGTTCAACAACCACAACCACTGGAACCACGTGGGCGTGGGCGCGGCCGGCTTCGCCGCCGCCGGGGACCATCCCGAGGGGCGGGCGCTGGCCGCCTACAGCTACGACTTCTTCACCCGCATCTTCCTGCCCGTTTTCGATCAATGGGTGGGCAAGGACGGGATCTGGAACGAGGGCACGCACTACAACCAGGTCGCCTTCAAGCCCACCTTTATCTGGATGGCGGCGGCCGGGCCGGCGCTGGGCCGTGACTTCTTCCAGGCGCCCTGGGTGCGCGCCTCGGGCTACTACTGGGTGTACCTCACCCGCGCCGACGACACCATGACCATCCTGGGCGACTGGTGGGCCGACCGCAAAGACGACACAATCGCCAACCTCCTGGCCCGCACCTTCTGGGTCACTTCGCGCGCCGCCTCCGCCCATCGCGACGCGCACCTGCAGGCCTTCGCCCAGCGGCAGCTCCCCTTCGCGCTCCGCCGGCCGGCCGAGGTGTGGAACCTCCTGTGGTACGACCCCGACCTCGCGGCCCGCCCGGTATCCGAGCTGCCGCCCTCGCGCCTGTTCCGCGGCGATCCCGGTGTGGGCGGCGGCGAGACCCTCGCCGTGCTGCGCAGCGGCTGGGGCCCGGACGCCCGACTCGTCACCCTCTCGACGGGCGACTGGCTGGGCCACCACGACCACTACGACAGCAACGCCTTTACGATCCACTACAAGGACGATCTGGCCGTCGACCCCGGCTACGGCGGCGAAACCGACGCCTCGGGCGCGTGGACCTACTACCGGCGCACCCTCGCGCACAACAGCCTGCTCGTGCCCGTCCCCGAGGAGCAGGCGGTCAAAGATGAGCCGCGCCTCCGGGAGCGCGGCTGGGGCTACGACGGCGGCCAGCGCGTCGTCCTGGTCCGGGAACGCCCGCGCGACAAGGAGCAGTTCTTCGCGGTCAAGAACCCCGAATACCCCGAAAGCAGCCTGTTCGAGACCGGCGAGTGCCTGGCCTGGGAGACGCAGCCCGCCTACGACTACGTGGCCGGGGACGCCACGCGCGCCTACCACCGCTCGCAGCTGACTCGCTGGGTGCGGCACCTGGTGTTCTTGAAACCCGATATTGTCGTGCTCTACGACGTGGTGGAGACGCCCCCGGGGCGGCAGCCGCGCTGGCTGCTGCAGACCGTCCAGAAGCCGGAGGAGCGGGAGGGGACACTGATCACGCAAAATGGAGGGGGCGAGCTGCGCGTGCGCACCCTCCTGCCCGCCAACGCCCTGACGAGCTTCCACCCGACCCCCACCACCACGCCTTTTGGGGCGCAGACAAAGGCGGCGCCGCTGCACCGGACCGAGATCGCCTCGCCGCCCGGCACGGAGCACCGCTTCCTGCACGTGCTGCACGTCACGGACAGGGACGCGCCCGGACGCGTCGAAAGCCGCTGGGAGCGTGATGGCGACTGGGTGCGCGTGCGCGTCCAAGCCCCAGGCGGCGAGAAGCAGGTGTCGCTGCGCTGGGACGGGAAGGCGGGGGTGCGGGTGCGGTAGCTGGCCTACAACCCGTCCAGGAACCGGCCGATGCGGATCAGCGCCTCGCTGAGCTTCTCGGTCGCGGTGGCGTAGCAGCAGCGGACGTGGCCCGTGCCGCCGGGGCCGAAGGCGGTGCCGGGCACGACCAGGACCCGCTGCTCGTGGAGCAGGCGCTCGGCGAAGACCTCGGCCGACAGGCCGGTGCTCTCGACCGAGGGGAAGGCGTAAAACGCGCCGCCGGGCAGCCCGCACTGCAGGCCCAGGTCGCACAGGCCCTTGACGACCAGGCGCCGGCGCCGGTCGTAGTCGGCCACCATCTCCTGGGCGTCGCGGTCGCCGTGCTGCAGCGCCTCGACCGCGGCCTTCTGGGCGGTGATCGGCGCGCACAGCATGGTGTAGCCGTGGATCTTGGTCATCGCCTCGATGACCGGCGCGGGCCCGCAGGCGTACCCGACGCGCCAGCCGGTCATGGCGTACGCCTTGGAGAAGCCGTTCAGCAGGACGGTCCGCTCGGCCGCGCCGGCGAGCGACGCGACGCAGGTGTGCGGGGCGTCATAGGAGAGCCGGTCGTAGATCTCGTCGGACAGCAGGTACAGGTCGTGCCGGACGGCCAGGTCCACGATCGCCTGCAGCCCCTCGCGCGTCATGGTCGCCCCGGTCGGGTTGGACGGGTACGACAGGAGGATCGCTTTGGTGCGCGGCGTGATGCGCGCGGCCACGTCCTCGGCCCCGACGCGAAAACCGCTCGCGGCCCGGGTGGGGACGGTAATCGGGCAGCCGCCCGCGAGGCGCACGCAGGCCTGATAAGAAACGTAGCACGGCTCCGGCACCAGCACCTCGTCGCCGGGGTTGAGCAGGGCGCGGAAGGCGGTGTCGAGCGCCTCGGAGACGCCCACCGTCACGAGCACCTGGCGGGCGGGGTCGTACTGGGCGCCGTAGCGCTTTGCGAGCATCCGCGCGATCTCGACGCGCAGCTCCATCAGGCCCGCGTTGGACGTGTAGGTGGTGTAGCCCTGCTCGAGGGACCAGATGGCCGCCTCGCGCACGCGCCAGGGCGTGACGTAATCCGGCTCGCCCACGCCCAGCGAGATCGCGTCGTCCATCTCGCTGACCAGGTCGAAGAAGCGGCGGATGCCGGACGAGGGGGTGGACAGGACCACCTCGGACAGCGGCTTCATGGCGTCACCGCCAGCCGCCGGTCCGGTTCGGCGTCCACGAACAGGTCGCCGTCGTCCTTGTACTTCTTCAGTAGGAAGTGCGTCGACGTGCCGCGCACCCCTTCGACCGTCGCGAGCTTCTCGGCCACGAAGTTGGCGACCTCCTGCATCGTCCTGCCCTCGACCACGACCCGCAGGTCCTGCGTCCCCGACACGAGATAAACGCTGTGCACCTCCGGGTAGCGGTAGATCCGCTCGGCGATGTGGTCGTAGCCGGCCCCGCGCTCGGGCGTCGCGTCCACGTCGATAAAGGCGAACACGCGCGGCTCCCCCGCCTTTTCCCAGTCCACGCGGGTCTTGTAGTTCCGGATCACGCCCTCGGCCTCGAAGGCCGCGATGGCCTCCTTGACCTCGGCCTCGGTCCGCCCGGTCATCGCGCCGATCTGCCCGGCCGTCGCGCGCGCGTCCCGCGCCAAGATGTGCAAAATGTCGTTGTTCTTGTGCTCGTTCATATCTGTGGTTACCTGGCTCGCAAAGCAAGAGCAGTATAGCGCGGGGCGCGGCAGGTTGTCAAACACCGGGCGAGGCGGCTCAGTCCCCCGGCTCGGTCCCTCTCATCCCGAGGAGCTTGCGGAGATACGCCTTCCCGGACGCGCCGGGGAAGCTCGCCTTCTCGTCGCGCAGCTTGTCCAGCTCTTGCTCGAGACCCGCGACCTCGTTCTCCAGGCGCTCGACATCCGCGGGCGTTTGTCGTGCGGCGCCCGCAGGTGCGTGCGCCGGCGGGAACCCCCGCCGTCGGTACTCGTCGGCCGCCTCCGTTTCCAGCCGGCTGCGCCAGTTCTGAAGCGCGGTGAGCTCATGCGCCGGGACTCCGGGGACGTGCGCCCGAGGCCGCAGATCCGCGGCAGTGTCGATGTGGGCGGCGCGCAGGTGTCTCAGCGTGGTCACGCTGATGCCCGGGACCGTGAGCACCCGGCTGATGGACGTTTGTTTCAGGCGGGAAAGCACGAAATCCTGGACCGGGTTCCCCCCGGCGGGCGGTCCCTGCGCGGCGCGGCCTTTCGCGATCCGCTCCTGGCGCTCGGCGATCAGCTTCTCGACCCGGGTTATCTCGGCGCAAAGCTCGTCGAACAGCTTCTTCCGCGGCCACGCCCCGTACCCCCACTTGGTGAAGTTAAGGAAGACCCACCAGGGGAAGAAGAAGTCGATGTAATCCAAAAAGAGGGCGGGGACAGTAAGGACGCAGGCAGGCAATGTGAGGAAGTAGCCCAGACGTCCCCACCAGAGGTTTTTCATCTCGGCCCAGGCGATTTCCTGTGCCGCCAACCGGGTCAGGTACCTGCCCTCGACGGATACGCCCGCCGGGCCGGGCGACGGGGCCCTGGTCGCGGTCTGCGTCCGGGTCTCCGGCGTTAGCCACCACTTCTTCGGGTCGAGCGTTTCGGCCGCTGCGGCCTTCGGCGGCGTCAGGACCGGGCCTTCCGGGATCCGTATCTCTTCCAGGCCCGAGGCGCAGGCGGCTTCCAGTCTGTCCAGGCACTCCGTCAGGATGGCATCCGCGCCGGCGACGGCCCGCACGGCGCGGAAGACCGGCGAGCGTTTTGTGTTCTCGATGTCGGCCCGCTTGAAGAGGATCGACTCCCCGTCGTTGAAGCGCTCCCACAGCGACGGCTCCCGCGCGAGCGCGAGAAGCCCGGTCTGGAGCACCAGGCAGGCGAACCGGTCCAGGCCCACGCCGTAGTGGTGCGCCGTGCGCGCGGGGTGCTGGTAGTTGGGGTGGCCCCGTTCGGGGCAGAGCCGGCCCGCGAGCTCGGGCACGAACATCCCGTCGTAGTCCACCAGGGTCACCCGCTCGCCGCCCGGGGACACCAGGAGGTTGTCGTGCTGCCAGTCGCCGTGCGCGATGCCGCCCGCCTCCAGGCGGGCGAGGAGCTCCCCCAGGACGGCGGCGAGGCGGCGCAGGGCGCGGGGGTCGTTGCGGCGCCGCTCCACCCAGCGCCCCAGCGTCTCTCCCTCGGCCCAGCGCATCGCCACGACGGGGTACCACCGCCCGGCGACGCGGATCCCCTGCTCCCGGTAGCGGAACGGGACAAAGCACCCCGGAAGGTCGCCGACGTGCGCGGCGATGGCCGTGTACCGCAACGGGCGCTCCGCCGCGTCGGCGCCCTGGGTGAAACAGCGCAGGGCCCACTCTGTTTGCCCGCAGCGGAGGCGGAAAACGACCGCGAACCGGCCCGTGTGGGTGACCGGCATGCCCAGGCGGTCGCAAACCACCGCGGCGCCCTTCAGCTCCGGGTCGGCGAGCGCGATGGACGGCATCTGGATCGCCTCCCGGAAGGCCACGGCGTCCGGCCAGGCCGAGCGCGCCGTCTCGGGGATCGTGGTTTGTTGTTGTATCATTATCCCAATATAAGACCCCGGGGGCGCCGCTCGGTGACGCCTATGGATAAAAGGCGCCGCCGCTCGCGGCGTAGAGGGTCATCGCGAGAAGCACGGCGGGCGTGCCCAGGGCGCCGGCGAGGCGGGCGCGGTCCGCGAGCGTTGCCCAGCCCAGACAGGCGACGAGGGCGGCCGGGAGCAGGGCAGGCAGGAAGTAGCGGCCCTGCGCCTGGAAGACGGTCAGGACGAAGCGGGCGAAGAACGGCACGAGGAGGAGGATGCCGGCAAGGTAAAGCCCCGCCACACGCCGCTGCGGGGCGTCGCCGCCCCCGCCCAGCAGCCATCGCACCGTGCCCAGCAGCCCGCCCAGCGCCAGCGCCAGCGCCAGCAGCAGGGGCAGCGGCGAACCGACGAACTGGCGGAAGGGCAGGTTGGGCGGCAGGAAATACCAGAAGGTCGCGAAGGAGCGGATGGCGACGTTGCGCAGGTAGTCGCCCGCGGTCCAGCCGGCGTACTGCATGATCTGCTGCGGCGTGAAGTTCGGCCCGGTGGAGCGGTAGATCTTGAGCGTGAGCGGGTCGCCGTAGAGCAGGTGGTTGCGCGCGAGCCACGGCGAGGCGAGGACGACGCCCAGGCCCACGGCGAGGCTGAAATAAAGCAGGGCGCGGCGCGGCCCGACGACCCGGGCGCGCGCGGCCAGGGCGTAGGCCAGCAGCATCGCGGGCAGCAGTTGCACCACGGACAGCTTGGTCCACAGGCCGATGCCGAGGAGGGCGCCCAGGATCGCCGCGCCCCGTGCATCCTGCCCCCGCGTCACGAGCAGGCCGAGCCGCCAGAAGATCGCCGCGCTGACCAGCGTCGTCAGCGCGTCGTTGTTGATCGCGCCCGCGAGCTGCGCCTGCGTCGGCAGAAACGCGGCGAAGGCGGCGGCCCCCAGCGCGAGCTCGGCCCGGTCGGGGAACAGGTCGCGGCAGGCGCGGAAGACGAG
>JAUJNC010000419.1 GCA_030446525.1 Armatimonadaceae bacterium
TTCCGGCGCCTCCTGGTGCTGAGCGGCCACGGACCGAACGTGGTCGTCGGGGGCACGGTCGTGGAGGCGATGACGGGCCGGCCGGATGTCACCGTGGCGTTCGGCGAGGCGTTCAGTGACGCCATCGTGCGCCAGATGGCGGCGGCGGGCGCGGGCGGGGGGCACGCCAGCGCCTTCGAGGATTTCCCCTTTACCCGTGTCGGCGAGATCCCGGACAGGGAGGCGCCGGCGACGCAAGCGCCGCGTTTTATGCACCCGGAAAGGGCCCGTGACATCCTGGGGGAGGGCGTGGCCGGGGGGCGCTACCGGCGCGGCGACGAGATCGCTCAGCGTCACTTTGAGGCGATCGTGGAGCACGTGCGTGCTCTGATCCGCGGCTTGTAAAACGGATGACCAGGACGACTTCGAGCCTCCCCATCGTCTACGGGGAGAACATTCTGACGGAGCGCAGCGTCGATTTCGGCAGCTACACGGTTTTGACCACGCCCCCCGCCTGGGAGCTGGTGCGGGGCCTGTTGCACCACCCGCCGGCGCACGTCGCGATGGCGGAGAGTCTGGAGCGGACGTTCCTGGACCGGGTGGCGGCCGAGGCGCTCCCTGTCGACAGCGTCGTGGGCATCGGAGGCGGCACGGTCGTCGATGCCGCCAAGTACGTGGCCGGGAAGCGCGGGGGGCGGCTGTATCTGGCGCCCAGTATCACCTCCGGGGACGGCGCCTTCTCGCCCACGATCGCCGTGCGGGAAGGGGGTAAGCCCGTGGGGATGCAGGGCACGGCGCCGCCGGCCGCGATCCTCGTCGACTATGCGGTGATCCGGCAGGGCGACCCGATCTACAACCGGAGCGGCTACGGCGACCTGCTCCGCCTTCCCGTTTCGCGGGAAGACTGGCGCCTGGCCTGCCGCGCAGGAAAGGGCAGGTGGAGCGACGAAATCTACGACGCGCTGGGGGAACTCTCCGAACGCAGCTTCGCCCTGGCCCCCCATATCGGCGCGCTTTCCGACCCGGGTATCCAGGAGCTGATGGGGCTCCTTGCCGAAAGCATCGCCTTGTGCATGGCGCACCCGGACCGGCACCTGGCGACCGGCGCCGAGCACCTTTTCGCGTGGAACCTGGAGCAGGTCACGGGCAAGCACTTCGTACACGGCCAGGCGGTGGCCCTGGGCAACGTGGTGTCGGCCGTGCTCCAGGGGAACGCGCCGGAGCGTATGATACATGCCTTGCGGGAGGCGCGGCTCCCCTACCGTCCCTTAGAGATCGGGATCACCTGGGACGAGTTCGAACGCACCTTGCGGACGGTGCAGGAATACAACCGGGCCGTGCGCCGGCACTACACGATCCTGGAGGAGCGTCCCATCACCCCCGAGGTTTTGAGGGACATACGCGGCGTCCTGGAAGGGGACTGAGGGACCTGCCCGTGTACCGCTGCCGCCGGCTGCCCTGACAACGCTATGAAACCTATACTTCTTTCCTGGCTGGCCGTGCCGGCCTTTTGCGCCGCGGCCTGGGCGGCGCCCGCGGCCGGGGCCGACGAGTGGGACGGCGCCGCCTTCGCCCAAAAGACGTCCGGCGGAACGCAGGCCTGGCTGGTGCTGCCCACCAAGCTGGTGCTCGACAACGCGGATCTGCCGAAAGCGCCCGCGTCGCAGCCCTTCGAGCTGAAGGCCGGGCGCGGCGAGCACGAGTGCGTGCAGCTGGTGGTGCGTCCCGCATCCGATCTGCGGAACGTTTCCGTCGCCTTCACGGACTTCGTGAATGGCGCCCATCGCATCGGGTCGGCGGCAGGGACGGCCAACAAAGTCGGCACGGTCAACGTCCAGGCCGACCCGCTGGGCCAGGTGGTGCGCGCGCAGGGGCCGGTGCCCGATCCGCTGCTGCCGGAAAGCGCGTTCGATCTTAAGGGCGGCGCGCTCAACACCCTGTGGCTCACGGTTCGCGTGCCCAAGGACGCTGGGCCCGGAAGGTACACGGGGCGGGTGCAGCTCCGCGCCGCGAACGCAGCGGTTCTGGAGGTGCCGCTGTCGCTGCGCGTGTGGAACTACACCATCCCCGACGAAACGCACCTTTTCGCCGTGGGCAACGTGTGGACCTATGCCGACCAGATGAAGGGCGGCAGAAACATCTCTTCGCTGGAGGCGCTGCGGCCCTACTACGACAACCTGAAGGCGCATCGTCTCAACGGGGCGGTCGTACCCGGCGAGTTCAGCGTCATCTGGGAGCGGGGCAAGCCCGCGCCCGACACGACCCAGTACGAGAAGCTGCTGCGCTATCTGCTCGATGACCTGGCCTTCGTGCGCTTCCGGATGCCGGGCACGGGCGGGGCGGCGAACGGACGATGGGAAGACATCCCGGTTTTTCAGGACGTGCCGCCGCCGGACGGCTGGATCGATGCCAAGGCGTCCGTGCGCGACGACCCCGCCGATCCCAAGAAGCCGGCCTGGCGCGAGTATGCGATCGAGATCAAGCAGGCGGGGTCGCGCTGGATCTGGCTGCAGGGCGAG
>JAUJNC010000034.1 GCA_030446525.1 Armatimonadaceae bacterium
TGGCACGTCCGCGATTACGGCCTGTTCGCCGTCAACCCGTTCGGCCTGCACGACTTCGACCCGGCCAAAAAGGAGAACCCCAACGCGGGCGACCACACCACGCCCGAGGGCCAGGCGACCACCTTCCGCTACCGCCTTTTTTTCCACAAAGGCACGACGGACGAGGCCCGCATCCCCGCCGCCTGGGACGCCTACGCCCAGCCGCCGGCGGCGCAGCTCGCCGCGGCGCAGGCGGGCGCCGGGGAGTGGCGGGATCTGTTCGACGGTACGTCGCTGGCCGGGTGGGAGCGCAAGGCCGTCCACGGCGGAGGGGGCGGCCTGTGGGAGGTGCAGAACGGCGTGCTGGTGGGCAACCAGGAGCCGGACCACAAGGGCGGCCTGCTCGGCACGCTCCGGAAGTACGGCGACTGCGAAATCGAGATGGAGTTCCAGGCGGATTACCCCGTCGACAGCGGCCTGTTCCTCCGGACCGCGGAGAACGGCAACGGCTACCAGGTGCGGATCGATCACCGGGCCGAGGGCTCCATCGGCGACATCTACGCGTCCGGGGTCGGCGGCCCCGTCGGGCCGAGCGCCGACTGGCAGGGAAAGTACAAAAAAGGCGGGTGGAACAAACTGCGCGCCGTGATCGCCGGCCAGCCGCCGCGGATCCAGACGTGGCTCAACGGCCAGCCGGCCGTGGATTTCCAGGACACCCGCGAGCGTCTGCCGCGCGAGGGCTACATCGGCCTGCAGGTCCACGGCGGCGGCGGGTCGTGGGGCGAGGACTGCCGCATCCGCTTCCGCAACGTGCGCATCCGCTCGCTGCCCGCGCCGGGCAAGAAAGGGTAGGTAAACGACGATGGCCAACCGCGTCCAGCCGACGCCCGCGAACGACACAGGTATCCCCGCGGCGGTCGCGCCCGACCAGACCGCGAGCAACCTCCGGTGGTACCAGGGCGTCGACCGCTACGCCTGGACGGTGCTGATCATCTCGGCGCTCGGGTGGATGTTCGACACGTTCGACCAACACCTGTTCAACCTGCTGCGGCAGCAGTCCGTGACCGAGCTGCTGCGCGGCACGGTCCCGGACGACCAGCTGTCCGCGGCCGCCAAGGATGTGGGCGGGAGGCTCACCGCCGTCTTCCTCATCGGCTGGGCGGCGGGCGGCTTCCTTTTCGGAATGATCGGAGACCGCCTGGGCCGGACGCGCACGATGATGATCACCATCCTCATCTACGCCCTTTTCACCGGCCTGAACGGGCTGGTGCAGAACATCCCGCAATACTACGCGTGCCGGTTCATGATCGCGCTCGGGGTAGGCGGGGAGTTCGCGGCGGGCGCGTCCCTCGTGGCGGAAGTCTGGCCGCAGCGCTCCCGCGCCATGGCGCTGGGGACCCTGCAGGCCCTGTCCGCGGTCGGCAACATCTGCGCGGCCCTGGTGACGCTGGCGCTGAGCGCCGTCAGCTGGCGCTGGGTCTTCGCGGTCGGCGCGCTGCCCGCCCTCCTCATCGTCTGGATACGCCGCTCGGTCAAGGAGCCCGAGAGCTGGCACGAGGCGAAGGCGGAGGCCGCGGCGGGCGGCAAGGAGGTCGGCAACATCCTGGGGCTGTTCAAGGACCCGGTCCTGGCGCGCAACACCGTCGCGGGCGTCCTGCTGGCCGTGGCCGGCGTGGGCGGGGTGTGGGGCGTGGGCTTCTTCTCGGTCGATCTGGTCGGCTCGGCGCTGCGGCCGGCGGTCGAGAGCGCGCCGTCGATCGTCGCCATCGCCGACCCGGCCCAGCGCGAGGCCGCCGTCCGGTCGTCCCTGCAGCACTGGCGCAGCCTGGTCTTTTTGGTGCAGATGGTGGGCGCGGGGCTGGGCATGTTCGCGTTTGCCGCCCTGAGCGAGCGCACGGGCCGCCGCCCGGCGATGGCCCTGTTCTTCGTGCTCGCCTTCGCCGCCGTGCAGGCCTTCTTCCGCCTGGTGACGGACATCCAATCCGCCTTCTTGCTGGCCTTCCCGCTCGGCTTCTGCACGCTGGCCCCGTTCGCGGCGTACGCGGTCTACTTCCCGGAGCTTTTCCCGACCCGCCTGCGGGCCACCGGGGTGGGCTTCTGCTACAACGCCGCGCGCATCCTGGCCGCCTTCGCGCCGTTCACCCTGGGCACGCTGTCCGTGGCGTATGCCAGCCCGACCGACGAGACCGCCGGCCTGCGCACCGCCGCGAGCATCGTCGCCTTCATCTATGCGGTTGGTCTCATCGGCCTGTTCTACGCCCCCGAGACCAAGGGCAAGCCACTGCCGTCCTAACACCGGGGGGTTAGGTCATCAGAGCTCTTTGATACGCACGCTGCGGAACTCCACCGGGGTGCCGTGGTTCTGCAGGCCGATGTAGCCTTTGGTGCGACGCTCTTTGAGGAGAGGGAACGGCTGGGGCGGGTTGGGGGCTTTGGCGCCGGCGGCGGTGGCCGTGGCGACCCGCTGGTCGTGCCCGGCCTTGTCGGCCATGACGCGTTTTTCCAGGGCGGCGTTGATCGCCGGGTCGTCGGTGCGGATATTCTGGACGGTCTCGCCGTTTAGCTTGACCTGGATGTGGGTGCCGTTCGCGGTGATCTCGTACTGGTTCCACTCGCCCGCCGGCTTGGCCGCGTTTTTGGTCGGCGCGACCATATCGTAGAGCGACCCGCTGGAGTTCTTGTTCGGCTCCTTGCCGGCATCGTCGAGGATCTGGATCTCCATGCCGGTGCGCGACGTGCGCCCCTGCTCGCCGGCGCGGATGAAGACACCGCTGTTGCCGCGCGGGCTGTTCCTGAACTCGAGGCGCAGCACGAAGTCGTCGTACTCCTTGTCGGAGCGCAGCCAGCCGCCGCCCTTGCCCGGCGCGACGATGACGCCGTCCCGCACCGTCCAACCCGGCGTACCTGCGACGTGCCAGCCGCCCAGAGTCTTGCCGTCGAAGAGGGGCACGAACCCGGCGTCTTTGTCCGCCGGGGCGGCATTTCGCCCCGAAGAGGCCGCGGAAAACGCGCACAAAAAGAGGCTTGCCACAAGCCAGCGCAGGGCATACCTCTGGTAAGGAATCAACATAACCAACCTCCTACGGCTCGTTCCGCGACGGCGCCGTTCCAACAAAGCCCGCTCAGTCCCAGATCGGCCGCCAGTTCCGCGGGTAGGTCGTCAGGTCGTTCAAACGCTTCATTTCGTCCTCACCGAGCCGGTAGCCGGACGCGCCCAGAAGGTCGGTCAGCTGTTCGGCGGTGTTGGCCCCGATGATGGGCGCCGTGACGACGGGGTTGGTCAGCTGCCAGGCGAGTGCGGTCTGCGCCACCGTCTTTCCGTGCGCCCGGCCGATCTTCTCCAGTGCGTCGATGAGCGCCCAGCCCCGCTCGTTGCCGTACTTCTCCAGGTTGCCCCCGGCGCGCACGCTTTCGGGCCGGGGGCCGTTCCTGCGGTATTTCCCCGTCAGGAACCCCCCCGCCAGCGGCGAATAGGGGATCACCCCGATCTGGTAATGCCTGCAAAGCGGCATCGCTTCCCGCTCGAAGAGCGCGCGCTCCAGGAGCGAGTACTCGGGCTGGTAACAGTCGAAGCGGACGAGGCTGCGCTTGTCCGAGTTCCAAAGGGCCTCCATCAGCCGCCACGCCGGGTAGTTGGACGCGCCGATGTAGCGCACCTTGCCCGCGCGGACCAGGTCGTCCAGCGCAGCCAGGGTCTCGTCGATGGGCGTGGTCAGGTCCGCCCAGTGGCACTGATACAGATCGATATAATCGGTCCGCAGACGGCGCAGCGAGTCTTCGCAGGCCTGGAGGATGTGATGGCGCGACAACCCCTCGCCGTTGGGCCCCTCCCACATCTTGCCGCGGACCTTGGTCGCCAGGATGCAGTCCCGCCGGCCGCCCTTGTCCTGGAGCCACCGCCCGATGATCTCCTCGGTTTTGCCGCCATAAGAAGCCTCCCCCACCCAGTTCGAGTAGACGTCGGCCGTATCGATGAAGTTGCCGCCCGCCTCCTGGAAAGCGTCCATCACCCGCCGGGAAGCGTCCTCGTCGGCGGTCCAGCCGAACTGCATCGTGCCCAAGCAGATCTCCGACACCTTCAGCCCGGTGCGCCCCAGTTTGCGATATTCCATCCCGTTTCCCCTGCCTGTTTTTCGTGCGGTGATCCCCTGTTCACGCTCGCTCATAGAATTTCCTGCAAACGCCGCGCCGCAGGCTCCCGGGTGAAGGTGCAGGCCCCGTGACTGCGGAATACTAATCCCACTTTTATAGCCAGGAAGGGCGCGAAGATGGCGCGAACGTTCAACCGGCGTGAGGTGCTGGCGTCCGGAGCCGTGCTGGCGGCAGCGGCTTTATGGGACAGCCGGGCGCGGGCCGGTAATCCGCCGCCAAAGGAGCCGACGCGAACGATGAAGCTGGGACTCGTCAGTTATAACGTCGCCAAAGACTGGGATCTGCCCACCGTCCTCAAGAACTGCCAGGCGGCCGGCGTCGAGGGGTTCGAGGCCCGCACCACGCACGCGCACGGCATCGAGACGAGCCTATCGACCGCGCGGAGGGGCGAGGTCAAGCAGCAGTTCGCCGACGCGGGGGTCACGCTCTGGGGCCTGGGGACGGTCTGCGAGTTCCACGCGGCCGACCCCGCCGTCGTGCAGAACAACATCGACGACTGCAAGGCGTGGGTGGCGCTGGCCCGTGACCTGGGGGCGCGGGGCGTCAAGGTCCGGCCCAACGGGCTGCGCAAGGACGTTCCGGCCGAGAATACTATGGAGAAGATCGCCGCCGCCCTGAAGAAGAGCGGGCAGTTCGCCGCGCGTGGGATCTGGGTCAGTTCGCCGTGTGAACGTGCGGGCAGTTCGCCGCGGATGCCGGCGTGGAGATCTGGGTCGAGGTCCACGGCGCCGAAACGCAGAAGCCCGCCAACATGCGCCGCATCCTGGACCTGTGCGGCCACAAAAGCGTCGGCGCCTGCTGGAACTCCAACCGCACCGACGTCGAAAACGGCGGCATCAAAGGCGCGTTCGAGCTCCTCCACACCCACATCCGCTCGTGCCACATCAACGACCTGTGGGGTGACTATCCGTACCGGGAGCTTTTCGGGCAGCTCCGCGCCATCGGCTACGACCGCTTCACCCTGTGCGAGGTCGGCGCCCCGATCCACCCGGACTCGGGGGCCGCCTTCCTGAAATGCTACCGCGGCCTCTGGAAGGAGCTTCAGAGTTAGATGCAGCGCGATCCGACGTGCTCACCTTCTCGCCGGTGGTTCCGCGGGGACTTGCGCAACGGCTGGAGCAGGACTCCGTTGTGCGGGGACGAGCCACGCTCCCAGGCTCGCAGCCAGCACAATGGATACGGCACGCACTGAAACACTAAGCTTACCAGTAGCTCTCATCGTGATCTGCCCCCAGCCTCAGGTCGCTCCGCATTACGACGACCTGGTACGGGTTCCAGGTCGACATCGTGTAATAGATCCGACACCGCCCGCCGGACCCGCTCGTGAACCGGGCCATGACGTACGGGCCGTACTCCCCGCCCCATGTATCCTCCCGCTTCGGGTCGCTGAACGCGTCACTGTTGTTCTTGCCTTTCGCCGGGGTGTGCAGGAAGTGCCCGTACCCCTTGTCGCGCCACGGCTCAAATACGACCGTACCCCGGGACCAGGGCCCCCAAGGCGCCTCGGCCGACCGCATCGTGATCCCGCGGGGCTTGCCCGAGTTGTACAGCATGACGTACCGCTTGACCGGCTCCAGGTACGCCACCGAGAACTCGCCGACGACGTTGTGTTGGAACAGCGGGACCGCGGCCGCCTCCTTCGGAAACCACTGCGGCTGTGTGTTCGGGTCGGTACCACCAAAGTACTGCAGCTTGGACCGGTCCCGGATGTCCGCGGGCTTCACCCGGGCAAGATAGACGCTGCTCTTGCGGTACTCGCCGCTCCCGTAGATGTATAGCCAACCGCCAGCTGACCAAAACGATACATTAATGAACTTGTCCCGAGACAACTCGTAGAGCATCTTAAAGGTCCGGCCGTCGTCGTGCGAGCTGGCGACCACGGACCGCCCCATCACCTTCTCGGCCGTGTGATCGGTGGTGAACACCACGTACATGGTGTCGGTGATGGAGATACCGCCGCTGGGGATCTCGAACGCCCCCTGCCGGATGCCGGGTACCGTCGGCGGGAGCCACTTACCGTCCTTCCCCTGGTGGAAGTCCAGGATGATCTTCTCCGGGTCAGCGCTTTTGGTCCAGGCCACCGCGTCCCGGTCTGCCGGCCGGCCCCAGGTGTCGCCAAACAGGAAGTACAGCTGGCCCTTGTGCTCGAACGAACTGCCGAGGTCGGTCGCGAGGACGCCGAACCGCTTGCCGGTCTGGCTGAGCGTCGGGATCCCGGCCGCTCGGTCGAAGTCGCCGGTCAGTTGGCAGACCTTCTTCGTGGAGTTCGGCACGTATACCAGTTCGTCCGGGTCGGCCGCGATCGCCGAAGATATCCCGATGTTGGCGGCGAGGGGCGCTATGATAATCGAGAGACGCATGCCACCTTGTTCCTTGCCACCATCTTCCATAGTCTCCTCCACGCCGCCTAACGGCAAAACTCTCGGGCGAAGGCGGTATCACTGTTCCACGGCGAAGCGGTACGTGCCCGCAGCGACGGCGTAAACGGCGCAGCCGTCCTCCCGGCGCAGCAACCGCACCGTCGGGGAGTCCGGGCCGACCGGCGCGCCGCTCTCAGTAACCCGCGCCGGGTCGTCGGTCGGCACGTACACGGTTGCCGTCGTGCTGGCGGGCACGGTCACGTCGAGCCGGAACGGCTCGCCGGGTTTGGCGCTCCATTCGCTGACGATGGGTCCGCACAGCGAATCGTATTCGGCCCGCGCGCAGGTCAGTCCGCCGCCGGGACGTGGGCGGATGATGATTTTCTTGAACCCGGGCGCGGGCGGGTCCGTGTCGAGGCCGCCGACATGGCGGTACAGCCACTCGGCGACCGCGCCGAAGGCGAAGTGGTTATGCGAGTTGAGGCGCGAATCGAGCGGCTGCGCGTCGCCGTTCCAGCGCTCCCACAGGGTCGTGGCCCCCTTGCCGACCATATAGAGCCATGAGGGAAAGGTGTCCTGCAGCAGCAGGCGATACGCCACATCGCCGCGCCCGCTTTCCGTCAGCACGGGCAGCAGGTAGGCCGTGCCGATGAAGCCGGTGGCCAGGTGGTTCCCCCGCGCCTCGATGTCGCGGACCAGATGATTGAGGGCGGGCGCGCGCTTGTTCAAGGAAAGCAGGTCCATGTGCAGCGCCATCACGTACCCGGTCTGGCTCCCGTTGCCGACCTCGCCGTTGTCGCGGACGAACCGCGCGGCGAACGCCGCGCGGATGCCCCCGAACAGCTCCTCGTAGCGCTTCGCGTCCGCCTCTTTGCCCAGCGCGCGGGCCATCCGGGCCATCAGCCGCGCGTCGTAGGCCCAGTAGGCCGTCGCCACCAGATCTTTGGGCGTGGCCGTTTTGTTGTCGGGGGCGAGCCAGTCCCCGAAGTCACTGCTGCGGCGGTTGTTCCAGATCAGATCGGGGTTCGCCTGGTGGACGTACGCCATCCACCGATCCATCGCGTCCCAGTTCTCCTCCAGTACGCGCCGGTCGCCGTAGTGCCGGTAAACCTCCCAGGGCACGATCACACCGGCGTCGCCCCACGCGGGCGCGCCGTCGGCGGGGTCCGCGACGCGCGGGGAGATGTTCGCGAAGGCGCCTTGCTCCGACTGGGCCTCGCGGACGTCGCGCAGCCACTTATGGGAGAAGGCGGCCAGGTCCATGTTGTAGCAGGCGGTCCGCCAGAAGACCTGCGCGTCCCCCATCCATCCCAGCCGTTCGTCCCGCTGCGGGCAGTCGGTCGGCACGCCGTACAGGTTGCCGCGCTGCCCCCACAGCGTGTTGCGCCACAGCCGGTTCACCGGCTCGCTGGAACAGGAGAACCGGCCCGAGAATGGCGCGGCCGTATGCAGGACGCAACCGGCGAGGTCGTCCAGGCCCGGCGCGTCCGGGTAGCCCACCACCTCGACATACCGGAAGCCGTGGTAGGTGAAGTGCGGCTCGAAGGTTTCTTCCCCGCCGCCTTTGAGGATATACGTGTCGGTGGCCTCGGCGAAGCGCAGGTTGCCGCGCCAGTTCACGCTACCGTCGGGGCGGAGCCGCTCGGTGAAGCGCAGCCGGATCTTGGTGCCGGCCGTGCCCTTGACCGTGAGGCGCACCCAGCCGACCATGTTCTGGCCCATGTCGTAGACGTAGACGCCGGGCGCGGGCGAGGCGACGGACTCGGGCCGGATGGTCTCGGTAATCTGGATGGCCGGCGAGCGCTGGCCCGACAGCGGGGCGTCCGGCGCAGGGAGCGTGCGCACCGCGCCCCACCCGCCGTCGTCGAACCCGGCGCGATCCCAGCCGGGCGCCTCCCGCCGCGCGTCATAGGTTTCGCCCGCGTACAGCTCGGAGCGGAGGATCGGCCCGGGCGCGGCCTTCCAGGAGCCGTCGGAGACGATGACCTCCGTGCCGCCGCCCGGGTACTCGACGTGCATCTGAAGCAGCAGCCGGGTCGGGGGCGGCCCCATGCCGTAGCGCTGGTGGTTCCAGCCCAGGCCGCCGGCGTACCACCCGTCGCCCAGGATCGCCCCGACCACGTTCGGGCCCTCACGGAGCAGATCGGTCACGTCGTAGGCCTGATAAAGGATGTGCTTGCGGTAGTCGGTGAAATCCGGTGTCAGGACGTCGTTGCCGACGCGCCGGCCGTTCAGGCGGAGCCGGTAGCTGCCCAGCGCGGTCACATACACCCGCGCGCTCTTGACGAGGCCTTTGAGCGTGAACGCCTTGCGCAGCAGCGGTGCGGGGCCGCCCGTCGGGTACAGCGCGATGTCCCCCCAGGGCGCGTCGCCCAGGCCGGCGAGGACCGCGGCAGCGCCCCAGTCCGCGTCATCGAACCCGGGCTCGGTCCACGCTTTGTCCGGGTCGGCGGACACCTTCCAGCGCGCGTCCGTGGGGACGCGCTGCACGCCGCCGTCGGCGTACCGGATCGTCACCAGCGCGGCCATGCCGGCCGCCATCGGGAGGGTTTCGCCGGGGGCGACGGTCACCGGCTTGCCGGTCCGGTCCGCCGAAATCGTGACCACGTTGCGGCCGGGACGGAGCCAGTCGTCGATGCGGAACGCGCTGAAAGACGTGCGGTCCCAGTCCCGCTGGCGTCCCGCCGCGTTCCCGTTCACGCCGGCCTCGAGAACGGTGTCCGACGCCAGGTACAGGTCGGCCTTCTCGACCTGCCCGCCGGCGGGCAGGTCGAAGGTCACGCGGAAGCAACGCTTCCCCTGCGCCGCACCGGCATCGCCCGCATCCTGGGGCGACCAGATCCACCGCACATCGGCGCCACTATCCCGGGCCTCAGCGGCCCGGGGGGAAGCGATCCAGGCAGCCTGCCAGTCGGAGCGCTCCAGAAGGCCCATCTCCCACCGGGCCGGCTCGCTGAACCGTAGCGGCGTCCCGTTCTGGTCCCAAACCTGCACCTGCCACCAATACCGCCGGCGCGATCGCAGGGGGGGGCCGTCATAAAGAACATGAGCCGACTGGTCGGAAGCGACCCGGCCGCTGTCCCAGACGTCCGCCCGCCCCGCGCGCAGCCCCTCCGGCGCGCTCGCGACCAGGACCCGGTAGGCGGTCTGCCGCGCCCCGCGGCGCGCATCCGCGAGCTGCCAGGATAGGCGCGGGCGCGCCACATCCAGGCCGAGCGGGTTTTCCAGATACTCGCACCGAAGACGGGCGGCACGCGGCAGCGGCTTCGCCCCGGTATGCCCCAGGTCAGTCGCCATAAACAAGGCTCCCAAGACAAGAAAAACAAGCACTTTTCACACGCTCTCCCTTCCCCCATTGATCGGAAAAGGGGCCGAGGGTGGGGCCTGCTTACCCTTTCAAATCCGCCACCTCCGCCGCGCCGGCGTGGATCGCGTTGAAGAGCAGCAGGAAAAACCCAGATGGGGCTGCGCGCGGAAAACGACGTCGAAGCCGAAAAGCACCACGCGGCCCGAACCGACCCGGTACTCGACCGCCGCCGCGCGGTTGTGGATGACGTCGTCGGCGATGATCCAGCCGGAGACCAGGGGGTTGGCCGCGGGGTAACGGACGAAGGCGCCGCCCTCCGAAACGGACGGGAAAGAGACGTCGGATTCCCACGCCACGCCGTCATCGAAGTAGATCCTGGACTCCGCAGGCATCCCCCACCCGAAAGGGTGCGTCGGATCGACGTCCACCTTGAAAACCGACCCGGGCGAGTAGAACTTGCTCCCCCGTGTCACGTCACGTATCGGCAGTTTGAACAGGTTGATGGCGGGCTCGCCGGCCGAGCCCAGGGCGATCAGGACGCCCCCGGCGCGGACGAAAGCCGCCAGGTTGTCCCGCCCTGCGGGTCCGATCCCTTGCAGGCGCGCCCTCACGTCCGGCGCCAGTTCCCGGGGCTTCGGCCCGCCCAGAAATCCGCCCCCCAGGCCGCCCTGGCCGGCCCGGCCGGCTGCCTCGCGGTCCGTGACGTTCGGGAACGTGGTGAAAAGGAGGACATCCACTTTGCCCTTCAGGTTGCCGGCGCGGATGTCGGGGTTGGTGACGGGAACGTGATCGAAATCCCATTTCTCCAGCAGGTACTGCGTCCAGCCCTGGGCCATGTTGCCGCCGTACGGATCGTACGTGCCCACGCGCAGCCGCTTCAAGCCCAGCGTCTTCACCGCGGGCAGGGGGCCCGTTGCCGTGGCCGGTATCTGAAGCTCACGGACGATCCGCTCCACCGCTTCGTGTGTCCCCCCGGCGACGGGAACGATCACGGTCCCTGCCGGACAGCTTTTCCCGTCGATCCGCGTTTCTTCCCGGAGCCAGTGGACTTTGTGGCCCGCCGCCAGCAGCCGGTTCGTGGCGGCGATGGCGGCGTTGCGGTCGTGGGGGAGCAGGTACGCCCCCCCGGCCCGGCCGCCGGTGATGGCGGCCTCGGGAGGGGCGACCTTCGTCGCCTTTATCAGGCTGTTCCTCATCGCCGCGGACGGCCTGGTCTTCATGGCCACCGTCTGGACGCCCATCTGATCGGTGAGGGTCCAGCCGGCTGTGTCATACGGTTTCACCGGCGGCCCGCCGGGATACTGCAGCCGCAGGGGGTGTTTCTGGGGCAGAACCATGTCCATCAGGTGGGCGCGGTACGGCTGGCTCGCCAGCATGACGGGCGTGCCCGCCGGGTAGGTCACCCCCTCGTGCGTGAAGGGGGACCGCGCCACGTGCACCTCCAACCCGGAGAGCAGCATGCGGTTCAGGAAATCCGCGACCGTGTTGGGGTCGCGCTGCCGGAGCGAGAAGATGAAGCCGTACGGCGCCTGCGTCTCGCCCTTTTCCAGGGCCTGTTTGGCCGCCAAGTAGCTGTTGTACTGGAACGCCTCGGCCAGGTCGGCGGCGATGTTCAGCACGCCGATGCTGGCGGTGTTCATGTAGGCGACGGTGTCCCGGAAGCGCCACGCGCCGCCCTTGTAGGGGTTGGGGTACCAGGTGGTCGGCTCGGTCTGCTCCGGGGTCAGTTTGTAGTCGGCGGGGTACGGCGACGCGTGCGCGGTCTCCGTCAGGATGCCGATCATATTGTGATAACAGGGCACGGTCCGCATCGCGCCGTTGTACCAGCCGGAGAAGGTGGCCTCGGAGATCACGCCGGATTTGCTCTCGGCTTCGAAGCGCTGGTGGACCGCGGCGCCCACCAGATGGATCCCTCGCATCACGAGGGGCGGGATGTTGGGGTTCATGGGGTCGGCATACGGGGGCACGAAGATGCGCGCCGGGAAAGGCGCCGACTGGTGGTGGTTGTGGACGATCTGCGGAAAATATTCGTGGTAGAGCAGCCGGGTGATGTTGCGCGTTTCGGGGAGGTTGAGCATGTACCAGTCGCGGTTGTTGTCGTGGCCCGCGTACTTCTGGTATAGCCAGGGCATCGGGGTCCCTTCGCGCGGCGTGCCATAGTGACGGTGGAACCAATCGGCCACCATGTTCTGCCCGTCGGGGTTCAGGGAAGGTACCAGCAGCAGTACCGTCCGGTCGCGGATCTTGCGGTACTCCTCGTCCTCGCGGGTGACCATGTCGTACCCCAGGTTGATCACGTGCTGGCCGCACCCTACCTCGGTGGAGTGCAGGCCGCCGTCGATCCAGACCATGGCCCGGCCTTCCCTGGCCAGCGCCCGGGCCTCGGCGTCGGTCAGCCCGCAGCCCACGGCCAGCCGCCGCGTGATCTCCTTGAGGCGGTCCAGACGCGCGAGGTTTTTCTCCGAGGAGATCGCCGCCAGCAGCATCGTCTCGCCCAGGGTGGACTTGCCCACCTCGAACAGCTTCATGCGCCCGGTCTGGCCGGCGATCTTCCGGAAATAGGCGGAGGACTGCTTGTATGTCGCCAGCTTGTAATCATCGCCGGGCGTGAACCCGAGGAACTCCCTGGGAGAGGTGACCGCGGCCCCCGCGCTGCTCGCCCAGAGACCGGCGAAGAAGAAAAGCAGGAAAAAGGGCCCGTAGCTTTTTCTGTTCATCTGTAATTCCTAGAAGCTCGCCTGTTTTGGGCGGCAGGCGAAGGCGGATTCGGCGGAACCTGTCAGGCGGCGGGAGGTTCGCGCGGCGGGATGGGCTGGAGGATCTTGCGGCGCTCGGGGCTCAGCCGGGCCAGCAGCCCCTCGGAATACCGGTAGCCGTGGCGGGTGTTGCCCCAGGAGACGCCGTAGCGGTAGATGACCGCGCGGCGCTCGCCCGGGTTGGTGCGCGCGCTGGCCCCGTGCGACAGCGCGTCCACGAAGAGCAGGGCGTCGCCTTTCTTCAGGTGGACCTCGACCGCGCCCTCGATCGTGTCCATCGGCGTGAGTTTCCGGTACTGGGCCCACTGCGGGTGCGGGAAGTTGGCCTTGTGGCTGCCGGGGATGACCATCGTCCCGCCGTCGCCCGGGCCGACGTCCGTGAGCGCGAGCAGGATGTTGACCTGCCCGCAACGGAACACACCGTTGGCGTAGCGGTACTGCCCGCGGACGGCCCCGTGGTGGCCGCCGGAGTGGACGGGGAAGAAACCGCCCGAGCGCCGGATCGAGGCGAAGCACTCGTCGATGAACAGGCCCTGGACGTAGGAGCCCTGCTCGCCGCAGTAGCGCCGCAGCAGGCCGATCCACGACGGGTGGTCGATCAGCCGCTCGAAAGGCTCGCCGCCCTCGAGGATGTTCTGCAGCTCGACCCCGGCCGCCCCGTTGTTGTCGAAACGCTGGACGTTGCCGTGCCACTGTCCCCATTCGAGCGGCGGGAAGGCGTCCAGCGCCGCGTTCAGGTCCGTGATGTGAGCCGCATCGACCGCGTTTTCCAGGATGAGATAGCCGCGCAGGTCGAAGAGATAGTCTTGAAGTTCTTCCGTCATAGGTTTTATCGTCCCGTAGAGCCCGGATTCGCCGCGCCGGCGCCTTTCTCCTCTTTGACCATCGGCAGCACCGGACGACGTATTCCGGGCTCGCCACCTTGGGGCCGCAACGGGTATCCGGCCCGCCAGGAATTCAGACGCCGGAGGACGAATAGGTACGCACCTGCTTGGCGCCGGCGACAGGCCGCCGCGCGCAGGGTGGCGCGAGATTGTTCCGTCAGGAAGGACCAGATCATGAGTGTGCAACGGAGCCGGCGCGAGTTTTTGAAAGACACGGCCCTGATCGGGCTGGGCGTGTGGATAGCCGACAGCGCCCGGGCGCAGGAAAGCAGCCCGCCCAGCGAGCGCGTCAACTTCGCCTGCATCGGCGTGGGCGGCAAGGGCGGCAGCGACACGGCGGACGCGGCGCGGTTCGGGAACGTGGTGGCGATCTGCGATGTGGACGATGACATCCTGAACAAGGCGGCGCAGAAGTATCCGCAGGCGCGCAAATACAACGACTTCCGCCGGATGCTCGACGAGATGGGCAAGGGCATCGACGCCGTGACGATCAGCACGCCCGACCACACCCACGCCCCCGCCGCGGCCATGGCGATGCGGATGGGCAAGCACTGTTTCTGCCAGAAGCCGCTGACCCACAGCATCTACGAGGCCCGCCGCCTGGCCCAGATCGCCCGCGAAACGAAGGTGGCGACCCAGATGGGCAACCAGGGCACGGCCAGCAGCGGCCTGCGCCGGAACGCCGCGCTCGTGCGCGCCGGCGCGCTGGGGACGGTCAAGGAGGTCCACGCCTGGACGAACCGCCCGATCTGGCCGCAGGGCATCGCGCGCCCGGAGCCTGCCTCCGGCCCGATCCCGCTGAACCTGCACTGGCTGCTGTGGCTCGGGCCGGCCCCCCGGCGGCACTACGCCGGCGGCTATCACACGTTCCGGTGGCGCGGCTGGTGGGACTTCGGCACGGGCGCCCTGGGCGACATGGCGTGCCACACCGTCAACATGCCGTTCATGGCGCTGGACCTGCGCGACCCGGTTTCCGTCGTGGCCGAAACCTCGGGCCACGACGGGGACAGCTATCCCACGTGGTCCGTCATCCGCTTCCAGTTCGCCGCCACGAAGGACCGGCCCGCCCTTACCCTGACCTGGTACGACGGGGGCAAGAAGCCGCCTCCGGAGCTGCTCGAGGGCGAGAAGATCTCGAACAGCGGCTCGCTGATCATCGGCGACAAGGGCAAGCTCTACTCGCCCGACGACTACGGCGGCCGCGGCAAGATCCTGGGCGGCGTCGAGGTGGGCGAGGTGTCCTTCCCCGAATCGCCGGGGCACTTCGCCGAGTTCGTGCGGGCCATCAAAACCGGCGAGCCGGCCGTGTCCAACTTCCCCGATTACGCCGGGCCGCTCACCGAGACGATCCTGCTGGGAAACCTCGCCGTCTGGGCCAACGGCAAAAAGATCGAGTGGGACGCCCGGAACCTGAGGGCCGAAAACGCGCCCGAGGTCGCCGAGATCATCTACCCCCGGTACCGCCTGGGATACACGCTGTAAGGGGGCCCCCGCGTGGCAGGGATGGGGAAGCCGGGGTCGATCACGCCCGCGCTATGGCTCGCGCCGCCAGTACTTGCGCCAGAAAGCGCGGGCGGTCTCGGGAGCGTCGCCGCGTATCCCGTAGCGCGCGAAGTGCTCGCACACGTTGGCGATGTCCCGCTCCAGCAGGAACAGGGCGTGCGGACTTGCTATCGGGTCCACGGACTGCGGGAAGTCGATGACGACGGCCCGGCCCTGCCAGCACAGGATGTTGTACGCCGAGAGGTCGCCGTGGACCCGGTCGAGCGCCAGAAAGAGCGCGATGTCGTCCAGGATCTCGCCAAAAACGCGGGGGGCCTCCTGCGGCGTCAGCGCCGTCTCTATCAGCTTGGGCGCGGGGGCGTGCCGCACGCCGAGGTCCTCCATGCAAAGCGCCGTGCCCGGCGAGAGCGGGTCCGGCAGTTTGCGGGCGTACGGGCGCGGCACGCGCGCCCCCGCGCGCCAGAGTATCTCCAGCGTCGCGTACTCGTCCGCCGCCCACGTGCCCATCTGGGCCAGACGGCCGTGTTTGGAGCGCTGGGTGACGGCCTTGCGGGCGCGCCGGTCGGGGCGCCCGCCCGTCTGCGCCGCCCGGCCCTCCCAGTAGAGCGCGTCGTTCTTGAAGGACCGTTCCGTGACGGGGCGGTAAACCTTGACGGCGGCCAGTTCCGCCGGCAGCGCGGGGCCGCCGAGGCAGCAATAGACCGTCGCTTCCTTGCCGCTTTTCACGGTGTGGAGGACCTCTGTTATCAATCCCTCGGTGAAAAAGTCCGGGGGTATGCCGTGCGACATGGGGATGTTCCCTTTCGTGTGCGGGAGAAGCCGGCGTCCGAGCGAGCCTGCCTGCACCAAAGGAAACGTCGGGGCGTCTCAAGGGAGTGGCGGGGCGAGGCGAGGCGGCAAGCGCATGGCGCGGCGCGATCTGCGAGTTTTCATTCTGACCACCCCTTCCCTGGCCGGGAGTCGCCAACGCGGCCCGTATCACGTCTCACCTTCCCTATCGATCCGTGATCGGCCCTTGATAAACCCTATCGTCAGTCGGGACTTGCGCTCGGCGGGCCGGTCCGCTGAGCTGGGTCGTTGGACCCCGCCCGCTTCACGAGAGCCGACGTTGGTGGCATTGCTTGCCGCGAGGCTTTGCGGTGGCGCAAAAGGCGTAAGGCTCTGCGGTGGCGAATATGGGCAGAAGGTTGCCGTCGGCGACGGGAACCCGGCGGCGGTCCAACCACTCACTGCAGGGGTAGCGAACGCAGCCGGTTCCTTCCTGGCAGTAGCAGCATCTTCGCGCCCCTGAGTCCGGCCGTTGGGCCGCCGCACGCAACCTTGCGAAGTAGGACATGTTATACTGGTTATACTGGATGTATCGCGGAAAGGAGGAGGTCAGGAATGCGGCCGGAGAGTGTGTGGAACGACTTTGTCGCCTTGCCCGCTGAAGCCCAGCGACAGGCAGCTGACTTCATTGCTTTCCTGCGCCAACGCTACCCGGTGTTGGATGCTGGCAGAAGGGCCGAGCCGTCAGACCTAAGCAGCGAACCCTTCATCAGCATGTGGCAAGACAGGGAAGACGTGCAGGATAGCACCGCTTGGGTGCGCAGCGTGCGGCAGCAGGAGTGGACCAAGCAACGTGGCTGATGCTGTTCTTGTGGACACCGACATCTTAATTGATGCTGGGCGCGGGGTGGCCGAAGCCGTCGCACCTTATCCGTAGGCAGCATCGGCCCAACAAAGCACTGCAGGGGACGCGAAAGCGGCTGTTTCTCTGCTTCGCGCATGGCCCACTTCTTCGCGCCCCTGAGTTCGAGCGTTCGGACGCGATGCAGCACCAGGCCGCGTGGTGAAAGGAACAGAAACCGTGCCGACGACCAACTACACCGAAGACGAGATTGTACTGCGCGGCCAGGCGCTGTATGAGCAGCGGATACGTGCCGCCGTTGACCAGGCGCAGGACAAAGGTAAGATGCTGGTCATCAACGTCGAGACCGGCGAGTACGAGATGGACGCCGACGACGTTGCCGCCGCGAAACGAGCGAAAGCGCGCTTTGGCAACGCCGCTCTGTTTACTATGCGGATTGGATATCCGGCGGCGTACCGGCTCGGGGGGCGTTTCCTGACGAGTGACACGGCGGATAGCCGGTCGTGATAACCGGGGTCATCACCGCCGACCGCGAAGCCGCCATCCGCTTCCCTATGCGCGACAAAGAAGGGCAGGAGCAACAGATTCAGGCCGTTATCGATACCGGCTTCGACGGCTATCTGACCCTGCCAGATTCGCTGGTGAACGCACCCGGCTTGTCGTACCATAGCCAGATTATTGTTACACTGGGTGACGGCAGCCGCCGCGTTTTGCGTCAGTACGAAGCTACCGCCGTATGGGACGGGCAGGAGCGCGACGTGCTGGTGCTTGCTGCTGATGGTGGGCCGCTGGTCGGCATGGCCATGCTCTACGGCCATGACGTCTTCCTGAACGTTGTCGACGGTGGCCGCGTCACCATTCAGATAGCCCAAAGTCCGGGCCGTTAGCCAGGTGGCGACGGCCCAACCTGTCGCTGCCCCGGACGCGAACACGAGCGGCGGTCCGCCTGGCGCCTTGACCCGTCTTTGGCGCCCCCGAGTTTGGTCTGTCAGGACACGAAAAACATGGCACAGCCACCCAACATCCTCCTGATCCTCGCCGACGACATGGGCTACTCCGACATCGGCTGCTTCGGCTCGGAGATACAGACACCGAATCTGGACCGGCTGGCCGCGGGCGGGCTGCGCCTGACGCAGATGTACAACTGCGCCCGCTGCTGCCCGACCCGGGCCTCGCTGCTCACCGGGCTGTACCCGCACCAGGCGGGCGTCGGCCACATGGTGGACAACAAGGGGGTGCCCGCCTACCAGGGATACCTGAACGACCGTTGCGTGACGGTCGCCGAGGCGCTGCGCGCGGCCGGCTATCGCACCTTCATGTCGGGCAAGTGGCACGTCGGCGGCCCGTACTCGACCCGGCCCGAGACGTGGCGGGCCGGCGAGCCGGGCCACCCAACACCCGTCGACCGCGGCTTCGAGCGGCATTACGGGACGCTGGCCGGGGCAGGCAGCTTTTTCGATCCGCACACCCTGATGCGGGACGGCCGGTTCCTCGAGCCCGAAGGCGACGACTTCTACTACACGGACGCCATCAGCGACAACGCGGCCGCGATGATCGAAGAGGCCGCCGGCGACCCCTTCTTCCTGTACGTCGCCTACACCGCCCCCCACTGGCCGCTCCATGCCCTGCCCGAGGACGTCGCGCGCTACCGGGGCAGGTACCGGGAGGGGTGGGACGCCCTGCGCAGGCAGCGGCACGAGCGGATGAAGGCGATGGGGCTCGTTTCCGGGTCGTGGCCGATCACGCCCCGCGACGCGCAGGCGCCGGCCTGGGACGACGTGCCCGACAAGGACTGGGAGGACGCGCGCATGGCCGTGTATGCCGCCCAGGTGGACCGCATGGACCAGGGCATCGGCCGCATCCTGGCCAGGCTGGCCGAGCGCGGCCTGGAAGAGAACACCCTGGTGATGTTCCTGTCCGACAACGGGGGCTGCGCCGAGTTTTTGCGGGAGGACGGCACGCTCGGATCGGCCCCGGCGGCGACGCGGGACGGCCGGCCCGTGCGCTCCGGCAACATCCGCGGCCTGATGCCCGGCCCGGCCGACACGTTCATGAGCTACGACCTGCCCTGGGCGAACGCCAGCAACACGCCGTTTCGCCGGTACAAGCACTGGGTCCACGAGGGCGGCATCGCCACGCCGTTCGTCGCTCGCTGGCCCGCCGCCATCCCGCCGGGCGGACTGGCCCACCCACCCTGCCACCTCGTGGACATCGCGGCCACGTGCCTCGACGCCGCCGGCGCTCGGTACCCGGAGCAGGTGGACGGGCGCCCGATCATCCCGGCCGAAGGCGAAAGCCTTGTCCCGCTCCTGCGGGGCGAGCCGTGGCGGCGCCAAAACGCGATCTTCTGGGAACATGAAGGCAACCGCGCCGTGCGGCAGGATCGCTGGAAGCTCGTCTCCCGGCACCCCGGCGGGTGGGAGCTGTACGACATGGACGAAGACCGCACCGAGCTCCATGACCTGAGCGAAACCAACCAGGACAAGGTCAAGGAACTGGCGACTATCTACGACGCGTGGGCCGCCCGCTGCGGCGTCGTGCCGTGGGATGATTTCCCCTCTCGGTCCCGGGGAGGGGCCGGGAGTGGGGGGCGGCAGAAAAGGAGCTGAACCGACATGCGCACCGACCGACCGAACGTCATCGTCTTCTTCACGGACCAGCAGCGCTGGGACAGCACCGGCGTGCACGGCACCCCGCTCGAGCTCACGCCCACCTTCGACCGGCTGGCCCGTCAGGGGACGCACCTCTACCACTCGTTCACCTGCCAGCCCGTCTGCGGCCCGGCCCGGTCGTGCCTGCAGACGGGGCTGTATGCGACGACCACGGGCTGCTTCCGCAACGGCATCCCGCTGCCCGAGGGCGCCAGGACGCTGGCCCACCACTTCCGCGACGCGGGCTACCACACCGGCTACATCGGCAAGTGGCACCTGGCGTCGGGCGAGCGGGGGGCGGTTCGCGAAGAGCAGCGCGGGGGCTACGAGTACTGGCTGGCGGCCAACGCCCTCGAATTCACCTCGGACAGCTACCGCGCCGAGATGTACGACAACGACAATCAGCTTGTCAAGCTCCCCGGCTACCGCGTGGACGCCCAGACGGATGCCGCCATCCGCTATATCAACGCGCACCAACAGGACCCGTTCTATCTGTTCGTTTCGTATCTGGAGCCGCACCACCAGAACCACCTGGACGACTACCCGCCGCCGGACGGCTACCGCGAGCGCTACGCCGGGCGCTGGATCCCGCCGGACCTCGCCGCCCTGGGCGGCTCCACCCACCAGCACCTCGCCGGCTACTGGGGCATGGTCAAGCGGCTCGACGAGTCCCTGGGCAGGCTCATGGACGCCCTCAAGAGCCTTGACCTCATGGACAACACGGTCGTGCTCTTCACCTCGGACCACGCCTGCCACTTCAAGACGCGCAACGCCGAGTACAAGCGCTCCTGCCACGAAAGCTCGATCCGCGTGCCGACGTTGCTGGCGGGCCCCTGCTTCCAGGGCGGCGGCCAGGTCCGCGAGCTCGTCAGCCTGATCGACCTGCCGCCCACCCTCCTCGACGCCGCCGGTCTGCCGGTCCCCCCCGAGATGCAGGGCCGCTCCCTCGTGCCCCTGGTGCGCCGGCAGACCCGGGACTGGCCGGAGGAGATGTTCGTCCAGATCAGCGAGTCGCAGGTGGGGCGGGCCGTCCGCACGCGGCGCTGGAAGTACGGCGTCACCGCCCCGGACAAGAAAGGGAACCAGGACCCCGCCTCCGACCGTTACGCCGAGGAGTTCCTGTACGACCTCGACTCGGACCCCTACGAGCTGACCAACCTCATCGGCCTCCAGTCGCACCAGGAGGTCGCCCGGATCCTGCGCGAGCGGCTCGTCCGCCGGATGGTCGAAGCGGGCGAGGCGGAGCCGGCCATCGAGCCCGCCCCATCCCGGCCCAGCGGCCCGCGCCGCGGTTCACCCGAGGAAGCACGTTCCTAGTCCGCCCGGCATAATTTATATCCGTAATGGGTCTAGAACACCTGTAGAAAGCGCCCCTGGCCAAGCGAGGGTGCGGGCTGCAGTACACGTAGGAGAGGTGAGTAAGCAGCATGAAAACAAGAAACACGCTGACCGCCTGGTCCGCGGCGCTGGCGGTGGCCGCCGTGGTCGCGGGTCCGGTGGGCGCGCAGAGTGACCGCCAGAAAGAAAAGAACACGTCGCGCAACGTCGGCATCGGGCTGGGGGCCGCGGCCCTGCAGCAGGCCATCAAGGGCAAGGGCACCCGGGCGCTGATACTGGGTGCGGGCGCGGCGTACGCCGGCAAGAAGTACGAGGATTCCCGGAAGGCCCAGAGCCAGGAGAGCGCCGCCAACGAGGTCGCCTCGACCAAGCCGATCAATGTGGTGCTGAACGAGAAGAACGTCAACTTCCCCGACGTGGAACCAGTGCTCGTCAACAACCGCGTGTACGTGCCATTGCGGGGCGTCCTGGAGAAGATGGGCGCCAACGTGCGCTGGAACGCGCAGAACCGGACCGTCCTCGCCACGCAGGGCAGCCGTCAGGTGCGTCTGCCGGTCGGCGGGCCGGCCACGGTGAACGGGCGCCGGGTCGCCCTCGACGCGCCCGCGATGCTGATCGGCGGCCGGACCATGGTACCGCTCCGGTTCATGGCCGAGGCGTTCGGCGCCCAGGTCAGCTGGAACGAGGACGAGCGCCAGGTGAACATCCTCAGCTAGGGCGCCGTCACGTTCCTGCCAGGAACCATCGCCGCGGGGAAGCACCTGCTTCCCCGCGGTTTTTGCGTTTGTGTCCGCGCCCAAGGAGGATTCGGCCCACTCGTGCCGAACTGACCTTCTCATGACAACAAATGCTTCGGTACCCACGAACGCAGCCGCCGATGGTGTCGGGGGCGAGTCCAGCGGTTACAAGATCTGGCAGGTCATCACCGCCTCCGCCGTCGGCACGATGATCGAGTGGTACGATTTCTACATCTTCGGCAGCCTCGCCACCACGATCTCGCCCCTGTTTTACCCGCAGGGCAATGAGACGCTCGCGCTGATCGCCTACCTTTCCACGTTCGCGGTGGGCTTCGTCGTGCGTCCCTTCGGCGCGCTCTTCTTCGGGCGCATCGGCGATCTCGTCGGGCGCAAGTACGCGTTCCTGGTCACCCTCCTGATCATGGGCGGCGCGACGGCCCTGATCGGATTCCTCCCGACCTACGCCACCATCGGGCTCGCCGCGCCTATCCTCCTGCTGGTGATCCGCATCCTGCAGGGGCTCGCGCTCGGCGGCGAGTACGGCGGCGCGGCCGTTTACGTCGCCGAGCACGTGCCGGACGAGAAACGGGGCTTCTACACGAGCTTCATCCAGATCACGGCGACGCTCGGGCTGTTCGTCTCGCTCGCCGTCATCCTCGCGGTGCAGAGCGCGATGAGCAGAGAGGCCTTCGGCCTGTGGGGCTGGCGCATCCCGTTCCTCCTCTCGATCTTCCTGGTCGGCATCTCGCTCTACATCCGTTTGCGGATGAAGGAGTCGCCGATCTTCCAGCACATCAAGTCCGCCGGCATGACGTCGGCCCGGCCGCTCAAGGAAGCCTTCACGAATTGGGAGAATTTGAAGCGGGTCCTGATCTCGCTGTTCGGCGCGACCGCCGGGCAGGGCGTCGTGTGGTACACCGGGCAGTTCTACGCCCTGTTCTACCTGCAGACGATCCTCAACGTCAACGACACGTCGGCGAACTACATCGTCGCCGCCGCGCTCCTGCTCGGCATGCCCTTCTTCGTCCTCTTCGGCGCGCTCTCGGACCGCTGGGGGCGCAAAAATATCATGATGCTCGGCTGCCTGCTCGCCACCGTCTCGTACCTCCCGATCTACCGCGCGATGCAGGCCGCCGCGGGCTCGAACGTCGTGACCGCCACGTCGCAGCGAAACCCGATCACCGGCGCGGTCAGCCTCACCCCGCAAACCCGGGTGGGCGGGACGCTGCAGCCCGCCCCAGAAGTCCTGCCATACGCCGATCTCGGCGGCCTCCTGGGCGACCCCATAGCATGGCAGCTGATCCTGCTCGTCTTCGTCCAGGTGCTGTTCGTGACCATGGTCTACGGCCCCATCGCCGCGTACCTGGTCGAGGCGTTCCCGGCCAAGATCCGTTACACCTCGCTGTCGCTGCCCTACCACATCGGCAACGGCGTCTTCGGCGGTCTGCTACCGCTCATCGGCCTGCTGATCGTGGCGCGCACCGGCAACATCTACGCCGGCCTGTATTACCCGATCATCGTCGCCGGGGTCACGTTCCTCGTCGGCTCGCTCCTCCTCAAAGAAACCAAGAACGTGCTGATCTGGAAAGAGATGGAGGCGGCCCGCCCCGGACAACCGCAACCCGACCCTCAGGGCCCCGCGTAAAGGGCACGCCCCGCCCGCGCTGTGAACGCCGCACGGACGCAAGGCGATGCCCTCTCCCATGACGCAGAACCCGCCGGGAGCCGTCTACCCTCCGCTTGTAAATGGGAAGAAAATGGGGGCATAAGGTAGTGTGCAACCCCTTGACGGAAGTCATGCTGGTGCGTATAATGCACGAAAAGCAGGGGGTCGCACCACCGCGACAGGTCCCCACCCCGCCCCTGCTTCCCGTCTCGTAGGTGTCGCCGGCAACGCTTCCGCCCAAGGGGAGCGGAGCCGCGGCACGACGGGCGAAAATCTCGGGTGGGTGCCTGGCAAGGAATCCGGCGCCGTGGAACGAAACTAAACCCGGGGAGCGTCCCCCTGCGTAAGAGAACGCCCCAAGGCACGTTCCACGACGCATTATGACCAGTACGGATGAGATCCATGAACGTCTCGGCCCCGTGGCACATCGTCCTGCTCGGCGGGCTTCGCATCGAGCAGGCCGCGCATAGCGTCACGCGCTTCCGCACCCACAAAGCCGGCGCGCTGCTGGCCTACCTGGCCCTGTACCCGCGCTTCCACCCCCGCGAGGAGCTCGCCGAGCTGTTCTGGCCCGAAGCCGAGCCCGAGGCGGCCCGCGCCAACCTGCGCACCGTGCTCGCTTCGCTGCGCCGACAGCTCGAGCCCCCCGGCAGCCCGGCAGGCTCGGTGCTGGTGGCCCGCGGCCACCGCGACGTGGGCCTGGAGCCCGCCGTGATCACGACCGATGTGGCCGCCTTCGAGCGGGCGACCCAGGCCGCCGCGCGACCCGCCACGCCGCCCGACGAACAGGCGCACCTGCTCGCCGAAGCCGTCCAAGTCTACAATGGTCCCCTTCTCCCCGGCTTCTACGAGACCTGGGCTCTCACCGAGCGCGACCGGCTCGCCGGGGCGTACCTGCGGGCCCTGCATCACTTGGCGCGCTACCACGAGCAGGCCGGCAACCCAGAGGCGGCGATCGAGTTTGCCCGCCGGGCGGTTTCCGCGGACCCGCTCCGGGAAGAGGCGCATGCCGACGTGATCCGGCTGCTGGCGGGCGCGGGCCAGACGGCCGCCGCGCGCCGTCAGTACGAGGAGCTGGCGCGCCTGCTCGATGAGGAGCTGGGCGAGGAGCCCTCGCCCGAGACACGGGCGCTTGTGGCCCCCACCCAGAGCGGGCAGGTACCGCCCCGCTCCAGGCCGTCGGCGGACGTTGCGTCCGGGCCTCCTCCCCGCGCCGCTCGTTCCGCCCCGGGGCCGGGGGGCGCAACGCTGGGCGCATCGTCGTTTGCAGTCGCCCCGGCAACGCGCCAACAACCGTCGCCGCCTCCGCTGCACCTTCCGCTCACGTTCACCCGTTTCTTCGGGCGCGAAGACGAGCTCGCCGCGTTGGGCAGGATGCTTCGTTCCGAGGGAGCGCGCCTCGTGACGCTCACCGGGCCCGGCGGCAGCGGCAAAACCCGTCTGTCCATCGAGACCGCCCGCAGTCTGGCGGACGAATGGCACCATGCCGTCTGGTTCGTGCCTCTTGCCGACATCTCCGATGCCGCGTTCCTCTTTCCGGCGATCCGCGATACGTTGAAGCTGCCCTCGCTTCCCAGCGTGCCGCCGCAGGAACAGCTCATCGAGGCGCTTGCGGCCCAGCCGTCGCTGCTGATCCTGGACAACTTTGAGCAGCTCGTCGAGGACGGCGCGCCCTGCGTGCAGGAGCTTCTGGAGCGCTTGCCGCGCCTTTCGATCCTCGTCACCTCGCGCCAGACGCTGAACGTGGCGGGAGAGCGCGAGTTCCCCGTCGCGCCCCTGCCGGTGCCGGACGAGAGCGCCTCCGCACTGCGGCTCAACGAGTATTCCAGCGCGGCGCTCTTCATCGACCGGGCCAAGGCGGCGCGCGTGGACTTCCGCGCCGACGGCAGGAATGCGACTGCGGTCGCCTCGATCTGCCGCCGGCTCGACGGCATCCCGCTGGCCATCGAGCTGGCGGCGGCACGCTCGCTGGTGCTTTCGCCGGTGCAGATGCTGGAGAAGCTCAAAGACCGGCTGGATATCCTCTCGACCCGCCAGCGCGGCATTCCGGAACGCCACCGTACGCTGCGCGCGGCCATCGATTGGAGCTACGACCTGCTCGCGCCCGAGCTGCAGCGCCTTTTCGCGCGCCTGTCGGTGTTCCGCGGCGGCTGGACGATCGAAGCCGCCGAAGTGGTATGCCAGGAGCCGGAGGCGCTCGATTCCCTGACACGGCTGCGCGAGTGCTCGCTGGTGGTGACCGAAGAGCGCGGGGACGAGACGCGCTTTCGCATGCTGGTAACGCTGCGCGAGTATGCCGCCTCGCAGCGGGCAGCCGGGGAGCGGGCGGAGCTGGAGCGGCGCTACGCCGGGCATTTCGTGGCGCTTGCCGAGAGGGCCGAGCCGCATCTGCGCGGGCCGGAGCAGGCCACGTGGCTGGAGCGCCTGGAAGGCGAGCAGGACAACTTCCGCGCCGCTCTCGCCTTCACTTGGGCGCTGGAGAACGATCCGTCCGCAGCGCTGCGCCTGGCCGCGGCGCTGTCTCCGTTCTGGGAAACGCGCGGCCACTACGCCGAGGGTCGCGACTGGCTCGAACGAGCGTTGGGATAAGCGTCGAAGCCGCCATGGTCGGGGCGCTCGAAGAAGAGGAGCCACGCAATGATACACGATACAGCACTCGACGAGCCGTTCGCCTCTTCCTCCCCGGCCGCGACGCGCGCCAAAGCCTTGTGCGCGGCGGGCCGGATGGCCTACTTCGAGAGTGACTTTGCCGCGCGCGCGCTCACCTCGAAGAAGGGCTGGCGCTCTTCCGGCAAAGCGGCGATCAGTTCGGCGTCATCAGCGCGATGAGCAGTCTGCTTCTGGTTTCCTCCTGGCAGGGAGAGACTGCCGCCGCGCTTTCGCTCTTTCAGGAAGGTATGGCCATTCTGCGGCAGATGCCGGATCGTACCCGCCTGCTGCCTGTCCTGACCAACTTCGGCTGGGCGACCCTTTTCCTGTCGGCGCCGGAAATCCTGAGCGATGCGCGCACCTTGAACGAAGAGGTGGTGCGTCTGGCGCGGGCGGCGGGCGATAAGCGCAGTCTGGGGATAGCTCTGGATTGCCTGGGCCAATGCTTCTACTGGACGGATCAATTGGCGCCGGCGCGCCGCGTTTATGAAGAGTGCCTGCCGTTGTTGCGCTACATCGGGGAAAACCTGATGGCGGATCATGCCATCTGGGGGTTGGGCAAGGTGGCGCTGCGCGAGGGCCGCCTCGAAGAAGCGCGAGCCTGCGCCGCACGCTCGCTGTTTTTTCAAAAACAACATAAGAGTCCGATCGGCGTGCCCTACATCATTGAGAGTTTTGCGCATCTGGCTGCTGTGGAAGGTCAGCCGCAGCGAGCCGTGCGGCTCTTCGCCGCCGCCGCACGATTGCGCGAAGAGCAGCGCAGTTTTCCGCAGCCTCTGGTCGTTGTCGAAAATGAACGATACTTGACCCCCCTGCGGGAGACGCTGAGTGCGGAAGACTTCGCAACCACCTGGGCTCAGGGCAGCGCGCTGACGATGGAAGAAGCCATCGCCTACGCTCTGGAAAGCGAAACGTCGGACCTGGCCCAGACGCCGGAGATGCCGTCCTGAAAGTCATGGAAAGGAGGCGCGATGCGATGCACTCGGATGTCCTGCCTGATGACGCGTCGAAGGCGAACGACGGTCTGTTGATTCGCGCGCGGGCGCTGTGCGGCGCGGGACGACTCGCGTGGTACGAGCTGGACCTGGCCGCCGCCCGCACGCACCTCGAAGAAGGCTTGGCCATCTTTCGGCGCGCCGGCGATCCGGCAGGCACTCTCGACGCCCTGAGCAGCGTGATTATGGTCCTTTCCTGGCAAGGCGAGGATGCCGCCGCACTTGCCCTGGTGCAGGAAGGCATGAGCCTCCTGCGGCAAATCGAAGATCGTCAAAAGCAGCTGCCGATTCTTTCCAACTTCGGTTGGGCTGTGGCTTTCACCTGTTCGCCTGAAACCCTGGACGACTCCTGGAACATCAATCAGGAAGTAGTGGCTCTGGCGCGCGCGGCGGGTGACAAACGGAGTCTGGCGTGGGCTTTGAATGGTCTGGGGCTGTGCTGCTACTGGCGCGACGATTTCGCGGCGGCGCATCTCTTCCTCGAAGAAAGCAACGCGCTGTTTCGCGAGATGGGCGAACTGTGGGCCGCCGCTCACACTGTTTATGGATTGGGCAACATGGCGACCCGCCAAGGCCGCTATCAGGAAGCGCGTGCGCTTCAGGAAGATTCCATGGCCCTGCAGATCCAGATCAAGAACTGGGTCGGCGTGCCCTACACGTTGGAAAGCTTCGCCTATCTGGCCATCGCGCAGGAGCAGCCGCAGCGGGCCGCGCGGCTCCTGGCTGCCGCCGAAAAGCTGCGTGAGACAGATCAAAGTTCTCGCCTGCCTCTGGTGCTGTCCCATCATGAGCGTGAGATGGCGACCCTGTGCTCGATGCTGGACGCGGCGGAGCTGCAAGCGGCCTGGGCGCAGGGTCGCGCGATGACGCGGGATGAAGCCATCGAATATTCCCTGCAAAATGATGACACAGGATTTTGAGAATAAAGAGGACCCGTCATCTATCCGCGCGCGGGCGCTGGCGGGCGCCGGGCGCATGGCGTGGTTTGAAGCGGACTTCCCCACCGCGCGCACGCAGCTGGAAGAAAGCTTAGCCCTTTTCCGGCAAACCGGGGATCGTGTCGGCATGCTGGACGCGATGAGTACTTTGATCCTGGTCAGGACATGGCAGGGCGAACTTGAGGCATCGCTGTCCCTGCTCGAAGAAGGCATGGCCCTGCTCCGGGAACTGCCGGATCGTCAAAACCTGCTGCCCGTCCTTGCCGGCTTGGGACGGGCCGCCGCTTTTCTGGTGGCGGAGGAAGCGTTGCCTCATGCCTGGGTTTTGGGTGAGGAAGCGGTGCGTCTGGCGCGCGCGGCAAACGACAAGCGAAGCTTAGCCTGGGCTTTGAACACCCTGGCCGTATGCTGCTACTACCGCGGCGATTACCCGGCGGCCCGTCCCTACCTGGAAGAAGGCGTCGTTCTTTTTCAGGAGCTGGGCGAGTTGTGGGGCGTTTCGCTGCTGACCTGGGTTCTGGGCAATGTCGCGCGTCGCCGGGGTCGCTACGAGGAAGCCTGGACGCTCAATCAGCGGTCCATGACCGTGCAGCCCCTGCGCAATAGCCGGCAGGGAATGCCCCCCATGCTGGAAAGCTTCGCGTATTTAGCCGTCGAGGAAAAGCAGCCGCAGCGAGCCGCGCGCCTTCTGGCGGCTGCCGGCAAGCTGCGCGAGATCGACGGCAACTTTCGACAGCCTTTGGTCGCGGCCGAATACGAGGAGTATCTGGGTACTCTGCGCACGATGCTGGATGCGACCGAGTTCGAGGCAGCCTGGGAAGAAGGTCGCGCCATGACGATCGAAGAAGTCGTTGCCTTTGCTTTGAAGAGAGAGCAGCCGGACGCGACGGCGGAGTAGATGTCATCGAGGTGGCGTTGAAATGATCGAACCAATTGCGATGCCGGACGATTTGAAGACCGCAGACGATGCCTTGTTGATCCGGGCGCGGGCGCTGTGCGGCGCGGGACGGCTGGCCTATTTCGAAAGTGACTTTGCCGCCGCGCGCACGCAGCTCGAAGAAGGGGTGAGGCTCTTTCGGCGGACGGGCGATCAGGCCGGCGCCGTCAACGGCCTGAGCAGCTTGATGGTGGTCTTGATCTGGCAGGGAGAAGCCGCCGCCGCCCTCTCGCTGCTGCGCGAAGGCATGACCCTGCTGCGGCCCATGCAGGATCGTCAAAGTCTGCTGCCCGTGCTCTCCAACTTCGGGTGGGCCGCCTCGCATCTGTCCATGCCGGAAGCTCTGGCCGACGCGCGCGCCGTCAACGAAGAAGTGGTGCATCTGGCACGCGCGGCGGGCGATCAGCGAAGCTTAGCATTGGCTCTGGCTTGCCTGGCTCAATGCTTTTACTGGACGGAGGAATGGGCGACGGCCCGCTCGCTCTATGAAGAGAGCATCCCTTTGCTGCGTGAGGTCGGCGCGATGTGGATCCTGGATTACGCACTCTGGGGCCTGGGCCAGACGGCGCTCCGGCAGGGCCGCCATGATGAGGCGCGCGTGATTTCCGGGGAGGCGATGAGCCGCCAGGAGCATATAGAAACCTGGATCGGCACGCCCTACTACTTAGAGAGTTTCGCCTTTTTGGCTGCCGCGGAAGGACAGCCACAACGAGCCGTGCGCCTCATGGGCGCCGCCGCACGGATTCGCGAACAGCAACACAGTTTGGCCCAGCCGTTAGTCGTTACCCAAAATGAACGTTACCTGTCGACGCTGCGCACCACGTTAGACGAAGCAAGGTTCGCGGCCGCCTGGAACGAGGGTCGCGCCATGACGGTGGCAGACGCCGTCACGTACGCTCTG
>JAUJNC010000035.1 GCA_030446525.1 Armatimonadaceae bacterium
TGCCGTCCACGAACAGATGCCGTATCCTGGTCCTCGGGCCGAACAGGGGGCCGTCGGCGACGACCACGTTGGCGATCTTGCCCGCCTCGAGGGAGCCGAGCTGGCGCTCCACCCCGAGCAGGCGGGCGGCGGCGAGCGTCGCGGCTGCGACGGCGTCATCCTCGCTCAGCCCCGCCGCGATCATTTTGCGGACGTTTCGGGCGAAATCGCCCGGCCGCTGGAGGCCGTCCGTCGCCAGCGCGAACGGCACGCCCGCCTTGCGCAGGGCGGCCGCCGAGCGGGGAGCCAGGGCGCGGCGGCGCAGCGCCTGCAGAGTGGAGGTGCCTTCGTCGCCCGCCGCCACGCGCGGCGGCTCCGGCAGGTCCGCGGAAAGGAACACGGCGGCGTTCGCCGCCTTGAGCTCGCTTGCCATCCGGTACGACTCGGCGCCGCCCTGGATGATGGGGCGCAGGCCGAACTCCCTGGAGAGACGCAGGGCGCGCTCGATGTCTCCCTGCGAATCGGCGTGGATGACGAGCGGTTGTCTTTTTTCGACGACCGATTGCAGGGCCAGGAGGGCGCGGGCAGACGACGGGCGCGGCTTCCCTTTCGGGTCGCGCTCGTAAGCGGCGAGCCGCCGGGCCGCGTCCTGGGCGTCATAGAGCGCCTGCCGCGCCGCGGCCACCTTTCCCATGAGCGACGACGGATAGCCGCGCTCCGCCTCGGCCGCGCTCAGGTCCAGATGGACGGCGACGGGCGACTTGAGGACCAGGGCGCCCACGTCGGCGCTGTCGCCCAGGACCAGGAGGGCGCTCTGCCCGGAGAACAGGCCGACGTACGGGGCCGTGAGCGCGGCGCCGAAGCCGGCCCGCCGGCGCGCATCGATAGCGGCCCGGTCAGGGCGCATCAGTGTGGTCGCCGCCACGTCCGCACGCACCGTCGGCAGCCGGTAGCTGTCACCGCGGGCGGGCGGGTACTCCCTCGCCTCGGGCATCCCCAGCCGCGTCATGGCGTCGATCAGGCCGGGATAAACGGTCAGCCCCGTGCCATCAATGACGGTGGCGTCGGGCGGCACGGCCACCTTTTCTCCCGCGGCCTCGATCAGGCCGTCGCGCAAAACGATCGTGCCCCTGGCCACGGGCTTGGCCGCAACGGGGACGAGGCGCGCGCCCGTGATGGCATACACGTCGGGCGCTGCGGCGCGGGCGGACGCCGGGGCGAGCAGAAGGGTGGCAACCAGGGCGATTATGGCGGCGCTACGACGCACCGGCATCAGGCTCCCTGCCGGCCCTGGCGTTCGGGAGGACAACGTTAAAGCTCGTAAACCTTTTCGCCGCCCTCGATGTGCGATGACAGGATGCGCTTGGCGAACGCGATGAGCTCGGCGGGGTTGAACGGCTTGGTGAGGTACATGTCGGCGCCGGTCCGGTAGCCGGTCATCACGTCGGCGTCCTGCGCCTTGGCGGTGAGCATGATGACGGGCAGGTCCATCAGCGTCGGGTCGCGCCGGATGTTGGCCAGCAGCTCGAAGCCGTCCATCTCCGGCATCATCACGTCGGAGACCAATAGGTCCGGGCGGCTCTCCTTGATCTTGGCAAGCGCCTGCGCGCCGTTATTGGCCGTCTCCACCTCATAACCTTGACGTTGTAGGTTCACCTGAATCAAGCGCACGATGTTTATCTCATCGTCCACAACCAAAACGCGAGGCATAGCTAAGTCCCTTTCTTCACGGCTTTGCGCACGCTGACGCCGTCCCTCGTCTCCTATTCTACACCCCGGCGCTTGTGCTGTCAATAAGAGACGGCCGCGTGGCGGGCGAACGCTCCGCGAGCCGGGCTTCGGGGCGCCGCTCCAGGACCGGGCGGCCCACCCGGGCCGGTAATTATCCCTGCAAAGCGGTCCCCGCACAGCCAAAAATGAGAAGATAAGCCTGTCCTGACCGCCGGGCCGTGCGTCCCCGAAAGCAGGAGAAAAGGCGAAACATGGCGCCAATAAGGGCGAACTCCCGACAATCGCGTGCCCGCAAAAAATCCATCAGTAAAAAACTGTGTGGCATTCGAGCGGGGGTGTGGCACAACGAGTACGAAAACGCTTCCCGAAGCGATCAAACAAGGAGTTTCGAATGAACATGTTATCTGCAAGCAGTGCGTCGGCCGAGGGTCAGGAGTCCGTGAAGCTGACCAAGCGCGAGATCGAGGTGCTAACCCTGGTCATCGAAGGCAAGTCCAGCAAAGAGGTCGCGGAGCAGCTGTTCGTCAGCAAGCGCACCGTCGACTTTCACCTGGCCAACATCTACGACAAGCTCAATGTCACGAACCGCATCCAGGCGTTTCACGAGGCGACGCGGCGCGGTCTCATCCCGTTCAGCATCGTCAGCGGCAAGCAATAATAGCGCACGCCGTTCGCCCGCAAGAGGCCTATGGGCCGCCGCTCGCAGGGGAGGCGGCCTGTCTTTCGCTTTCTGTGCCCGAAGTTTTGAACCATCCGGCCCCTTCGTGCGTCTGAATCAATCGGTTGAAATAAAACAGCTCCGTGACCAGAGGGCCGCCCGCCGTGGAAACCAGAACCCGTACCGCCAACCCATCGCCTTGCGCCGATTCTGCCGCCGCGAACTGGCGCAAGTTACTCTTCTCGCTCGTGCCCGTCTTCGTGCCTGCGGCGCTCTGTCTGGTAGCCGCGACGCAGCGCGCCGTCTCCGCCGCCGTCAGCGACAGGCCCTTCGGGCGCCTGTCGGGGGCCGAGGCACGGCGGACGGCGAGCGACTACTGCTCCCGGATCACCGGCGAGAGCGCCAGCGTCGGGGAGGCTTCGAAGCAGAAAGCCTTCTCGCACCGCCGGCAACTCATGGTGCGCGAGTGGGACGTGACGTGCAGCGCCACGGGTGGCGAATATCTTCTGCGCATCAACGCGAACACCGGGCAGATTTTCGGTGTCAACCGCCTCAGCGCCGCGGGCGAGGACGTGCCGCCCGAATCCTGGTGTTCCCGGGCGACCGCGGAAAGCCGCGCCCGGGGCTACCTCGGCATGCTGGGCGTCCCCATGGGCGAACTGCAGCCCGTCGGTGAGAGGGCGGGCACCAGGTCCGAAAACGGCGTGGCGTCTTGGTGCTTCACCTACCGCCTTGACGTCCCCGGCGTGGGGAGGCGCCTTCTCTCCGTCTCCGTTGACGCCGTTACGGGCAGCCTGGTGTGTGCCTGGACCCCCGCACTCGCCTTCTGAGACAGCCCTCACCCGGCCGGCGCATCGAAGAGGAGGGCGACGAAGATCTCATCGCCCAGCCGTCTGTCCGGGGGAACCACGCCCGTGTCCGGCGGGCCGTACAGCTCCGTGAGGTGTTTGCGGAGCTGGTTGGTGCGGATCATGCCGACGAAACCCGCGCTCAGTATCGTCTCGGGCAAGACCTCTCGGTCGAGCAGCCGGTTATCGAGATCGATGAGGTGGTCGCGGTCCATGATCAGCCCGCCGCGCCCCCCGGCGCGCCGGGCCTCCTCCAGGCGCGCCCGGGCGCGGCGGTATGCTTCGGGGTCCAGGAAGCGCTCCCGCTGGTCGTTGAAGGGCACCGCGCCCTCCCGCCCCAGGTGCGGGTAGCAGATCTGCGGGTTGTCCGGCTTGTAGTAGTAGTTGAACGACGACGCGATCCACTCCGGGCTGATGACGATCAGGTCCGTGGGCCGCGTCGCGGCCGCGACCGCCTCGGCCACCTGGCGCGCGTTCGACTTGATGTCGTTGATCTGCGCGAGCGAGGAAGCCAGCGACACGGCCACCAGCGCGGCGATCGCGGTGACGGGGACGAGGGGCCGGGCGGGCGCCGCGAGCGAGGCGATGCCGTGCGCGGCGGCCAGCAGGACGCAGGGGACGACGGTGGCCAGACAGCGCGGCGGCAACAGGTAGGACTTCGCCGAAAGCGCGATGGCGACCCCGACGGCCACGAGCGGGACGCCTGCCAGAAGAAGCAGGGCCGCCCGCTGCCCTCCCGCCCCGGCGGGCTGGCCGGCCGGGCGCAGGACGCGCCGGAAGGCGAGAACCATCAGCAGGAGCAGCAGCGCGCCGGCGAACGCGCCCGAAAGCGGCCACGTGTTCTCGCTTGTGACATCCACCTGTGTGCCCGGGAAGAGGAGCGTCGTTCGCGCGAACGCGAGCAGCGCGGCGCCGGGGGCCGACACCGGGGCGGGGCCGTGACCGGCGTGCTCGATCTGGAACAGCAGGGCGGGGATCCAGGGCGCATAGGCGGCAAGGACTCCCAACTGCGCCAGGACCCAGGGGCGCACAAGGGCCATCCGCGGCCGCCCGCCCGGCAGGGCGATGAGGACCGCCGCCATCACCGCCTGCCCCGCATAGACCAGCCAGCCCCAGTTGTGCGTCAGGAGCAGGCCCAGAGTGAACGCGGCGTGCAGCGCCCAGGCGCGCTGCACGCCGCCCTCGAGCCCGCGCCAAAGGAAGTAAATGGACAGCAGGCACAGCAGCGGCAGGAGCGAATAGGGGCGGACCAGGGCGGAGTGCAGGGAGAGCGTCGGCGACGCCGCGGCCAGCGCGGCGGCGATCAGCCCGGTGCGGCGGGAGAACATCCGGCTGCCGACAAGATACATGGCAGGGACCAGGGCCACGCCGAGCAGTACCGGCAGCGCGAGCGCCGCCGCCTCGGAGTCGCCCCACACGGCCAGCCACATGCGCATGAGGAAGTAAAAGAGCGGCGGGTGCGACTCGTGGCCGCGCAGGAAGTCGAGCAGGGCGCCCGCCGTCGGCGAGCGCGCCACGAACAGGAACAGCGCCTCGTCGCGCCAGAGCCCGCTGCGCGCCGCCAGCAGCAGCCGCAGGCCCACCGCCAGCAAAAGCGCCAGGGCGAGGAGGATGGCGGTCTGTCCCGGCAAAGTAGCGCTGCCCACACCCGATCGGGTAGGCGCGGCCCGTGTGGTCGTGGTCATGCGTCCCCTTTCGTTCCCCGCCGGCGTGATTCCTGCCTGCCGTGGCAGGAACGAACGCGGCCCGTAAAGAACTTAGCCGTGATCGGGATCTCACGCGAAGGCCCGCGGAAACCGTGGGTTTTGAGCCGCACCCCATGCAAGCGAACAAAACCAGGAAGAGGCGCAAACCGGACGGTCCCCCCGTGCCGCCAGCAAGCACGCTGGTTGCTGCCCGCCCCGAAGAAACGCTCCGGGATAGCGGATACGCGGCGGCTTGGGACGGGGGGGGAGCGGCTGTTTATGGCCGGACAACCGATGCGGCCGCCGTCCTTGTCCTGATTGCTTGTGTGCTCGTGACCGTTCTTGTCGCCAAACCCCTTGTGGATGTGCCGATGAACGACGGCGTTTCGTACGCGCGTACGGCGCAGGCTCTGGCCCAAAAGGGCAAGATCGTTTATAACGGCTGGGGCAGCCCCCTGCTGTGGCCGCAGCTGGCCTACGGCGCGCTTGTCATCCAGCTCTGGGGGTTCTCCCACGCCGCGCTAGCCGTTACGGGCATCGTGTTCGCCGCACTTTGCACGGCAACCATGTACCTTCTGGCCCGTGCCTGCGGCTGCCCACCCTTGTTGTCGTGCCTGGCCACGGCGGGGTTGACGCTTAACGCGGTCTTCCTGGGGGTCGCTCCGACCTTCATGACGGAAACACCCAGCCTGTTTCTGTTGCTCCTTTCGCTTCTGGTGCTGGTAAGATCACTGCGCACGGGGGGCGATGGCGCGATCCGGGTCGACAAGAGCCGGTTCTGGCTGTCCGTCGCCCTGGGGATCATCGCCGGGAGCAACCGGCAGATCAACTGGATCGCTTATCTCGGCGCCCTGGCGGCGCTCGTTACACTCGTGCCTACGGCGCGCCGCCTGCTCCTGCCCGCCGCCGCCCTGGTGCTCGGCTGCGCCGCTTCGTTGACGCTCTGGTTCAACCGACAGCCCTACACCGTTCCCGCGGACGTGACGACGGGCCTGCTTTTCCTGGTGGGCTACACCAACATCGCCTTGATGTTCACGTACAAGTTTTTGAACATGCTCGGCTTGTTTCTGTTTCCGCTGGCGCTTCTGGCGCTTCGGGGGCGACCCGTGCGCGGTGCTGCCCTGCCCGTGCTGCTCGTTTTGTGTTTCATCCCCGTGTTCCACGCTTTCGGGACCACGCTCCATCTGCTGAATGGGGAGTACCGGCTTACGGTCTACGGGCAGTACTTCACGTCGGCGGGCACGGTGGTCGGCGGCGTCGAAGGTTTCGCCGAGCGGCCGCCCGTCTTTCCCGCCGTGGTCGCTCAGGGGCTGATCATCCTCGGCGCCATCGGGCTCGCGGTCACCGGGTACGTACTGGGCGATTGGTGGAAAGAGATGCGGCGGGTTCCCCCGCCCCGGCGGACGGTTTCGCAGGTTGCCGTGGCGGTGATGGTGGTTGTCTCCTTGTCCCAGATCGCTGCATCGATCCCGTGGTATGCCCAGCTCAACGTGTTTGATCGCTACCTGTTGTTTCTACTGCCGGGCTTTTTTATCTTGTTCGCGGCCCGCGCCGCCGCGGCACGGGAGGGGGCGGACAGGAGATCCCGGCAGGTCATGATCGGTGCAGCAGCCGTTCTTCTGGGAGCTATGTGGATCACCGGTATCGGCTTTTACGTGGAATATATAAACAACACGCGCGCGCGCGCCTATCTCTACGGCCACCTGATCCGTCAGGGGGTTCCCCCGCGCAGCATAAACGCCGGCGTCGAGCTGAACGCCGACACCCAGATACGGCTGGCGGGCCACGTCAACAACCCGGCGGTAAAAAATCCGCCGGGGGGGTACCGGGAAGATGCCAAGGCGACGGGCGTACGGTATCGACCGGAGATGTTCCCGGTGATAAACGCGCAGTATCTTCTTTCCACCGAAGAGGCGCCGGACCCGACCTTCGTCTTCCCGGAGCCCGTGCTTTCCACAACGTATGCCAGTCCGATTTTCGCGCCGCGCCGGCGCGCCATGTTCCTTTATCGTATCCGGAGGTAACGGGGGTTAATTCGTGTGAACCGAGAAGAGTACGCAAAGATGTACCGGCTGGAGGACACGCACTGGTGGTTCGTGGCCCGGCGCAACCTGGTGTTGATGGCCCTCGAGCGCCTGCTGCGGCGCACCGAACGTCGGAGCGGCAGCCCACTGCGCCTGCTGGACGTCGGGTGCGGGACGGGCGGAACGCTGGAGCGGCTGCGCCCGCTCGGCCGCGTGGTCGGTCTGGACCTGGAACCGCTCGCGCTCGCCTTCTGCCGGGAGCGGGGGCAGCGCGAGCTGGTCTGCGGCTCGGCGACCGCGCTGCCGTTCGCCGACGGCGCCTTCGACGTCGTGCTGGCCCTCGACGTCCTGGAGCACATCCCCGACCACGAGGCGGCGGCGCGCGAGATCGCGCGCGTGCTCGCGCCGGGCGGCTATGCCCTTGTGACCGTCCCGGCGTACCGGTCGCTTTGGAGCCGGCACGACCTGGCGCTCATGCACCAGCGCCGCTACCGGGCGGGCGAGGTGCGCCGCCTGCTGGGGGGAGCGGGGCTTCGTCCGGGCCGCCTTACCTACACGGTTTCGGCGTTCTTGCCCGTCGTCTGGGCGGTACGCACGGCGCAGCGCCTCCGGCCGCGGGGGACCGTCCGGGCCGATGCCATGCCGACCGCCCCCCTGCTCAACCGGCTTCTGGGCGCCTGGATGGACTTCGAAAGCCGCGTCGCCCTGCGCGCACGCCTGCCGTTCGGGGTGACGGTTTTCGCGGTCGCCCGCAAGCCGGAGTGATCCTCTTCGCCGTTCCCCTGCTAAACCGGCACGCTTCCTGCACTCGCCTGACGTATACGCTGCCCTGCGTTTCGCGGCGCATCTGCCGATAATACGAGCAGGGCCAAAGCCGATGTGGCGTCAAGAAGGGCGGGTACGGCAATGATTTGCGCGGGGAACACGAAGGCGGGGTGCGAGATGGTGGTGACCGAGGAGCGGGCCGACATGGTCGCCCGGCTTCTCGGCGCGCTGGATGCGGCGTCGGCGCCGTCGGTGCGTGACGCCCTCCTCCTGCTCCTGGAGGTCCCGGCAAAGGCCGGGTGCCTTGTGGTGGATCTGTCGACCCTGTCCCTCCTGGACGCCCAGGGCGCCACGCTTCTGGCCGCTTTCTCCCGCCACGCCTACACGACAGGCACGCGCCTGCGCCTGCGCGCCCCCGCGCACCACCTCCGGGCCATCGTCGCCGCCGCCGCCACGCACCCGTTCCTTCGGGCATAGGACTCCTTACACCTTTCCGCGGGCGTCAGAACTCTGACGCCCGTCTTCCGCCTCGTCTGCCGCCTTCTCCTCCGCAGCCGCCCTCTCCGCCGGCGCCAGATACGTGCGCCACCTACGGCAGGAAAAGCGACCCTTTTGGGCGTACCTGATGGCGAGCCCAGGGATACCCTGGATCCCATCCGCCGTCGGGCCGAGTTTTACCAGCTCGGCGCGGACGGGCTGTTCCACGCCGTGCCCGTTCCCGCCGCCGGCGTATATCATAGCACGCCCCTTCCCGGCCTCACGTTGACGGTACGCTGGCTGTGGCAGAACCCGCTGCCGGCTCTGGGCGATGTCCTTCGGGATTGGGGGCTGGCGTGATTTCAGAACGAACCAAAGGAACGAGAAGATGACAATGACGACGAGCCCTGCGACAAACCGTTTGCGTGGCGCGCTGCCCAAGATCGGCATCCGCCCGACCATCGACGGGCGCTACGGCGGCGTGCGCGAGTCGCTGGAAGGCCAGACGATGACCATGGCGCGCAACACGGCGGCGTTCTTGAGCGAGAACCTGCGCCACGCCTCCGGGCTGCCGGTCGAGGCGGTTATCGCCGATACGTGCATCGGCGGCGTTTCCGAGGCGGCCCGGTGCGCCGAGAAGTTCGCGCGCGAAGGGGTGGGCGTGTCGCTGACCGTGACGCCCTGCTGGTGCTACGGCACGGAGACCATCGACATGACCCCCGGCATCCCGAAAGCGATCTGGGGCTTCAACGGTACGGAGCGCCCGGGCGCGGTCTATCTGGCGGCCGCGCTGGCCGGGCACAATCAGAAGGGGCTGCCCGCTTTCGGCATCTACGGCCATGATGTGCAGGACACGACCGACACCAGCATCCCGCCCGACGTGCAGCAGAAGCTGCTTCAGTTCGCCCGCGCCGGCCTGGCGGTGGCGATGATGCGCGGCACGTCGTACCTGTCCATGGGCGGCGTCTCCATGGGCATCGCCGGCTCGATCGTGGACCACGAGTTCTTCCAGGACTACCTGGGCGTGCGGGTCGAACACGTGGACATGACCGAGTTCGTGCGCCGCATGGACCGGGGCATCTATGACACGGACGAGTACGCGCGCGCCCTGGCGTGGAGTTCGGGACAACTGCCGCGAAGGGGAAGATCTCAACCCGCCGGAGAAGCAACACTCGCGCGAGCGGAAGGACCGGGAGTGGGAGACCAGCGTCAAGATGGCCTGATCGCCCGCGACCTGATGGTCGGCAACCCGAAGCTCGCCGAGATGGGCTACAAAGAGGAGACGGAAGGGCACAACGCCCTCCTGGGCGGCTTCCAGGGGCAGCGGCAATGGACCGACCACTTCCCGAACGGCGACTTCCTCGAGGCGATCCTCAACACCTCGTTCGACTGGAACGGCATCCGCCAGCCCTACATCGTCGCGACGGAGAACGACAGCCTGAACGGCGCCTCCATGCTCTTCGGCCACCTCCTTACCGGCACCGCCCAGTTGTTCGCCGACGTTCGCACCTACTGGAGCCCCCAGGCCGTCCACCGCGTCACCGGGCACATCGCCCACCCCGCCGAGGGCGGCATCTCATCAACTCCGGTCCCGCCGCACTGGACTGGACCGGCGAGCAGAATCTGGACGGCGTGCCCCTGCTGAAGCCGTTCTGGGAGATCACGCCCGACGAGGCCGCAGATGTTTGGAGGCGACCCGCTGGTGCCCATCCATGACCGAGTACTTCCCCGGCGGCGGCTGGTCCACCGACCTGCTCGCGCGGCGGCATGCCCGTGACCATGTTCCGCATCAACCTCGTCAAGGGCCTGGGCCCGGCCCTGCAGATCGCCGAAGGCCAGACTGTCGACCTGCCTGAAGAGGTGCACGGCGCCCTGGACGCCCGCACCAACGCCACCTGGCCGACCACCTGGTTCGTCCCCAACCTCACCGGCCAGGGCCCCTTCGCCGACGTCTACGGGGTCATGAACCACTGGGGCGCCAACCACGGCGCGATCTCCTACGGCCACATCGGCGGGGACCCATCAGCCTCGCCTCGATGCTCCGCATCCCCGTAGACATGCACAACGTCCCCGCCGAGCGCGTCTTCCCGCCCCAGCAACCTGGGCCCGCTTCGCGCCCTCGAACCCCAGACCGCCGACTACCGCGCCTGCGCCACGTACGGTCCGTTGTATCGTTAATTCGGCACGAGCCTCGGAGGGCCAATTGGGAAGTTGCCCCGTCCTCCGAGGCTCGTGCCGAGCCGTTATAATGAAAACGGAGGTGAGCATTATGGCCATAGCCGAACAGCCGCCGTGCGCGAGCCGAAACCGTTGCGCTGGTCGAAGGCTGAGTACCATCGAATGGGCGAGATGGACCTGTTTGCGGGAAAGCGGGTCGAATTGATCGACGGGGAGATCATGGAGATGCAGCCTATTGGAGTAGAGCACCTGAAGGCGACGGTCGGCCCCGGATGTTCTGCGGCCCGTTTTCAGTGCCGATTTTTTCATCAGCGTTCAAAACCCGATCGACGTGGGGGATGACTCTGACCCGCAACCCGACGTGTCGGTGTTCAAAGGGAATGCGCGTTGCTTGAAAGCTTCTCCGGCCGATCCCGTGCTGGTTGTCGAGGTGTCCGATTCTAGCCTGGACTACGACCGCACGACAAAGGCGAGCCTGTATGCGCGCGCGGGCATCGCCGACTACTGGATCATCAATCTCGTGAATCACGTTCTCGAAGTACGGCGCCGGCCCACGCCCATGCCCGAACAACCCTTCGGCTTCGGGTACGCTGACTATCAGTTTGTTGCGTGCTGGCGACACCGTCGCGCCGCTTGCCGCACCCCAGGCCGTCGTCGCCGTCGCCGACCTGCTTCCATAAGTTCCATCTGAGATAGGTACAATCCCTTTGGTGCAATCGTTGTAAGGAGAAGGCCGATGACTATCACGCTGGATCTACCTGACGACCTCGCGGCGCGGCTTAGCGCCCGCCCCGATGTCGACCAGTTTGCCGCCGTTGTTCTTGCCGATTCGCTCGATGCTGAGGAAGGCGAGGGGTAGAGTACGACCTCGAAGCCGCCGTGGAAGGAATTCGGCGCGGGCTGGCCGAGGCTGACGCCGGAAAGGGCAGGGCACTGGAGGAGTTTATCGCCGAGCGGACGGAGGCGCGCCGGCAGCGAACCGGCGGCGATGCGACACAGGCCACATGACCCCATACCGAGTGCGCATCCTCCCCGCGGCGTGGAGAGCGATATCGCTGAGGCCCACGCCCATCTCGTGGGAACGGCGAGCTTCGCCGTCGCCGATGAAGTGGGAAACCGGATTGTTTACGGCGCTGCGCGAGCTTGCGACGACGCCGAGGCGACAGGTGGCCGAGTGCGAGAGCCGCCTCTTGGGCCAGCAGGTGCGCCGCATGGTGTACCGGCGAACACCGACCAGCGCTGCGGCGTACCACGTCTACTTCCGGCTGATCGAAAGCGAAGGCAAAGACGGCGTGGTCGAGGTGCTCCACGTCCGTCACGCGTCACGGCGGCCTCTGACCCGCGCGGAAGTCAGGGAGCGGCGTCGCGCCATCGAGAACGAGACGTAGGCGAGCGTCAATGGACTCAAGACCTACAGAGGCCGCTGAACTACGAGCGCGCCGGACAGGACGCCCTCAGCGGTCTTCTTGGCATCACTGCGTTCCTGCTCTGGACGGTGCAGGCTCGCGGCGGCGCAGGAAAAGCCCGCGAAGGTCGGCGCGCCGCTTTTCCGGGACTTCATGGGGCTGAACATGCATACGGTGCAGTTCAAGCCCGACCTGTACAAGCGGCTTTGGTACAATGGGAGCGGAGGCAAGCCATGATAAATGCGCACCGCGTGGAAACGACACTGACCCAGGACCGAACGCTGACGTTGGAAGGCCTGCCGTTCAGGCGGGCGATACTGTCGAGGTGATCGTTTTGGAACGTGCCGCAAGCGATGGTGACACGACCAGCGAAGCCGAGCAGGTAGCCGACTGGCTCACGGCCTCCCGCCGTTCGCTACGCGAAATATGGGACAACGACGAGGACTCCGTGTATGACCACCTATAACCGGGGCGACGTGATCCTCGTGGACATCGCCTTCTGCGGGTCCGCCGGGAGTAAGCGGCGCCCTGCGGTGGTTATCAGCACGAGCGCTTTCAACAACGCGGGCATCAAGCCGAGCGTCGCTGCCATCGCCAGCAACGTGTCACCGCCTTTTCGCCCGGCGACATGCTACTGAATGATTAGAATGCGGCGGGTTTGCTCAAGCCGTCCGCGGTGCGCGGCGTGCTGGCGACGGTGGACAAAGCCGATGTCGCGTACGCTGGGCACGCTATCGGCCAACGACTTGGCTGAGGTCGAGAAGGGTATTGCGGGTATCGTCGGGTTCGTTGTTCCTGCATCGCCGTGAAGTGCGAAACCGCTCTTAACTGGAGCCTCTGATCCTTGATTCGCCAGGAGACAGAACGATATGAGGAAACAAGACGATACGCTGGAAGAGAAAAAGCGGCAGCTTACCGAGATCACGACCGCCTTCTGTGACGCACGCCTGAACGCCGACTACAAGCGGCTGTGCAAGAAGCTGATCAACCAGATGGCGCGGATGCGCCCGGCGCCGTTTCTGCGGGGGCGGCTCGAGATCTGGGCAGCCGGTATCATCCACGCGCTGGGCAGCGTCAATTTCCTGTTCGACAAAAGCTTCGAGCCGTACGTGAGTGCGAGCGAGATCGCCCAGCACTTCGGCGTCGCACCAGGCAGCGCGTCGCAAAAGGCCGCGGCGATCCGCGAGATGTTCGACCTGAACCACTTCAACGCCGAGTTCACCACCAAGGACATGCAGCGCAAGCTCGCCCCCACGCTGGACATGCTGGCGCAGATGGAGACGCTTTTCGCCTCGCAGATGGGCGGTCTCGCGGGCGCGGATGAGCCTGGCGAGGGGGAGGGCGAGCTGATCGACGAGGGCGAGTTCATCGACGACGACCATCCCGTGATGAGCGCCTACTACGACCTGGTCGAGCGTTTCCAGGCGCAGGGGCCGACCCCGGCGATCCAGAAAAGCCTGGAAAGGATGATCGAGCGTGACCCGGATTTTTACGATCCGTACCTGATGCTGCGCGACATCCTGATCCGGCAGGGCAAGGCGGCCGAAGGGAACGCGCTGCTCGAAACGGCCTACCGGCGGGCGCTCGGGCGCATCACCGACAAGGACGGCAACTGGCCGGCCTCGCTCGAATGGGGCTGGCTGGAAAACCGGCACATCATCCGGACGTTCCTCAATCAGGCCATCGCCTCCTGGAACGCGGGCGACACCGGCGCGGCCCTGGAGCTTTTCCGCAAGCTGCTGCGCTCCAACCCCAATGACAACGCGGGCGCGCGCGAGTACATCCTGGCCATCCGCCTGGGCATGACCTTCGACGAGTTCGAGAACAAGTTCCTGGGGCAGTTCGGCTATGATGCTTCGAAGATGTCCGACTGGTTCGACAAGAACTCGACCCGCTTCCCCGACGAGTTCGACTGGTGGAAACAGGCCGTGGACTACGAAGCCTAGGAGCCGCGGGGGCCGACTACCGCGCCGGCGCCGTCTACAGGCCGCTGTGCCGCCGAAAACCATTTGACGGCGCGCCTCCATTCTGATACAATCCGTACACCATTTCTGTACAGGATGGAAGATCGTGACAACAACGTATACCCACGCCCGGGACAACCTGGCCGGGCTCTGCGACAAGGCGACCGCCGACCGCGAGGTGATCGTGATCCAGCGGCGGGGAGCGGAGGACGTGGTCCTGATTGCTGCCGATGAGCTGTCCAGCCTGCTGGAAACGGCGCACCTGTTGCGCTCTCCCGCGAACGCCGACCGTCTGCTGACGGCGCTCGCGCGGGCGCGGGAACAGTCCGGGGAGCCGCAGTCGCTAGAGGAGCTCCGCCGCGAGGTCGGACTTGCGGACCGGTGAGGACGCTGCGCCGTCCGGCGAGCGCGTGGCGGTTTTTCCGCCGGAGTTTGGCGAGGACCTCCGCTACTGGGTGGAGACGAATCGCAAAACGGCGCTGCGCGTCCTGACGCTGGTGGAAGCGGTTCTGCGAGACCCCTTCGAAGGTATCGGCAAGCCGGAACCGCTGAAATACCTCGGCGCGGGCGTCTGGTCCCGACGGGTCACCGAGGAGCACCGGCTTGTTTACCTCGTCCGGGCGGATCGGATCGACTTCCTGCAGGCGCGGTACCACTACGAATAGTTCCGCGCCCCGAGCAGCCGAGACCACGACCCACAGAGCGCTCCGCCGAAAGGGGCGGCTGCTTCGATGAACGGGAATCTTCAGCGTTGAACGGGGAGGGCTGCGCGTTGTGCGCTCTGGCCCGGCGCGCTGGGTTCGCCAGCCTGGCGTACCGGTGAGTGCGGCTCCGACGATCCGCCCTGCCGCACTGGTGATAGAATGTGGATGGAGGAACGTGAATGGAAGGGATGGAGTTCCCCGTCAGCCTGCTGGACCAGATTCCCCGCGCCTGCGATCCCGGCGAGCCGCTGGAGCCGGGCGACACCCGTTACGCTGACCTGAAGGCGCTCCGCCAGGGGGTCGGTTTGAAGCGCCTCAAGCAAGAACTGAACAGCAGCCCTGCGTCGGGACGTTTCCATCACCGCTGCGTCTGCGGTCATCGCGGCACGGGAAAGTCCACCGAGCTGCTGGCGTTCAAAGAGTGGGCCGACGCGCAGGGCTATCTGACCGTCCGGACCGAGGTGGATGAGCGTTTTGGCCTGATCTCGCTGGAAGTCGCCGATCTCTTCCTGCTGACCGCAACCGTCGCAGAACAGGCAATGCGGGAGTTCGGCGCGCCACTTCCCGACGACAAGATCCTTCGGGTGATTCAGTGGTTCGCCGAGATTACCAAGGAGGATAGGGACGAGGCGAAATCGGAGATCAGCGTCGAGGTCGGCGCGCAGTTGAAGTCTGAGATTCCGCTGCTGGGCAAACTCTTTGCCAAATTGACCGCCGGAGGCAAGGCGGCCTCTTCGCACGCGACGACCGTTCGGCAGAGGATTCGCAACTTCCCCGACACGCTCGCGGACTTCACGAACGATCTGCTGGATTGGGCGAGCGCGAAACTGGTTGAGCAGGATAAGCCGCGCGGACTGCTCCTCCTCTTCGACAACCTCGACCGCTACGACCCGGAGAACATCGACCGGCTCCTCTACCGCAGCAGCGACCTCGTCCACCGCCTCGCCTGCCACGCCGTCTTCACCATCCCGATCTCGCTCGAATATGACCCGCCCTCCGGCGTGATTCAGGACTGCTACGGCTTCTCGGTCGTTCTGCCGATGCTTTCGCTGCGCCGCCGAACCGATGCGTGGGGTGCGATGGTCGCCGACACGGCCTTCGATGCGGGTGGCGTCCGCATCGTGCGGGAGGCGTTAGGCAAGCGCGTCGCCGTGGAGACGCTCTTCGCCAATCCGACTGACGCGGATCGTCTCATCAAGATGAGCGGCGGCTGTATTCGCGACCTGATGCACCTCGTCACGCTCGCGCACGCACATAGCGAGGAGGGGGCGGCCCAGCTTACCCAACCGGCGGTGCAGAGCGCGATTCGCGAGATGCGCGCGACCTACATCCGCCGCCTGGACGCCGACGATTACGACGCGCTGGCGAAGATCGCGCGGCGCGACCCCGGTGTAACCGAGGAGAAGAAGCGCCGCCTGCTCTACCACCGCTTCGCACTGGAGTATCTGGACGAGAACGCAGTGCCATGGGTGGACATTCATCCGCTGGTGCTCGAGACCGAGGAGTTCCGCCATGCCTACCACCGCCAAAGCCCTCTCGCCGGATAAAGATCTCGCCGCCACGCTCGGAGAGGAGGGCGCGGCGGAGTACCGGCGGCTTCTGCGCGTGGTGCGGTCGGCACAGGGACGGTTCGCGCTTTTTCCCATCGAGAGCGACCTTCCTCCCCGGCAGCGCGACGCTTTCCTGGCGCAGCTCGCCGCCGATCTCGCGGCGGATGGCTGCTGCGTGCGCCGCATCCTCCTGACGCGGGAGGAGTGGGACGTTTTCGCGCATCCCGACTGGCCGGAGCGTGCCGCGCCGACCGATGTTATCGCCGTGGTCGGCCTAGAGGAGACGCCGGGCATCGTCGCGGAACCGGGAAAGCCGCCCGCCCGCCCGCCCGCTATTGCGCTCCTGAACCAGTTGCGGGAAACGCTGCGAAAACGCCTCGGTGTTCCGCTTCTGCTCTGGTGCTCTCCGCTTGTCTACACGACGCTCCTTGAATTCGCCCCGGACTTCTTCGATCACTTCACCGCGCAGTTTCGGTTTCCGTCAAAGTACGCCAAGTCATGGCCGAAGAACAGGGGCGGGAACGATGGTGCGGTCAGGACTTCTGTGGATGCGGGAACGGCAAACCATGTTCGGTCTTCGAATCCCTTCGCCGACCGAACTCGCCTTCTACGAGGAGACCGTCGCGAAACGGACGGACCCGACGCCCGACCGCGCGCGTGCGCTCGTCCTTCTCGCGAAGGCTATGGCGACAAACAAGGGGTGATCGTAATGCAAACCTGCGCCGTGCGATTACGTGCCTTGAGGAGGCGTTGACGATCTTCAAGGAGGAAGAGTTTCCCCAGGACTGGGCCATGGCGCAGAACAGCTTGGGTCTTGCCTATGCCGTTCTGCCACTGGTGACCGGGACCAGAACCTGCGCCAGGCGATTGGCTGCTTTGAGGCGGCGCTGCGGGTCTACACCGAGGAGCGGTTCCCGCAGGACTGGGCAGGGACGCAGAACAACCTGGGCAACGCGTATCTCTATCTTCCTACCGGTGACCGGGACGCCAACTTGCGCCAGGCCATCGCCTGCTGCGAAGCGGCGCTGCGGGTCCGCGCCGAGGAGCGGTTCCCGCAGGACTGGGCCATGACCCAGAACAACCTGGGCGTCACCTACAGGAACTTGCCTACCGGTGACCGGGACGCCAACTTGCGCCGGGCCATCGCCTGCTACGAAGCGGCGCTGCGGGTCTACGCCGAGGAGCGGTTCCCGCAGGACTGGGCAGGGACGCAGAACAACCTGGGCAACGCGTATCTCTATCTTCCTACCGGTGACCGGGACGCCAACTTGCGCCAGGCGATTGCCTGCTTTGAGGCGGCGCTGCGGGTCCGCACCGAGGAGCGGTTCCCCTACCAGTGGGCGATGACCCAGAACAACCTGGGCATCGCCTACAGGAACTTGCCTTCCGGTGACCGGGACCAAAACCTGCGCCAGGCGATTGGCTGCTTTGAGGCGGCACTGCGGGTCTACACCGAGGAGCGGTTCCCGCAGGACTGGAGCAGGGACGCAGGCGAATCTTGGTTGGACGCTTCAGCAGCAAGGAGCGATCGAAGCGGCGCGCGAGGCGTTCTCGGCGGCGGCACGCGGCTTCCGTACTGTTGGCGACGAGGAGCGAGCGCGACGGGTCGAAGCCTATCAGGACAATCTGAAGGATGAGTCGGCTTAGGTGAGGAAGCGAAAGGTATGGGTAACTAGTGGGTCATTCGCCACGCAAATCGCCTTTCACTGAGTCACCGTTTCAATCGCTTCGCTTGAGCAATTTAGGATACGTGAGTCAGACCTGAATGGCTATACACGTGGCTAATGACCCACTAGGACCCACATATCCCTCTGTCGAAATCGGTGGCGGCTTCGATGAACGGGAATCTTCAACGCGGAAGGGACTGGCGATGAACCACAGGAGCCTGCCGGATTTTCCTTACGGGGCGGTGTACTTCCGCAAGTCGAACCCGCCGCGCGAGGACTGGGCGCGCGACTACCGGACCGCTGCCGAGGACAGCATGACTGTCTTCCGGCACTGGTTCCTGTGGAGCGCCATCGAGTCGCCCCCGGCGTCTATGACTGGGAGGATTATGACCGACAGCTCGACCTGGCCGTCGAACACGGCATCAAGACGATCATCGCCGAGATGATCACGGCCGCCAGTGGGCGTGGCGCCGGTACGCCCACGCGCGGCTCGAGGCTCGGGATGGTTCTCATCCCCGCAGCACCATCAGCGGCGATTTGTGTGACCGGCGGCTTTCCCGGCCTGTGTCTGGACCACCCCGAGGTCCGGGATGCGGCCCAAAGCTCTGACGGCACTCGTCACCCGCTACAAGAACCACCCCGGCATGGGCGGCTACGACGTCTGGAACGAGTGCAACACCCGGCCGCCTACTGTTACTGCCCGGCGACGGCGGAAGTTCCGGGGTTGGCTGCGGGCCAGGTACGGTGGCGATGCGCGCGCTGGGGCGGGTCTGGCAGCGCCACAGCCTCCAGGTGTGGGACGATGTGCAGCCGCCGCGCGGCACGGGCCCTACCCCGACACGCTCGACTGGCTGCAGTTCCGCATCGACAACGCGTACGCGGCGCTGCGCTGGCGCGTCGACCTGATCCGCGGCCTCGACCCGGAGCACCCCGTCACGGCGCACGGCATCGCGGCGAGCCTGACGGGTATGGCCTCCGGCGGCGCCGACGACTGGCGCGCCGCCGCCGAGGTGGACAGTTATGGCTACACCTGGGGGGCGGCGCGGCGCGGCAACGAGCCGTGGAAGCAGTGGCACGCGGTCGATCTGGTGCGCGCCGCCTGCCGGGGTAAGCGCTTCTGGCACGCGGAGGCGTATGCGGGCCCGCTGTGGATGCAGCCCAACGTGATCGGCCGGCCGCGCGATGACGGGCGGATCGCCGACCCGGAGCACATCCGGCTGTGGGACATGACCTCGTTCGCCGCGGGCGCCACCGGGCTGATGTATCTGCGCTGGCGCCCCTTGCTGAACGGGCCCCTGTTCGGCGCCTTCGGCGCCTACGGCATGGACGGAAGCCGGACGCCGCGCTCGGCGATGGCCAGTGACATCGCGCGCTGGGTGGCCGCGCCGGAGCAGCAGCCGCTCTGGGAGGCGCGCCCCGTGCGGGGCGAGATCGGCATCGTGTATGCGCCCGAAACCGAACTCTTTTGCTACGCGCAGCAGGGCAACACCGAATACTACGCCCAGTCTCTGCGCGGCGCCTACCAGGGCTTCTTCGAAAGCAACATCCAGGCGGACTGGGTGCACATCGACGACATCGCCCGCTACGACCTGCTCTACCTGGCCTTCCCCTACATGCTGAGCCAGGCCAGCGCCGCCGCCCTCGCCTCCTGGGTGGAGGGCGGCGGCACGTTGATCGCGGAAGGCTGCCCCGCCTATTTCGGCGACCGCGGTCGTGTTGGCACGCGGCAGCCCAATTACGGCATGGACGCCGTGTTCGGCGTTCGCGAAAGCTACGTCGAGTTCACCCCCGACCTATCCGACGGCTTCGACATGGGCATTGACGGTCTAAACGTGCCCGGCGGCCTCTTCCTGCAAGCCTACGACCTGGCGGGCGGGACCGCGCGCGGCTGGTACACCGACGGGCGCATCGCGGTTGTTGACCATAGCTATGGCAACGGCAAGACTCGTCTGATCGGCACCTTTCCCGGCTATGGCTACTGGAAGCGGCCGGGGACAGACGCGCGGCAGTTCTTCGCCGGCCTGCTTCCCTGGGCGGGCAAGCAGCCGCACCTGCGCATCAAGGGGGAAGATGGTGCCACCAGCGCCGTTGCCCGGCTGCACGCGGGGGAGACGGGCGCGTTCCTGTGGGTCGTCAACCACGACCACGCACCGCAGACCGTCGAGGTCGAGGTAGGTGAAGGGTGGGGACCGTTCGACGGTGCGGACCTGCGCTGGGGGGCGCACCCGCCGCAGGTGGGAGGCCGTCGGGTTCGTGTCGCCGTCGAAGGCCGTGATGCCGCCGTGATGCGGCTCCACTGATGCTGATGGAGTCTCTTCCGGTGTGAGAGCCAGAACGTGACACAAAAAAGGCGCCAGATAGCAGCAGAACCGTCGGATGTTAGATGTGTAGGCTGCTGAGGGCAGCGGATATCGGAAGCTCTCAAGCTGACGTGGAGCGATATGGGAATTGATGCAAGCGCCAATAACCGCGGAACTGCTAAATCATCTCATGGTGCAACAGGCGCTGGAGCAGGCCTGGGCGGACTCGCTGCCCACCGACCCTGCCCACCGGCACGAGGAAGGTGGGTGGATCTATATGGATGCCACGACAGGAGCCATCTCGGTGCGACGGGCGCCAGCAGGCACTCAGGCCGCGCTCGACTTAAGCGCACCGCCGATCATCACCGGCTCCGTTGTCGTGGCCACTTTTCACACCCACCCCAGCCCGAGCAGCGAGGGCTGGTATCCAGGCCCCAGCACAACAGATACTGAGTCCGCCTGGATCCTGGGCGTTCCGTGTTTGATTCGCGCCGACGATGGCGTCTATACCACAGGGCCGGATTCTCGACGTGGGGGTTTGACCGGCGGGCCGGGCTATCCCCCATGAAGAACGGGGCACCATGTACTTGCGAAGGAGTGTGAGATATGGCTGAAGCTGCTGCAATCCATGACCAGCATACCCGGTTACTAGCTGCCGATCAAGCCTTGACGATCGCGCAGGCGGATGCGGTCAAGGCTTACCGCGACCTTTCTGGCTATCGCATTCGGCTGGCGCTCGAGGAGGACGGCTGGCATGTGGATTATGAACTGAAAGATCCCAAGCTCAAAGGTGGCGGGCCGCACTACGTCATCGACTCATTCACCGGAGCCATCGTCTCTAAAAGGTATGAACAGTAAGCGGCGACAGGGCCGCTTAGCACCCGTTGCATCCGACGCCGCGTCAGGGAATTGTTGGTAACAGTCAAGGGAGCGTAGCGCCGGCGCGACTGAGCAGGGTAGGGGCCGTTTGGCGCCGCGCGCCTGCACTGGGTAGCGCATCCGCCCCAGGTCGGTGATCATCAGATCTGCGTCACCGTCAAAGGCCGCGATGCCGCCGTGATGCGGCTCCGCTGATGCTCGGAGTGCGTTCCAAGGGGGCCATGGCATGCAGTGGCATCAGGGAAGCTACACGATCGACACGGATCGGGAGCGTTTAGATCTGGATACGATCGCGCGCTGGCTGAACACGACTTACTGGGCGGCGGACCGCTCACGAGAAGCGATCGATCGCTCCTGGAATGGATCGATGGTTGTGTTTGGCCTGTACGCCGAGCAGGAACTGGCGGGCTGGGCGCGCGTGGTGACGGACTTCGTGACCACCGCTTACCTGGCCGACGTGTTCCTTCTGCCCGAGCATCGGGGGAAGGGACTGGGCCTGTGGCTCGTGGAAACTGTCGTCGGGCACCCGGAGCTGGCGGCCGTGAATTGGCTGCTGCACACCCAAGACGCGCACGGCCTGTACGAGCGTGTCGGATTTTCCACGGATACCGGACCACGGCTCATGGAGCGCCGTCGAACGCTCGATGCGGATAGAACAAAAGCGAGGATCGGATGAAATACGCGTTTATGAGTTTTTCCTGTCCGGAGCTGGGTCTTGCCGAGATGCTGTCGCTGGCGCGGCGGCTCGGGTATGACGGCATCGAACCGCGCGTCACCAGCGGGCACCGCCATGGCGTCGAGCCAGGCACGGATGCGGATACGCGGCGCGAGATCCGCAAGCAGGCCGAGGACAGCGGCATCGCGCTGTGCTGCGTCAGCACGTCGTGCAAATACGCCGACCCGCAGGCCGCGCCGCAAAACGTGGAGGAGACGCTGCGCTGCATCGATCTGGCGGCGGATGTCGGAGCGCCGCGGATCCGGGTCTTCGGCGGGGCCATCCCCCGGGGCATCGGCCGCGAAGAGGCGATCGAGCAGGTTGCCGGCGCCCTCCGCTCGGTCGCCGAGCACGCCGCGCAGCGGGGCGTCACCGTCTGCCTCGAAACCCACGATGACTGGTGTGATCCCGCGGACGTGGCCGATGCGATGCGCCGCGTGAGCCACCCGGCCGTCGGCGTGAACTGGGATCTGTTGCACCCGATCCGCAAAGGCAACGCGACGATGGAAGAGGCCTTCGGGGCGCTGGAGCCCTGGATCCGCCACGTGCACATCCACGACGGCTCGACGGATCCGCAACGGCTCGAGATGAAGCCGATCGGCGAGGGCGGCATCGACCACCGGCAGGCGTTGTCCCTGTTACGGGGAAGCGGTTACGACGGCTTCCTCAGCGGCGAATGGATCAACTGGGAGCCCTATGCGATCCACCTGCCGCGCGAACTGGCGACGATGAAGCGTTACGAAGGTGAGGCAACCGGATGAGCACGATTTGCGCGACGCGGCTTACGCCGCCGCCGGACTGGGCGATCAGCCAGCGTTTCCTGATCGACAAGATGAACGAGGCCGCGCCGGTCTTCCAGGAGCGCTACACGCGCGCCGACGGCAGCTTCCTGTGGCGGCAAACCTGGCCCGGCATGGACGGCTCGGACGACGGCTACGAGAGCTACCACAACTGGCCGCTGTTTTACGCCCTGGGCGGCAGCGCGGACGTCCAGGCGCGCAGCCGCTTTCTGTGGGAGGCGGTGACGCGGCAGTTCACCGGGTACGGCCAGGTGTGGCGGGAGTTCGACGCCTACTACGACTGGATGCACCACGGGGAAAGCTCGCTGTTTTTTTATTATTTTGGCCTCGCCGACCCCCGCGTGCCCATCGATCGGGGCCGGGCGCGCCGCTTCGCCGGCATGTACATGGGGGCGGACCCCGAAGCGCCCAACTGGGACCCGGAGCGGCGGATGATGCGCTCGCCGATCAACGGCAGCCGCGGGCCGCGCTTCGAGAACTCGTGGGACGACTGGTCCACGCACCGGTGGGTTCTGGCCGGGTACCCGGCCCCGTTCGAGGACATCCCCGGCGTGGAAGGGGCCATCGCCGACTGGAACGACGACGCCGTCTACGCCCAGATCCTGCGCCTCCTGAACGAGCGGCAGATGCGCGGCGACGTGCCGCTCAACCTCGCGGCTACCAGCCTGATCACGCACGCCTATCTGTATACCGGCGAGGAGCCTTACCGCCGATGGGTTCTGGACTACCTCGAAGCCTGGAACGAGCGGATCGCGGCCAACGGCGGCCTCTGCCCCGACAACGTCGGCCCGAGCGGCGTGATCGGGGAGCGGATGGACGGCAAGTGGTGGGGCGGTTATTACGGTTGGCGCTGGCCGCACGGGTTCATGACCATCATCCAGCCCCTGACCATCGCGGCCATGAACGCCCTCCTCCTCACCGGCGACATGGGCTACCTGGACATCCCGCGCGGCCAGCTGGATCGCCTGATCGAGCTGGGGCGTGAAGAAGAGGGCAAGCTGCTCGTCCCCCACCGGCACACCGACGCCGGCTGGACGGCGCTCCGGCCGCTCGCCCCGGAGTACCCGCTGCAGATCTGGTACGTGTCGCAGGACGGGCGGGACGCGGCGCGCTTGGAGCGGTTCCCGGAGCGGGACACCCTGTGGAAGATGGTGCAGCCGGGGCGCGGCAAGGGCGACAACATCCATATCGCGCCCTGGTACTGCTATTTGCGGGGACAGAACCCCGACTACCCGCGGCAGATCCTCGACGCCCAGTGGGCCGAGGTCGCCCGGCGCATGGAGGTTATGGCCCGGGACGACGGCGACCCCGAGCACTGGGACGTGCACCACTGGCAGCAGATCAACCCGGTGCACACCGAGGCGCTGGTCCAGCTCACGTGCGGCGGGCCGCAGGTCATCTACCACGGCGGTCTGCTTCACACCCGCCTGCGCTATTTCGACGCCGACGCCCGGCGCCCCGGCCTGCCGCCCGATGTGGGCGCGCTGGTACAGGCGCTCGACGCGGACAGCGTGACCGTCACCCTGGCCAACGCCAGCCCCCTGCGGGAGCGGAAACTCATCCTGCAGGCCGGGGCGTTCGGGGAGCACACGTTTACCGAGGTGACCGACCTGACGGCGGAGGGACAAACACCGGCAGCCGTTAATGGCAAGCACCTGACGGTGGTTTTGCCGCCGGGCCGGTCCCTCGACCTGCGGCTGGGGATGCGGCGCTATGTGAACCGGCCCGGTTACGGGCAACCGGACGAGGTCATCAATTCAGGATGACGGTTTTTACGGATCGGGTCCGCGGCAGCCGACGAGACCACTAAAAAGCCGGGGGTCAGGCGGCCATCGGCGGGGTGAGATGCCCGGCTAAAGTCACCCATCAGGGGCCGAAGGAGCTATTGCCGCTGGATCTGGCCTTCAACCACCACGACTGGGAGAACTTGCATTTCGCTGGTGATCCTGCGACTTTCCCGAACCGTCCATCCATCGCGCGTCCTCTCGAACTCCTAAAAATATCCTGGCGCAGATGTTTAGAAAATCCCTGAACTGGGTACAGTATGTTTATCAAACCGGTTTGAAAAAACTGAATAGCGATGCGGCTGCGCAAGGAATTCCGACCCGGCTCTGCCATCTTGGAAGCCGGGTTTTAACGGAGAGTCTTTCAAATCGGTTTGAAGACGCGTGGGGACGTTCCCTCGAGGATGTGAAGCGGATGACTCAAAAGGTTTCGGACACGCCGGAGGCAGTGGCGGCAACACCACTGGGGCGCAAGATCACCCTCGCGGATGTGGCGCGGGCGGCGGGCGTCTCTAAACCGACCGCTTCGCAGGCGCTCAGCGGCAAGTCGTTTACCGCTCAGGCCACGCGCGAAGCGGTGGTCGAAGCGGCGCGGCGTCTGGGTTATCAGCCCAATCCGCACGCCCAGCGCTTGGCCAACGGGCGCTGCCACGACACCATCGAGCTGCTCTCGGTGCGCGCCGGCACCGACAGGGACGTGCGGAAGATGCAGGTCATTCCAAGCCTGCTGTTCGGCCAGGGCTACGCCGGTCCGGTTCATTCCTACGCCTCGACGAGGGGGCGCACGGGCGACCTGCCGGCGCTGATCGGGCGGCTGCGGCGCCAGCAGCCGCGCGCCATCGTGTGCGACATCAGCAACGACGAACTCCGGCAGGAGGCGCAGGACGAGATGCAGCGCTATCAGGAAGAAGGCGGTTTGATCGTGCGCTACGGCTACGGGTCGCTGCCGGTGCCATGCGATCAGGTCGTGCTGGACGGCCCGGCGGGTGTTCGAGACGCGATGGGACATCTGCTGGAATTGGGGCACCGGCGCATCGGATTCTACAGCTTGGCGCGCAACAACAAGGCGATGCAGAGGGCCGTGCACAAGACGCTGGACAAGTCCGGTGTGCAGGTGCGGCCGGAATGGCTTTATCAACGGGCGGAGACCGGCTCAGAAGAATCCGACGCCGTCGGCGCCCGCATGGCTGCGGCGTTCAAGCTGCCCCGCTCGAACCGACCCTCCGCCGTGCTCATCGTCAACGACCTGGCGGCTTTGGCCTTCATCGGCGAAGTGGCGCGCGCCGGCGTTGCGGTGCCGGGGAACTCAGCGTCGTGGGCTACGACGACATTCCCCTGGCCGCGCACATGGCCTGCTGCCGCTGACGACGATCACGCATCCCGTCGAAGCGATCGCGCTCCGCGTCGTGTCGATGCTCGGCGACCGTCTTGAGGGGCGTTATAAGGGCGCGCCGCGTGAGGAAGTGCTGAGAGGCGAACTCAAAGTGCGCCAAAGCACCTGCGCTCCGCAACCGAGTTGATTTTTCCTTGAAACGCCGGAAGACATGAAACATTTTTTCGATCCAACTTGCCGCCGTTTTCTTCCCCGTCTCGCGGCGGGACTTGGAGCGTGCCTGATCGCCGCGCCGCTGATGCCCGCGTGCGCGCAGGATGAAGCCATAGCTCCCATCATTGACACCAGCCCCGCGCCCAAGGCCGGGCAGGACTTTCCCATTCAAGCGCCCGCCGCCGTGCCGATTCCGGCCACCAGCGCGCCCATCCCGGCGGGCGCTCTCTTCGCCGCACCGGACGCAAAAGCGGACAGCGACGGCAAGGCCGCCGCTGCGCCGACGACCTTTGAACAGGCGCTGAAAACTGCGCCCGAAGGCGGCACGATCATCTTGCGCGGCGGCACCTACCGCGCGGGCAAGATTTTCCTGCCGCGCCGCCTGACGCTGCAGGCCTATCCGGGCGAATCTCCGTGGTTCAAGGGCAGTGTCATCGTCTCCGGTGGGTCAAAGACGGCAGCGGGTGGCGGCGCGACAACTGGACGGCGGAGTTTGCGCCCGAAGGCCGGCTCGACAAGATCGTTGACGCCAATTATCCGCTGGGCATCTACGGCGATCAGGTGTTCATCAACGGCAAGGCGATGTTCCAGGTCGGGGCGCGCGCGGGCCTCAAGCCGGGGCAGTTCTTCGTGGATCACGCCAAAGATGCGCTCTACATCGGCGACGATCCCGCCGGCAAGACGGTGGAAGCGACCGTTCACGACGTGGGATTGAGCGTGGCGCGGCGCGAAAACGCCGACGCGGCGGGCAGCGTGGTGCGCGGCGTGGGCTTTTTCATTACGCCTTGCGCGGCATGGTGGTGTCCGCGCCGCGCGTGCTGGTCGAGAACTGCGCCTTCGTCTGGAACGGCAACTACGGCCTGCGCTTTCAGTCGGGCGCCGGCGGAACCGGCGGGCAAGGCCCGGAAGACTGCATCGTGCGCGGCTGCACCATGACCGCCAACGGCCAACTCGGCCTGTGGGCGGGCAAGGCGCACCGCTTGCTGGTCGAGAAAGCCGCATCTCCTACAACAACGTCGAGGGGCTTTCGCCGCAACTGGGGCGCTGCGGGCTTCAAGGGTGTCGGCTTCGATGGCCTGGTGTTCCGCGACAACGTCGTCGAGCACAACTACTCGATGGGCATCTGGCTCGATGTCAACACCAATAACGCCACGGTCGTGCGAAACGTGTCGCGCTTCAATCAGGGTGCGGGCATCTTCTTCGAGATCAGCGACAAAGCCATCATCGCCTTCAACGTCTCGCACCGCAACGGCGACGGCATCCTGCTCGAACTCGCACAACGCGCGGGTTTTCAACAACACGCTGGCCGACAACGGCCATAACTTCCGCGTCAATCAGGCGCGCGCCAGAACACCGGGCGCGGGCGGCACGCCCGACAACACCACGGTCGCCAACACCCCGCCCGGCGGAGTGTTCACCACGCGCGGCCATGTGTTCATCAACAACATCCTGTGGAGCAGCCGCCCGAACACGGCCGACCCGCTGTTCTTCACACGCATCTCCAGCGAACAACCGGTGGAATCGCGCCGCTCCAGCCTGATGGTGACGGCTGCCGATTTCAACGCGTTCCACCGCGTCAACGCCGCGCAGCCGGCGAACCTCATCAACTGGTCGCCCACCGGCGCCGGCGTCACCGGCTACGCCACGCTGGAAGCCTTCGCCGCCGCGACCGGCTACGCCAAAACTCGCTGGAAACCAGCGGCGCCGACCCCTATTTCGTGGACGCGGCCGAAGGCGACTTCCGCTTGAAGCCCGACAGCCCGGCGCGCGGCAAGGGCGCGCCCTTACCCGCGGATATTGCCGCCGCCGCCGGTCTCCGACCCGGCGCGCCCGTCCATCTGGGAGCGATCCAGGCATGATCGCATGACGTTTTGGAGAAGAACCATCATCGGAAAATCGTTTGTTGTTTGGCCTTAAAGAGAAGGCATCGGAACGTGGCGCACGCTCGCGGCGCTGACGCTGGCGCTGCCCGTTCTGTCGCTTACGGCATCATGCGCGCAGGCGCAGAACGCCCCGGCGCAGCCCGCGCCCGCGAAGAAGATGAACGTGCTGTTCATCGCCGTGGACGACCTCACCACCGCCCCGGGCGCCCACGGGCGCCCGGACGTAACATCGCCCAACATCGACCCGCGGGCGCCACCGGGCCAGCTGTTGTCGCGCGCCGACTGCCAGCAGGCGTTCTGCTCGCCCTCGCGCACGAGCTGGCTCACGGGCCGCTATCCCGACACCACGCGCATTTACAACCTCACCACGCACTTCCGCGACGTGCTGCCCGACATCGTGACGCTGCCGCAGCACTTCCGGCAGAACGGCTACTTCACCCAGGAGATCGGCAAGATTTACCACGGTGGGCTGGACGATCCGCCCTCGTGGAACGTGATGGCAGGCGGCAAAAGAGCACCGGGGCGCGCGCTCCGCTTCGTGCCGCGCAGCTTCCCGCCGGCCTCGCGGCAGCCGGCGGCTGTTGGCGGCGCGCAGGTTCGGTTGGTGGCGGATGAAGCAGGACCGCCTCGCCCGCTGCTCGCTCAAGCGGGCGGCGGACAGGCCGGCGGCAAGAAGAAGTGGAACTCCGGCAACTCGTGGGAAGCGCCGGACGTGCCGGACAGCGCGCTCTCCGACGGGCAGGAAGCGGATCGCGCCATCAGGGCGCTGGGGCAGCTTCAAAGCAAGCCGTTCTTTCTGGCGGTCGGCTTCCACAAGCCGCACCTGCCGTTTGTCGCGCCCAAGAAGTATTACGACTTGTATCCGCCCGCCGATGTCAAGCTGCCGGACAACATGTTCCCGCCCAAAGACGCGCCGCCGCTGGCCTTCGCCAACTTCGGCGAGTTGCGCAACTTCAAGGACATCCGGGAGGTGGCTCCCGGTAACGAGCCGATCCCCGTCGACAAGGCGCGCGAGTTGATTCGCGGCTACCGCGCCGCGACGAGTTACACCGACGCGCAAATCGGGCGCGTGCTGGCCGAACTCGACCGATTGAAATTGCGCGACAACACTATCGTGATCCTGTGGGGCGATCACGGCTATCATCTGGGCCGCAACGGCGAGTGGGTCAAGCACACCAACTTCGAGGCGGCGACTCACGTCCCGCTCATCATTTCGTATCCGGGCCAGACCGCGCGCGGCGCCAAAACCAGCGCCCTGGTCGAGTTCGTGGACATCTATCCCACGCTGTGCGAGTTGGCCGGGCTGCCGCTGACGCCCGGATTGGAAGGCAAAAGCCTGGTGCCGCTCTTGAAGAACCCGCAAGCGGCGGTCAAAGCCGTGGCGTTGAGCCAGTATCCGCGCGGCGGGCAGCGCGGCAGGATCAATCCGCACATGGGTTACACGATGCGAACCGACCGCTATCGCTTCACCCAGTGGATCAAAGCCGACGACAAAAGCGTGACGGCGACCGAGCTTTACGATCATCAAACCGATCCCGGCGAAACCGTCAACGCCGCCGCGCGCCCCGAAAACCAGGCGCTGGTCGCGCAGCTTGCGACGCAGTTGCGTCAAAGTTTTCCGGCCCTTTCCGCGCCCGGCCCGCTGCCGCTGCTGTTGGCTCCCGCGCCGCGCAAGGCCGGCGGCGGCGATTAAGCCATGAAAATGAATCTCGATCTTTGCGTGATGCTGACGGCGATGTGCTTGCTGTTGGCGGCGACGGGGCTACAGGCCGCGCCGCCGCTGCGCGAGCAGGTTTCGCTCAACGGCCAGTGGCCGCAGGGTGGGAAGGTGCCGGTCTACGACAGCCAGAACTCGGCCTTCAAGACCCGCACTTACGAGCGCGCGGTAACGGTGCCGGCGGCCTGGAAGAACCGGCGCGTGAAATTGGACTTTGGCGCCGTCAACCATTGGTGCGAGGCGTTCGTGGACGGCCAAAAAGTCGGAGAACACAACGGCGCTTGGATTCCGTTCAGCTTCGACATCACGCGCTGGGTGCGGCCCGGCCAAAGCTTCACCCTGCGCCTGGAAGTCAAGGGCAAAATGATGCCGCCGACCGTCGTGGACGGGCGGGTGGTGTGGTGGATCGGGCACAACGATCTGGACGACAAGCGCAGCGGCATCGTGGACGACGTTTGGCTGCGCGCCTACGCGCCGGTGCATATCGAGGACGCCTTCATCCAGACTTCGACCCGTCGCAACAGCCTGCGCGTCGAATACCGGCTTTTCAACGGCGGCGGCGTGCCGTGGCGCGGCCAACTGATCGGCGAGGCGCGGCACGAAAAAACCGGCGCCGTCGAAAAGACTCTGCGCCGGGACGTGGCGCTGGCGCCGGGCGAGCGCAAAACCGTCGTGCTGGAAACCGCGTGGGACAATCCCGCGCTGTGGTGGCCGCACGATCCGCAGCTTTACCTGCTCTCCAGCCGCCTGCAAGACGCCGGCGGCGCGGGCGATGCCGAGCAGCGACGCTTTGGCTTCCGCGAGTTCTGGACGCAGGGCACGCAGTTCCGCCTCAACGGGGTGCGCGTCAACCTGCGCGGCGACTGGTGCGCCTACTCGCAATACTGGGGCGCCATCCCGACTCCCGACGTGCTGCGCGGTCACTATCAGGGCGTGCTGGCCACTAACGCCAACATTCTGCGCTGGCACAGCATCCGGCCCCGAAGTTCGCCTACGACATGGCCGACGAAATGGGCCTGATGATCCTGGCCGAAACGCCGGTTTACGCCCGCAGTTATCTCAAGAACATCGATCATGCCGCCTTCATCGCGCGTGCCAACGAACTGCTGCCCGCGCTGGTGCGAGGACTGCGGAATCACCCCAGCATCGTGATGTGGTCGGCGTGCAACGAGATGACGTTCAAGTTCGCCGGCCCCTTCGACCCGTCGCTGCTCAAAACTCTGGGCGACACCATCAACGCGCTCGACCCGACGCGGCCCGTTTCCTACGACGGCGATTATGCGCCCGGCCCGATTTACAACCGCCATTATCCCGAAGGTTACGAGAAGAATCCGCAGGGCGATCCTTACACCGCCTGGCGCGCCACGCCATGTCGCGCACCACGCCGACTTACTACGGCGAGATTCTGGCGGTGCGTCTGCCAAAAACGACAACGCCTGGTGGATCGGCATCTGGCCGCGCGGCCTGCGTTATCAGCAGGTGGCCGGTATCGCGCCGCGCGTTTACTACGCCGGATCGCGCATCAACCCGCAGCAGGAAGCGTTGCAGCGCCTGGCCTACCATCCCAACGCGCTGTTCGACATCGCCTACGATAAGCTCGGCATCGCGCCCTACAAAGACGGCATCCTGCCCGAACTGAATGCGGGAGAAACCGTCACGCGCGCCCTGGCGATCTTCAACGACGACCTGCGCGACGACAAGCTGCGCGCCCGCGTCGTCCTCAAAATCGGCGACCGCGAGTTGGCCGCCGGGCAGTTGGACGCTGGTGCCCGTCGGCGAGCATCGTGATCTGAGCGCCACTTTCCAGGTGCCAAACGCCGCGAATCAGATTCTGGAAGTGTGCTACATCACCGAAAAAGGCGGCCAGCAGCGCTTTGTCGAGAAGAAGCGCTTTCGCATCCGCGACACCGGGCAAACCGGCGTCACCGGGCGCGAGGTGCGCCTGCAACTCTCCGCGCCGATGTGAAAGCGCGGCCATCACAGGAGAAACTTTTGAGCCAGGGCAACCAGACCCAAATGCCGGAACCGTTCAACGCGGCGCGCTACGAAACGATGCGCTTCAATCGCTGCGGCAAGAGCGGCCTGAAGCTGCCGGCGCTGTCGCTGGGCGGCTGGCACAACTTCAGCGATCCGCAAGTCGCGCGGCAATTGATGATCCACGCTTTCGACCGGGGCATCACGCACTTCGACCTGGCCAACAACTACGGCATCCCGCCCGGCAGCGCCGAAGCAAGCGCCGGGCGGGGTTGTCCGGCGACTTCGCTTCGCACCGCGACGAACTGCTGATCTCGACCAAGGCGGTCACGAAATGTGGCCCGGCCCCTACGGAATCGGCGGCTCGCGCAAGTATCTGCTGGCCAGCCTCGACCAATCGCTGCGGCGCCTGAAGCTCGATTACGTCGATATTTTCTACTGCACCGCTTCGATCCCGACACGCCGCTCGAAGAGACGATGGGCGCGCTGCATCAGGCGGTGCAGTCGGGCAAGGCGCTGTATGCCGGCATCTCCAATCACGACGCGGCGCAGGCCGTGGAGGCCGCTTCGATCATGCAAAGCCTGGGCACGCCGCTCTTGATTCATCAGGCGAAATATTCGATGCTGTCGCGCCAGATCGAGAACGGGGTGCTGAACCACTGCGCCCGCCTGGGGCTGGGCACCATCGCCTACAGCCCCTGGAACAGGGGCTGCTGACCGGCAAGTATCTGGACGGCATCCCCGCCGATTCGCGGGCGGCGCGGCCGGCGAACACCCTGCCGCCGCCCGCTTGCGCGCTCGCCTCACGCCGCCGATGGTGGAGAAGCTGCGCGGCCTGAATGCCATCGCGGCGCGAGCGTGCCAGACCCTGGCGCGCCTGGCGCTGTCGTGGGCGTTGCGTGATCCCGCCGTGACGAGCCTGCTGGTGGGAGCCAGTCGCGTCGAGCAGGCTGGACGATAACTTGGCCGCGCTGCAGGACGCGCGCTGGGCCGCGAAGAATTGCAGCGCATCGAAGCCATTCTGGGCTGAAATTTCGACAAGATTCAAAGGAGATTCAAGCATGACAGCCGACGCACAAAGCCAGGAGGATATGATCATGACGTTCACTACCGTCCCCACAACCACAGCCGGACAGTTCGCGCCCACGCCTGAAGAGTTGCAAGGCTGGGAACGCGACGGCTACATCGTGCGAGAAGGCGTTTGCGCCCGAAGAGTGCGACGAACTCATCGCCCGCGCCACCAGACTCGCGCGCGACGAAACCTGGTGCCCGAAGCGCGCCGCCGCCAGAACGCCCTGGCCAAAGAGCGGGGCCAGAAAGACGACGGCGCGCCGATCATGCACAGCGTCACGCGCCCGGCACATCTACGACGCGCACTTCCGCGCCCACATCCGCGACCCGCGCCTCGCCGACGTGGCGTCGGCGATCTTGGGTCCCGACCTGAAGATGCACAACGCGCTGTTTATCTTCAAGGCGCCCGGCGTCGGCCTGCTGTTCCCGTGGCACCAGGACATGTGGTTCTTCCGGAAGCGCTTCGAGACGCCCACAACCTGCGGCACCTGGCAGGCGATGGACGACGCCACGGTCGAGAACGGCTGCCTCTGGGTGATCCCCGGCAGCCACCGATGGCCGATCCTGGAGCACGACCTGCCCACCGAAGGGCCGCAGCAGGAGGAGTTCCGCCGCGCCCGCGTGCCGCAAGAGGAAGAAGCCAAGGCGATCCCGGTGCCAATCCCGCGCGGCTCGGTCCTGTTCTTTCACAGCCTCCTTGCTGCACAAGAGCGGGCACAACCATTCGCCCAATTTCCGGCGCACCTTCGTGGCGCATTACCTTGATGCCCAGGCCGTCGACAAGCGGGCAACCGCGCGATCCGGTCGCGTGGGTGCGCGGCCAGAGCTACGAGGGCCGGGTGCAGGCCACGCCCGACGACAAGCTCATCGAGGCTGACCAGAGGCGGCGCGCAACGTCAAGCCGTCTTAGAACTCGCTGTCAAAACCAACCGGGAAGGACGCGCAGGCGCAGAGAGAAAGCAGAGCGGTTTCCGCTCCTGTCCTGTTTTTCCTTCCCCGGTTCGTCTCTGTGCTTCTGCGGTTCATGATCAAAGCAACAGCAAACCAGATGACACCTCACCAACCCTGCCGCAACGTGGCGCGGCTTCGCGCCCGCCCTGCTCCTGAGTCTTTGCGCCTTCCTTTGCGCCGCGACGCCTCGTGTCCGGGCCGGCGAAGCCGCGCTCGACAGTTACGGCGGCCTGCTTGTCCTGGGCCGCAAAGCGGCCATTGAGCTTCCTATGAAAATCAAACCTTCGCCCTTTCTTGTCGGCTCCCGCGCCGCGCAAGAAAGCCGGCCAGGATTAACGTACCTGACAAAATGAACCGCAGAGACATAGAGGGAATCATGACAACCAACGACAGCAACGATGTCCCGGCGAACCGGCAGGGCGCTCCGGCGCCAGAACGCGGACAAGCTGCGGGGCTTCATCCACTGCGAGGAGGGCGCCTTTCGCGCGTTATCGGCGCGCTTCGTGGACATCGCCGATTACCCGGCGCGCCGGGCCGTGGGCGCTACATCTGGGAGCAGGCGCAGAGCGTCAACGGCCTGAAGCGGCGTCTGGGCGAATTGCCGACCGGGCGCGGCGACGGCCTCTGGCATCCCGCGCTGGGCGAAGCCATCGCTCTGGTCGTCGAGACGCCGGACGAGACCGCGTTCCTCCACGACCTGTTCACCGTGGTGAAGCCGGAATTTGCCAAACGCTACGAGGCGTATCTCGAAGCCGCCGTCAAAGCCGACGAGCCGTCGCGCGACGTGATCGAGGAAGGCCTCCACCGCACGCGCGAGCAGATCAACTGGGCGAAGCGCTGGCTGCGCTCCAGAAACTTCGTGCCCGATGCGGCGGACGCGGCGCGGGCCGAGGCCCTGACGCAGGCTCGTGCCGGACCCTTTCCCGAAGGCCGCGCGGGCACGGTGACGGAAGTGAACGCGCTCTGGGCGCCGTTCGTGGCGCGCATCCGCTCATCCGGTGTCGGGCAAGATGCCGGCGCGCGATCCGAAATGGCGCGTCGGCAGCCAGCCCGAACGGGTGATCGAGGAAGTCCTGGCGGCCAACGGCATCGACCTGGAAAGCCACACGGCCGCGGTGGCGAGCGAGTTGTTTTCCTACGTGCGCGAGATCCAGGGCGCGGAAACGCTGGCGCAGGTGCTCCACGAAGCGCCGTGGGAGATGCCGTGGGAGTTCTTCTACGACACCGCGCGCCACTGCTGGGACGAAGTGCGCCACTTCGAGATGGGCGTCGAGCGCCTGGAAGAACTGGGCGTCGACTTGAACACCATCCCGGTGCCCTCGGCCAACACGCAGGCACGCGGCGAACTGTCGGCCCTGGAACGCTATGTCGTGCTGGTGCGCGTGGCCGAAGCGCCGCGCTTCCCGGCTTTGCGGAGGAAGTTCGACCGTTTGCGCGCGCGCGGCGACGAGGCTTCGGCGGCGATTGTCGATTTCGACCGCTCGGACGAGATCACGCACGTTTGTTTCGGCAAAAAGTGGATGCCGGTTTTGCGCGACAAGCTGGGAGAGACGCGCAGCATCGAACAGATCGTCGAAGAATGCGAGCCGCGCTATAAAGCCGCCGTCGTCGAACTGCTCCGGCGCGAAGGACAAGTGCGCGTGCTGGAAGAAAGCCTCTCGTCCGAATAAGCACCCATGAAAATATCAGCCAACTTGTTTGCCTTCAAAGAGCGCGAGTTCAGCGAGTTCCCCGGCATCTGCCGGGCGCTCCAAACGTCGGGCTTTCACGGGATCGAGATCCGCAACCACGCCGGGCACGACACGCCGCAGCATCTGCGGGAGGTGGCGGGCGACCACGATCTGACCATCGTTTCCGCCTACCTCGAATACGCCTGCTTCAAGCCGGACAAGATGGACGAGACGCTGGCTTTCCAGCGCGCCGCCGGCCCCGCGTATCTGGCGCTGAGCGCGTATCCCTTCGGCGAATCGCCCGATCCCGACGTCTTCATCGCCGATTTCCGGCGCATGACGCGGGCGGCGACGGACGCGGGCTTCATCTTCCTCTTTCACAACCACGAGCGGGAACTGGTCACCCGCGACGCGGCGGGGCGGTGGCTCCTCCATCACCTGCTCGAGGAGGTGCCCGGCCTGCGGCTCGAACTCGATGTGTATTATCTGGCCAAGACCGGCATCGCGCCGCGGCAGTTTCTGGAAGAGAACGGCGACCGGATCGGCCTGCTCCATCTCAAGGACCTGGCCGGTGACGCGGAGCAATCAACCGCCGATATCGGCGAGGGCGTCATTGACTTCGCGCCGATCCTGGAGTTTGCCGAGGCTCAGGGCCATCGCTGGATCGTGCTGGAAAACCATCGCCCGCAGGGGCCGCCCGAAGACAGCCTCGACACCTGCATCAAAAATCTGCGGAGATTCGCCGCCCCAAGGAGCTAACGGATGACCAAAACAGTGAACATCGCCGTGATCGGCCTGAACATCGGCAGGACGCTTGTCAACTGCCTCCAGGAAACGCCCGGCGTCCACATCGCCGGCGTCGCGGATTTGCGAGCCGAGATTCCCGCCGGGCCGGGCCGGCCCCCGGTTGCGCTGGCCGATTACGCCGCGTCCCTCGGCGCACGCGCCTACAACGACGGCGTCCAAATGCTGGAGGGGCTTGATCTCGACGGCGTGTGCATCGCCGTCTCGCCGGCCCATCGCAAGCCGCTGATCGAAGCGGCGGCGCGGCGGGGCGTCCCGATCTTTCTCGAAAAACCGCTGGCCGCTCACAGCGAGATGGCCCGCGAAATCGCCGCGCTGATCGAGCGGCATCCCGTGCCCTTCGTCACCGATTACATGATGACTTCGATGCCGCCGATGAAGAAGTATCGAGAGCTGGCCGCAGCCGGAGACATGGGCCAGGTCATCACGATTTGCGCGGATTTGCAGATCGCCTATCTGCCGCGCGCCGACGGCTGGCAGTGGGACGCCAACAACGGCAACGGGCTGATCAACGAGAACGGGTGTCACATTCTGGCGCCTGTGCTGAGCGTGGCGGGCCGCCCCCAAGCGGTTCACGCCTTCGGCGGCTCGTTCAGCGGCGCGCGTCCGCTGGAAGATCACGCCGCCTGCATCCTGAAGTTCCAAAGCGGGGCCGTGGCCACGATCACGGTCGGCGGCTGCGCCTCGCTCAAGGGCGCCGCCGCGCCCGTGCATCTCGACATCTGCACCGACACGGGGCAGGCCGTGATTTCCGGCACCGATCATATGTTCAGCGCGATCACCTGGAAGACCAAAGCCGCCGATCAGCCTGCCACGCAAACCTGGCCGCAGCCGCCGCGCACGCTGGTGATGCGCGATGCCGTCGCCGATTTCGTCGCGGCCGTCCGCGGGGGCGAGCCGCCGCTGTGCGATCTGCGGTTTTCGCTGGAGGTTCAGGAGGTCACGGACGCCCTCATCCAATCCATCCGGACGGGAGGAACGGTGCGGCTCGACAGCCCGGCACCGGCAACATCATGAAACTTGGCTTGCAATTCAACGGCGGCGAGGCCGAGCGCCTCATCGAGCGTCACGGCGTGACCACGGTCCCCGCCGGCCTGCCGCAGGTTCTGGCGCAAAAACCCGAAGATCTGAAGCGCTCGTTCGAGAGCAAAGGGCTTTCGATCTGCTATTTCGCGTTCTTCGGCTTCAACCCGGTTCATCCCGACACCGAAAAAGTCGCCAGCGCCAGGGCGCAGCTCGAACAAGCGATGCCGCTCGTTGGCGACGCGGGATGCTCCGATATTGTCATCAACGGCGGCAACTACACCCCCGGCGCCAACGGATTCGGCGCCGCGCATCCCGATAACTTTTCGCCCGGCGCGCTCGATGACGTGGCGCGCCAGCTTGCTCCGCTCCTCGAGCTGGCGGAAAGGCATTCGGTGTTCCTCAGCATCGAACCCTACATCCATTGCGTGGTCAACTCGCCCGAACGCTTCCTGAGCTTGAAGGAGAAAACCGGCTCCGATCACCTCACGATCTGCCTCGATGTCTGCAACTTTTACCACTACGCCGATTTGTGGCAGCCCACCCAACACGCGGACAGGGTCTGTTCCGCTCTGGCCGGCCATTATCGCTTCGTCCACGTCAAGGACATGAAGTTCACGCCCGGCTTTCATCTGCACATCGACGAGACCACGCTCGATCAGGGCGTCACCGACTGGGCGGCCGTGCTGCGCCACGTGCAGCGCGACTTGCCCCCGACCGGCGCCGTCGTGCTCGAACACATGAAGACCGCGCAAGAGGTCGACATCTCGATGGCCGAACTCAAGGCCGCCGCGACGCAGGCGGGCATGGCGTTCGACCCGCGATAAAGGGAAAAGAAACCCGATGAGCAGGAAGATTGGGAAGACGCTGGCGTGTTCGCTGTTGCTGACGGCCCTACCAGGTGAGCGTCAACGGAAAGCCGTTCGCGCAGTTCAAGCTGGCGCGCGGCGGCGCTGATATGATCGAAGTTCAACGGGCAGGGTAAGGCAATTCGCCAAACGAGATCCATGAAAAATCGCTTTTTGTCGTCCCGCTGCAAAGCGCCTTCGGTGTCTCGATAGAGCGCCGCTCCGCTCGCCCTGTCCCTCGCCCCGCCGGATGAACGTGTTGTTCATCGCCGTCGATGACCTCAACAACGCCGCCGGCACTTACGGCCATCCGGTCGTCAAGACGCCCCATATCGACCGGCTCGCCTCGTGGGGCGTGCGCGCGGCCCGACACCACGCGCGTCGTCGACAACGACACACCGCCGGGCACCCACATTCCCGGCGCCCTCTTTTTGCCGCAACTCTTCAAGAGTGAAGCACGTCGTGTTCCGCCGCTCCCTGAACGTGTGCGGCTCTTCTGCGGTCGGCGTCGGCCCTCGAGCACGCCTCGGAGCGCACCGTGGCGCTGAGCAGCATGAGGACTGGAGCGAGCTGCAGTTTTGATCCGTCCGTTATTTAGAAGGGGCCGGAGCAGGGATTCGGCGCCTGTCTCGCGTAATTACGGGGTGGCAGTTTTGCTTGAGGGACAGCCGACCGGACCATAATTCATGCACATCAATGCGTGGGAGAACCCACAGCGTTCCGGCAGGTCGAGATCGCAGGTGGGCGTCTACTCGGGTCCGGTGCGGGAACAGCGGTATCCGTGCCGTGCGGCCGCAGGAGAGCGGCAACAACCGGAGTGCATGGGGCAGAGGCAGCCCGGAGGTTCACGGAGAGACGAGAATGATAATCGCGGATCTGAACGAAATTAAGGCCGCACCTACCCGGCGCGGCGGAAAACGCAGAACCTGGTAGGGGGCGTATCGCCCATTCAGGCGACGAATTTCTGCCTGGGCTATGTCACCCTGGAGCCGAACGGCGGCCAGGTGCCGTGGCACAACCAGGAACAGGAGGAGATCTACTTTGTCGTGGACGGGACCGGCGAGATGTGCCTGGGCGAGGAGCGCCAGATGGTCACGGGGGGCAGGCCGTGTACATCCCGTCCGGCGTGTTCCACCACCACCAACGTCGGGGACACGCCGCTGCGCATGATGTACTGCTACGGGCCGGCGGGCGATGTGGCGCACTGGCGCCAGGAATTGGAAGGGACGTTGCCACGGGCCGGCGCCGAGGCGCCGCCCCTGCCCGAAGAAGCCCAGCCCCAGTGCACCGACAAACCCGAATAGAGGAGTGCCCTTCTGCCCGAGGACGACCTGCCGATCGGGCCGCCGATGTGGGGCGCCTGCGTTTGGCGCGCACGTTCGTGGCGCTGCGGCACCCGAACTTCCGCCTGTTTATCGCGGGTCGCCTCGTTTCCTCGTCGGCATGTGGATGCAGAACACGGCGCTCGGGTGGCTGGTGGTGCTGCTCGCGAGCGGGCGAGGGGACGGGCAGCGAGGCCCAGGCGAACCTGTACCTCGGGATCATGTCGGCGGCGGGGTCGCTGCCCGTCCTGTTCGGCGCGCTGTACGGCGGCATCATCGCCGACCGGCATTCCAAGCAAAGGATCATCGTCCTGACCCAGGCGACGCAGATGGGGCTGGCGCTTTCCATGGCCGCGCTGCTGTTTCTGGGCCAGGTCCAGATCTGGCACGTCATCCTGCTGGCCGTGCTGTTGGGAACGGTGAACGCGTTCGACATCCCCGCACGCCAGGCGTTCGTGGTCGAGATGGTGGGCAGGCAGGACCTGGGCAACGCCATCGCGCTGAACTCAAGCATCTTCAACGCGGCGCGCCGTGGGGCCGGCCCTGGCGGGCCTGCTGATCGCGGCCCTGCGGCCGCTCGGCGAGAGCCGGCGGCGCTCGCCCAATGTTTTTTGTGGAACGGGCTATCGTTTGGCGCGGTGATCGTCGGACTGCTGCTGATGCGGGGATTTCCGGCCCTGGGCGACCAGCGCGGGGCCGCCGCTGGAACAGGCCCGCGAGGTGGTGCGCTACCTGCAAAAGCCATCAGGCGGCGCGCCTGCTTATCACCCTCAGCCATTTTTTCCGTTTTCGTCGTGCCGTACTTCGTGCTCTTACCGTCCCTGGCGCGCTTCACGCTCGGGCGGACGCCGGCGCGGCTTCGGGTTCTTGATGTCGTGTCAGGGGATGGGCGCGCTGGTCGGGGCGCTCACCACGGCCACCCTGGCGGATTACGGCCGCAAGGGCTTCGTGCTGAGCGGCGCGTCCCTGGTGTTCCCGGTCCTGCTGACGCTTCTCGCTCTCAGCCGCAGCTACCTGCTGTCCTGTTTTTGGTCGCCGGCATCGGCTTTTCGCTGATCTGCTTTCTGGGCCACAGCGAACGCCGTGCTGCAGACCTCGTCGCCGGATGCGCTGCGCGGGCGCGTCATGGGCATCTACTTGGTCCTCACCGGCCTGACGCCGCTGGGGAGCCTGTGGGCCGGGGCGGTGGCGCAGCGGTTCGGCGCGCCGGCCGCCATCGCCGTGGGGGCGGCGGTGGCGGCATCCGCCACCCTGTTTATCGTCCTTCGCTAATCCGCGCTTCCGCCGGATGGGTCGGACTCTGCCGCAGACTCTGTGAGCGGGCTGCCCTCCCGGGCGCCGGACTGCCCTCCCCGCCGCGCCTGGGACCGCCCCCGCCGCCGCGGACGTGCCGCCGGCGTCTCCTCCAGGCCCTCTTGCGGTTGGGGCCGCCCCACCCGGCCTCGTCCGACCGCACCTGGAGCGGCAGGAACTCGTCCGGGACCGGCGGCAGGTCGCCGTCGACAAGCTCTGAATCGGGCAGAAGCTCGGAGAGCGGCGGCAGCATGCGCGGCATCGCCGTGCGCCTCACCCGGCGCCTCCGTGGATGCCACCGGCCCGACCGCGTCCACGCCCTGGGCGCTCGCGACGCTGCCATCTTCGCCTTCCGCGGCGCGTCCGTGCGCCCCGCGCCGGCGGCGGCGTTTCTTCCTGCCCGGCGCCGCGGCATCGTCCCCGGCGAGCGGGGCGGCCCTCTTCCGTGTCGCTTTCTTCTTCGACGACGTCTGCACGGGCCGCGTCCTTATCCGCGAACGGCGCGCCCGTGGCGAGCGCCGCCGCCATCGCTTCCTCGTCCTCGGCGAGCAGGTCGCGGTCGGGGCGCGTGGCCGCATCCGCGGGCTCCATCACGAAGGGCCGCGGCGGCGGCGGCAGTTCTTCGGTTGCGCTCAGACCCGGCGGCCCGGCGTTGGGGTCCCCGCCCAGACGGGACACCTCGGCGGCCGTGCCCGAGAACAGGAGCTCGCACTCGCGGGGGCGCAGGTGGATCCGCACGCCGCGCCCGCCTGATACCAGCGTCTCGCCGCTCAGAAGGTCGAACAGGTGCGCCTCCTCTTCCGGCAGGGCGACGGTGTTGAAGCCGTTCGACGCCGAATGGAGGCAGATCAGCGAATCGCCGATCCACGCCACGTCGTCCTCGGCGGTGTACGACGGCACGCCCGCCAGCCGGTACAGCCCGCGCAGCAGCGCGGGCGTCAGCGCCGTCTCGCCGATGAACACCGACTGCCAGGTGGGGTGCTTACGCACCGCCAGCGACGTGTTGCCGGTCTGGACGTACTCGCCCAGGGCCTGCGCCGCGCGGTCGGTGACGAAGAACGACGGATTGATCTGCTCCTCCTCGCCCAGCCGTTGCCCGCGCAGGCCGTCCGTCAGCGGCGAGCGCCCGTCCGTGATCAGGGTGCCGGTCCTGGTTCTCCACGCCTGGAGCCGCAGGTGCATCCCGATGACGTCCGACGTCTCCGACACGCTTTCGCTCCGCCCCGCGGTCACCTCGCCTGTCCCGTCCGCTGCCGTCTCCAGACACCCCGGCCCGTACACCCAGGCGAGCGTGCGCCCGTCGCCCTGGAAGCGCTCCTTGATCGCGGCGCGCACGCCGTCGGGGAAGTGGAACGCGTTCAAAAAACAGCAGCAGGCGCGGCGCTTCCGGGAAGTTTTTGCGCAGGGAGGTCCGAGAGGAGGTAAAAGCCCAGGCGCGCGCCCGACCGGAGCAGCGCGTCGCGCTGGTTCATCACCAGCCTTCCCAGCAGGCGCTCGTCCGCGCGCACGCCGAAGAACGACTGCTCGTCCACGAAGACGGCCACGTCCGGCGGGGGCACCGCTTTGGTGCGCGGGTTGCGCCGGCGCGTCGCCAGCCTATCGCTCAGGGTGCGCAGGCGGGCGATGTGCTCCCAGACCGCCCGGTCGTCGAGCCAGCCCTGCCCCCACAGATCCATCCAGGAAACGCCCGCCCTGTGCGCGAGCGCCGCCCCGAAGCTGTCGAGCGTGCACCGCCGCCGTAATCCTGCGCGGACGACACCCGCGGGGTTGTACGTGTCCGGGGTTTCGCCCCGCGCCAGGAAGGTCTTGGTGTCATCCTCGCTGACCCAGAGCTTGCCGGCCAGCGCCAGGGAATCGACGGGCGTCGGCAGCGGGGCCGACCCGCCCGGCGTGCGCGTTGCGTACGAGACCGGCCCGGTCAGTATGTCGATATCGGGCGAGGCGAGCACCTCTGCCAGGGCCAGGTGGCCCGATCCGGCCCGGGGGGAGCCTTCGAGCGTGTAGCCGTAGGAGACGGCCACCGCCGAGCGCCCGCCGCTGGCCTGTTTCACGGCGCGCCCCAGCCGCGTTATGACTCCGGCCACGATCTCGGACGAGAACTCGTGGAAATCGGCGGCGCGGCGCTCCCGCTCCTGATACAGCACGGGGGCGGTGGGCGGCGCGGAGCCCGGCGGTCTCCGCTCGGGTATCTCGGCGGTTTCGAACGTCACGCCGCCGTCGTGCCAGGCGGCGCGCAGGGCGATCACGTCGTTCTGGTACCGGGTCCGCAGCCACGCCCGGAACGCGTCCCGGTTGGGGGGGGGAAATGTCGTAGCCGCGGGTGACGTCGTGGAACCACTCGCCGTGCTCCAAGTAGAAGCCGAACACGCGCTCGGCATACGGCCCCCGGGCGACGTGTTCCACGGCGGCGCGCAGGGCGGCGTCGGCGTCCTCTTCCCAGAACCGGCGGGACGCCAGCGACACATCGCCCCTGCCGCCGTCCGGGTAGAGCGTCATCTCGTCGGGGTGCGCCCGCTCCCACGAGGCGGGGGTGAGAAGATCAGCCGGGGCAGGATGAACCCTTCCGGCGCGTTCTCGGCGACGAACCGAAGCGTCTCGTCGAGCGGGTCGTAGCGGCGCTCGCCGGACCGGGGTGGTCCAGGGCAGGTGCGCCAGCAGGGTGAAGAAGCGACCCCCGGCGTCGTAGGCCTGCCGTATCTCGCGCGCCGCGATCCCGCGGCTGTCGGGGTCCTCGGTGTTGACGAAAAACCACAGCGGCAGGCGCGGCTCGCCGTTCACGACGGTTCCTCGGGCGCCCCTTGCGGAGCGCGACGCGGGTTTCCGCGAGCCGCGCCAGCGTTTCGGGCAGCGCGTGGCGTTTTCGGGCAGCCCGGGCGGCGGCGACCTCGGCCGTCTTCGTCGGGCGCCGCCCCGCGCGGCGCGGCCGGGCATCCTCCGCCGGCGCCTCCGGGGCGGGCGCCGCTTCCCCGGCGGGGGTTGCATCCGCCACCGGCTCCGCCGTCACGGCAGCGCGCCCTGGAGCCGCGTCCACGGGCGCCTGCCCCGCGCGGCATCCGCCGGTGCCGGCTCGGCCTTTTTTCGCCGGCCCGCGGCGGCGCGTACGCTTCGGGCGGCTTCGCCGCGGCCTGCGGCTTCTTGGTCAGGGGCGCCACCGGCGCCGCGTCGGCGGGCGGCTCCGCCTGCGCCGGCGGCGCCATCTCCATCACGGTGGGGCTCCTCGACTGCGTCCGCGGGCACCGCCAGCGGCGTCGCCGGCTCCTCGCCCGCCTCCGGCCTTTTCCTGGGTCGGGGGGCGCGCCGGCGTCGGGGCGGAGCGCCGGTCGCGGGATCAGGGGCGGTGGCTTCCGTGGGAGTTGTGGGAGCGGTATCTGCGGGTACGGCGACAGCTTCGGTTATGTCGGTGTCGACGGTTTCGCTGATGTCGCCGGTGACTTCCGGCTCAGAGGCGGCGGTTCGCCTGCGGCGCATGGGGTGTATACTCCTGCTGTTTCGGGGAGGTAGGCAAATCAGGGAAAAACAAAGCGTTCGCGCCCATTATACCACCCGCATTCCTCCCCGTCAAAGTGCGGTCTTCGCGCCGGGCGATCCGGTGTCGGGCGATTGACGGCCCACCGGCCGCGTGTTACAATGCACAGGGATGGGTTACTCCCTTCTACCTGCTACGCTTTCGCACCGCCGCAGCACGCCCCGGTAGTCCAACGGCAGAGACAAACGACTTAAAATCGTTCCAGTGCGAGTTCGAATCTCGCCCGGGGCACCACACCTCCTTCCCCGCGCCGCGACACCCGCGCCGGGGCGGATGAGGCTGCCTGCCAGGCTTTCTATCCCCTCGCCCATTTCAGGTATAATGACGGTGTAGTGTTGGAAACGTCCCCCGGCGGAGACCATGCCTCCCCTGGGTATGGATGAAACCGCCGCGATCGGTCTGCCGATCTCGCGGAGTTACTTCAGGAGGTAGAAGCGATAATGAGTGCACCGGGCGGTGGGCGCGACGCCGACGTTGTGGTGATCGGCGCAGGCCCCGGCGGCTACCCGGCGGCGATCCGCGCGGCCCAGCTGGGCGGGCGCGTGGTCTGCGTCGAGAACGACAAACTCGGCGGGACGTGTCTGAACTGGGGATGTATCCCCACGAAAACCATGATCGGGTCGGTCGGGGCGCTGCACACCTTGAAGCACGCCGCCGATTTCGGCCTCAAGGCGGATAACGTCGGCTACGACTTTGACAAGCTGATGGCGCGCAAGGACAAGGTCGTCAGCACCCTGGTCGGCGGCGTCGGTTACCTGTTCAAAAAGCACGGCGTCAAGCACATCGAGGGGACGGGCTCGATCGTCGACCGTAACGCGGTCGAGGTGAAGAAGCCGGACGGCTCGACCGAGCGCATCACGACGGACAACATCGTCATCGCGACCGGCTCGGTTCCGATGAGGCTCCCGATCCCCGGGATCTCCGATGCGGACATCTTCATCCCCAACAACGAGGTGCGGCGGAAAAACGCCGACGGTACCCTGGCGACCGGTCCGATCTGGACGTCGAACGAGGCGGTGTCGGCCAAAACGGTCCCCGGCGAGATGGTGATCATCGGCGGGGGCGTCATCGGCTGCGAGTTCGGCTACACCTACAGCGGCCTGGGCACCAAGTGCACCATTGTGGAGCTTATGCCGCGTCTGCTCCCCACCATGGAAGCGGACCTGGGCGCCGAGCTGGAAAAGCAGCTCAAGAAGCAGGGGATCGCCATCCACCTGTCCACCAAGGTCATGAAGGTCGAGGACAGGGACGGCAAAAAGGTCGTTCATTACGTCTCGGAGAAGGGCCAGGACGGCGCGTTCACGTGCGACGTGGTTTTGGTGGGGGCGGGGCGCGTCGCCTACACGGAGGGGATGAACCTGGAAGCCCTGGGCGTTCAGATGGCGGGGCGCCACATCGCCATCAACGACCGGATGCAGACCAACGTCCCCGGCATCTACGCCATCGGCGACGTGACGACCGGCGAGCGCGGCGGGTACGCCGGCGGCCTGGCGCACGTGGCGACCATGGAAGGCCTGGTGGCCGCGGCCAACATCATGGGCCACGACGAGACGATGGACTGGAAGGCGGTCCCGAACTGCGTCTACACCGAGCCCGAGGTGGCGTCGGTCGGGATGACCGAGCAGCAGGCGCGCGACGCGGGTTACCCGGTCAAGATGGGAACCTTCACGTTCCGCAACCTGGGCAAGGCGATGGCGATCAACGAGCGCGACGGCTTCGTGAAGGTGGTCGCGGACGAAAAGTACGGCGAGATCCTGGGCGTCCACATCATCGGCCCGCACGCCACCGACCTGATCCACGAGGCGGTCGTCTCGATCCAGCTCGAGAACACGGTCGAGGAGCTGATGAAAACGATCCACGCGCACCCGACGCTGGCCGAGGCCATCGGCCAGGCCAACGAGGACGTGCGCGGCATGTCGATCGACAAGGGATGACCTATCCCCCCTTCCCTCGAGGGAAGGGGGCAGGGGGTTAGGAGGAAAATTGCTCGTTTCGCGACGCATCGTTCTTGCAACTCTAGCGGGACTCGCGCTTGTACCGGCAGCGCTTCTTTCATCTGGCTGCCCGGGTAATAAGCAAGCGGTCGACAATACCGCCGCTCCGGGCGGGGGCAACGCTGCCGCCGGCCAGCGGATCAAAGCGGGTCTGGTCACCGACACAGGCGGGGTGGGGGACAGGTCGTTCAATGCCGCCGCGTGGGAGGGGCTGCAGCGGGCCGAAAAGGAGCTGGGCGCCCAGGTCAAGTTTACCGAGTCCAAGCAGGCCGCCGATTACGTCGGCAACCTTTCCCGGTACGCGCAGAACGGCTTCGACGTCGTCTTCGCCGTCGGCTTTCTGATGCAGGACGCCCTGGCGGAAGTGGCCCCCCGCTTCCCGAAGGTCATGTTCGCGATCGTGGACGGCGACGCGCCCGACCTCCCGAACTGCATGTCCCTCAAGTTCCGCGAGGAAGAGGGGTCGTTCCTGGCCGGGGCGCTGGCGGGCGCGATGACCAAGAACAATACCCTCGGCTTCGTCGGCGGGATGGAGGTCCCCCTCATCAAGAAGTTCGAGGCGGGCTACAAGGCGGGTATCAAGACCACCAACCCCCAGGGGCGGGTCCTCGTCGGCTACGCCGGGAGCTGGACCGACCCGCAGAAGGGGCAGGAGATCGCCATCGCGCAGATGGGCTCGGGCGCGGACATCATCTACCACGCCGCGGGCCAGACGGGGATCGGCGTCATCACGGCGGCCAAAAACCGGGGCGCCCCCGCCTACGCCATCGGCGTGGACAAGGACCAGGACGATCTCGCGCCGGGCCGGGTGCTGACCTCGATGGTCAAGCGCGTCGACACCGCGGTCTTCGACACGGTCCAGGCGGTCCAGGAGGGCGCCTTCGAGCCGGGCACCCGGATTTTTGGCCTCAAGGAGCAGGGCGTCGGCCTGTCGCCCATGCGCTTCACCAAACAGGACGTGCCCGCCGACGTCCTGGCCCGTATCGAAAAACTCCGCGCGCAGATCATCGCCGGGACGCTGAAACCGCCCACGAGTCTGGAGGAGCTGGACAGATTTCAGGCGCCGCGATGACCCGGGAATGGGTATGCTTGACCTGACCCAGATCGCGGCGCAGGCGGCCCAGGCGGGCGCGCGCGAGCGGGAGCGGCGGGTGCGCCTGGCCGAGGAGACGGCGCTCGCCGCCGCCCTCGCCGCGATGGACGCCGGCATTTGGGC